>DASWST010000135.1:0-33948 GCA_036402515.1 Pseudonocardia sp.
TGTTCTCACCGATCTCCACCGGAGACGGGATCTTGCTCCGGGTGGCGTCGTAGGAGCTGCCGTAACCCTGCACCTGGTCGGCGCCGGCCTTGCTGGCCTGGCTGCTCCGCTGCGCCCACTGAGCCGCCTGGCGCATCGTGCCGGTGAAAGCCGTGGCCGCCTTGCCCTGCCACTCCACACCGGTGCCACGCAGCGCGGCCTGGATGTTGTCGCTGGACGCGCCGAACTCCGGAGCCAACACACCGAGGGTGCGGGCCGCCGGCACCACCGCCTCGCCACCCGGACCCTCGTGCATCATTTGGTACTTGCCCCGGAGCGAGTAGGCCGCCCAGTTGACGTGCGGTATGTCGCCGGCCATGCCTCCCCCTCGGCTGCTCAGCGCGCCAACACGCGCAAGTTCTGGACCATGAACTCAGCGGCCCGCCGGTCAAGTTGGCAGGCCACTTCATGACTGATCCCTGGGTAGTCACCGGCGAGGTTCAAGTACTGCACACCGAGGCTCTGGCCCTGGGCGACATCGACCACCAGCACGCAGTTGGCCTTTGGATCTTGGTACGGGGCAGCCGTCTGCACGGCCGAGAAACCATCGACCTGCACGACCTGTACACCCGACGTACTGCCCAGGGCGTAGTCCGCGCCTCGCTTGACGATCAGCCGAACCACCCAGCCGTTGTCCGGTTTGCCGCCGTTGTTGTCCCACTGGCACGCCCGGCTGGCCAGCTCATCGCTACTGTCATCCCGCCCGGCCTGCTCTACGCCAAGCTGACTCTGCTGCGCGGCGGTAAGCAATGCGCAAGGATCGACGCCGTCCAGCTTTAGCTCCGCCGGCCGGGGCGGAAGCGGTGATGTGGTCTGTGGGGACGCCGGGGCGTCAGGCGCCGGGACCGACTCTGCGGGCCGCGCGGCGGGCCCGCAACCGGCTATCGCTATCAGGAGGACTGCGCTAGCCGAAGCGGCCAGGCGTCGCGTGCACCGATCGGTCACCCCGGCCCCTCGGTCGGGCTGTCGAGCTGGTTCGGCCGGAAAGCATCGAATGACGCCTGGATCTGCTCCTCGTTGTAGCCGTAGGACCGAGCGGTACCTTCTAGTAGGTTCGCGGCCTCGCGCAGCGACTCCACATAGCTATTGCACTGGCCCGCGAGCGCTTCAACCTTGCGATTGAAGAGGCCGGCAGCCGGCGCGGATATGGGATCGGGGCCGCATTCCCCGAGGTGCAGCATCGGTCCGTGCATTCGCATCAATCTGCCGAGCCGGACTGACTCAGCCTTGAGCGCGTTGCGCACCTGGAGCACGTTGTCCCTGTTCACCTGCAACCCCAGGGCGTCCAACGATCCGGCCAGAGCCTGCTCCTGAGGCGACCGCGCCCCGGACAGCACCCGCTGACCAAGACCCACTTCCCCCGTCATAGTCGGCAACCATAGGGGTCAACCCGGCCACCCGACGGCCGTTCCGGGGAAACCGTTCACACCCGCACACCCGCACACGCGCTCAGCGGGAGGCGCCGCTGGCCAACCGCATCGCCGTGGCCGAGCTCAAGGCGAACAGCCCCACCTCGACCGAGCCGCCGGAAAAACCGAGATGCAGACCGCCCCGGTACCGAGACCGGTACCGGGGCGGCGCTCACCGCAAACAAACTGCTCAGCCGACGCTGACCTCAGCCCGGTGCAGGCCTGGGCCGGACGCGGTCAGCTGGGTCTCCCCGTTCCCCACCCGGGACAGTGCACGCACCGTCCAGGTACCCGGGCCGGCGAAGAACCGGAAGTCGCCCGATGCCGAGGAAACCACCTCGGCGGTGAACTCCCCACCGCCGTCCAGCAGCCGGACGAACGCACCGCCGACCGGCTGCGAGTCGGCCACTACCCGGCCCACCAGCACAGTCTCCTTGGTCAGGTCGGTGCCCGGCGGCAGCTCCTGCGCCTGGTCAGGCGCGCCGCACATCAGGAACCGTCCCCGAGCTCGATCGGCGCGCCGACCAGCGAGCCGTACTCGGTCCAGCTTCCGTCGTAGTTCTTCACGTCGGCCTGGCCGAGCAGCTCGTGCAGCACGAACCAGGTGTGGCTGCTGCGCTCGCCGATGCGGCAGTAGGCGATGGTCGGCTTGGAGCCGTCCAGCCCGGCCCCGGTGTAGAGCTCCTCGAGGTCCGAGTCGGACTTGAAGGTGCCGTCCTCGTTGGCCGCTTTGCTCCACGGCACGTTGATCGCGCTGGGGATGTGGCCCGGCCGCTGCGCCTGCTCCTGCGGCAGGTGCGCCGGCGCCAGGATCTTGCCGGAGAACTCATCCGGCGAGCGCACGTCGACCAGGTTCTTCACCCCGATGGCGTCGATCGTCTCCTGCCGGAAGGCGCGGATCGAGAGGTCCGGCTCCTTGGCGGTGTAGCTGGTCTGCTGGCGGGTCGGCTCGTCCTTGGTCAGGGTGCGGCCGTCCAGCTCCCACTTCTTGCGCCCGCCGTCCAGCAGCTGCACCTTGTCGTGCCCGTACAGCTTGAAGTACCAGTAGGCGTAGGCGGCGAACCAGTTGTTGTTGCCGCCGTAGAGCACCACGGTGTCGTCGTTGCCGATGCCCTTCTCGGACAGCAGCTTCTCGAACTGGCCCTTGTCCACGAAGTCGCGGACCACCTGGTCCTGCAGCTCGGTCTTCCAGTTGATCTTCACTGCACCCGGGAGGTGTCCGCCGTCGTAGGCGGTGGTGTCCTCATCAACCTCAACGAACACCACCCCGTCGGTGTCGAGATTCTGCTCGGCCCAGTCAGCGGTGACCAGGACATCCTGGCGGCTCATGCGATTGCTCCCTGCTGTGTATCTGGATGTGACGGACGGTGGTTGAGACGGAGAAACACCTGGTAGAGCGGCTGACCCACGGAGAAGCCGACGGCGGCGTTCGTTACCGCGGCGGCCAATACGAGCCAGGCGGCGACCATCCCGAGGCTGGCCAGCCCGGTCAGGTAGCCGATCGAGCCGAGCACGGCCAGGGTGAACCCCAGCGCGTGCGCACCCCGAACCGGAGCGGCCGGCCCCGGATTCGGCGCGCCAAACCGGAACCGCCGAACCCGGTCCAGCGCGGCGAGCCGGGGCGCGACCACCGCCCGGTACAGCGCCGGATAGGGCGCGTACCGGGGGCCGACGAACGCGCCGAGCGCGAACACCACGGCCTGCGCGGCGAACAGCGCTTCGCTCGAGGTGACCAGCACCCCGATCATGACCAGCGCGGTGAGTCCGGCAGCGAACCGGTCACCCCGCCGGTCGGCGGGCGGGTCAGCGCGCGCGGCGGGCGACGGCGTCGGTCCGCGCGCGGGAAAATGCGGCATGGCAGGGCCTCCTGAGGCGAGGGATGGGTTGCAGCCCTAGTCGGACGGAGTGGCTCGATGCGGGTAGCTCCCGCCGAACAAAACGCCGTCCGCGCTCAGCGGACCTGACACAGGCAGCTGCCGACGCGGCACAGGTCGACTGCGCGTCGTCTGGTCAGCGGCCAATACACGGCGCCCAGGGTAACTGAGCGAACCGGATTTAGGGGCCTTCGATCGGGGAGAAGATCCCAGCCGGGACGATTCAGTTCGCCGCGCCCGCCGAGCTGGCACCAGGGCTAATGACCAGGTCGTGTGCCACTCCGGAGATCTGCAGCGCGTTGTCCACCGCGCGCAGTGAGGTCGGCGTGACTGAGAACGGCAACGCGCCGGGGTCGATGCGCACGGTGAACAGTCCGCGCAGACCGGTCTGCACCACCTGGGGCAGCCGGGCGGCCTGCGGCCCGGAACCGACCCGGATATCCCGGGGGCTGATCTGAATCTGCCGGCCGGCCAGCTGCAGCATGGCGATCACCGAGACGTCCACCTGCTGACCCAGCACGTTCGTGGTGGCCACCAGCCGAACCGCGTCGTCCGGGCTGATCCCGGTGACCGAGGAGCCCGGTGCCGCGTTGGCCGAGTCGGCGACCGCGGCATCCAGCGCGCCGTAGTCGACCGGGCCGATAGTTAGCTTGGTCACCCCGGGCAGTTGCTTGATCAGGTCGTCCCTGGTGATCAGCAGCGAGCCCTGGGCGTCCTCCACCGAGATACCCGGGGATCCGCTGAGGATCTGGCTGAAGGGCACCCGCACGTGGTAGAGCTCGGCGCGTACCCCGACCTCGTGCATCGATCCGACGGTGAGCCGGTCGGCCGAGACGTCCACCCTTCGGTAGTCACCGGCCAACGCCTGGGCCAGGAACGGAAACCCGTTGATCTTCACGGCCGGGTCGTCCGGGAGGGCGAGCTGCTCGCGTACCCGGCTGGACACCTGGTACTCCGCGGCGGACGCGGCGGCAAAGTCAATGGCGACCAGCAGCACGATCGCCACGATCAGACCGATCACGATTCGCTTCATCCAGGATCTCCAACAGGCGGCGGAACCGGGCTCAGAACCGTCGTGGGGGTCATCGGCACCACTGAAATAACCCGCGGCCGGTAGCCCGCCATAACAAGTAACGGCGTGAACTGCGACGCGCGCGGGTTTCGCCTGGTGCTCACCCCGGTATCCTCCCTGTTACCGGAATTTCAGGGACACCCGGGTCCGGAGACGGGAGGAGGCAACATGGAGTTGCTGCTGCTCACCGCCGACCCGAGCCCCGAGTCGGTGCTGCCGGCATTGTCGTTGCTGCCACACGGGGTGCGCACCGCCGCACCCGAGGTAGCCGCGCTGCTCGACGCTGGTCCGCACGACGCGGTGCTGGTCGACGCGCGCGCGGACTTAGTGGCTGCGCGCGGGCTTTGCCGACTGCTCGGCACCACCGGAATGGAAGTGCCGGTGGTCGCCGTACTTACCGAAGGCGGCCTGGTCGCCGTGTCGTCGGAATGGGCGGTGGACGACATCTTGCTGCCCTCCGCCGGCCCCGCGGAGATCGACGCCAGGCTCCGCTTGCTGAAAACCCGACCGGGTGCGGACACCCAGGCGGGCGGCGGCGCGCTGGTGCTCGGCGAGCTGATCATCGACGAGGCGACCTACACCGCGCGGCTGCGTGGGCGGGCACTTGAGCTCACCTACAAGGAGTTTGAGCTGCTCAAATACCTCGCGCAGCATGCCGGCCGGGTGTTCACCCGGGCTCAGCTGCTGCAGGAGGTGTGGGGTTACGACTTCTTCGGCGGCACCCGCACGGTGGACGTGCACGTCCGGCGGCTGCGCGCCAAGCTCGGCCCCGAGCACGAGCAGCTGATCGGCACGGTGCGCAACGTCGGCTACAAGTTCGTCCGGCCGGGGCGCGCCGGGCTGGGCGAGCGGCGGGACACCACGGAGGCCGCGGACACCGGGCTGATCGGTACCGAAACCACCAACGGGGTGGCCACCGACGCCGACGTGGAGGCGGACCTGGCTACCGGCCTCGGCACCGGGCTGGCCAACGGCCTGGGCACCCCCGGCCGGTCCACCGAACGCGACGCGGGGGCCGGCTGGCGCGGGTAGCCTCGGCGATCGTGACGGCTGTTGAGAGCGCGCTGGCGTGGAGCTCCGCCCTGGACGGCGGGGTGGCTGACGAGGTGCTCGCGCTGGTCGAGGAGGCCACCACCGCCGACCATACCGCGCCGGTTTCTGAGAATGTGCTGATACACCTGCGCGGGCAGCTCGGTCCGCACGCGGCGCATCTGCTCGCCCGGGACCCGGCTGGGCATTTGGTCGGCTACGGGTACCTGGATTCCGCCGACCCGGCCGAGGCGGTGGCTGAGCTGGCGGTGCTCCCGGCGGCACGCCGCCACGGCCTGGGCGCCGCGCTGGTCCGCGCGCTGCTGGAGCGTGCGTCCGGTGGCCCGCTGCGGATCTGGGCGCACGGCGAGCACCCCGGCGCCCTCGCGCTGGCCGCCACGTTGGGTTTCCGCCAGGTTCGCACGCTGCTGCAGATGCACCTGAGCCTGCGCGAGCCGCTGCCGGACGCCGAGTTCGCCGACGATGTGCGGCTGCGCGCCTTCGAGGTGGGCCGGGACGAGCCGGAGTTCCTGCGGGTGAACAACGCGGCGTTCTCCTGGCACCCGGAGCAGGGTGGCTGGGACATCGAGCAGGTCAAGACGCGCGAGGCCAAGCCGTGGTTCGACGCGGCGGGGTTCCTGCTCGCGGTAGAGGCCGACGACCCGGACCGCCTGCTCGGCTACCACTGGACCAAGGTGCACCCGGACGGCGCGAAGGGTGGCGGCCCGATCGGGGAGGTTTACGTGCTCGGGGTGGATCCGGCGGCGCAGGGCCGAAAGCTCGGCGGGGCGCTCACCCTGGCCGGCCTGCGCTACCTGCGCGACGAGCGGGGCATGACCGAGGTAATGCTGTACGTCGAGTCGGACAACCGCCCCGCGGTGAAGGTGTACCAGCGGCTGGGCTTCACCCCCTGGCACATCGACGCGGCATTCCTGAAGTGACGTCCCGCCTCTGGCGTACACGCGCGGTGACCAGCCCGGACGGTCCATGATCTAGTCACAATCTGTTCACGTTGATATCACGGCACGTCATCGGCCTCGTCACGGACGGGTAGCAGTACGCAAACCCAACGTGTATTGCGTCACCCAAGGTGATCTGTTCACCTTCCATTCATCTTTTGGGCGGCTCGCGTCCACCGGGTGTCCCTAACGTGCGCGGTCGTGCGGCCACCCCGAGCCGCGTTCTGACGCGTCTTCGGACTCAACACCCAGGAGGAATTCCTGTGAAGCTCAAGCGGCACGGTGCCGTGCTCGCCATGGTCGCCGTCGGGGCGCTCGCGCTCGCGGCCTGCGGCAGCAACCCAACTCCCTCGGGCGGTGGTGGTGGCGGGGCCTCCACCGGGCCGGCGGCCTGCGGCGGCAAGCAGAACCTCACCGCCGAAGGTTCCAGCGCCCAGAAGAACGCGATCGACGTGTTCGTCCAGGCCTACCAAGCGAAGTGCCCCGGCTACAACGTCGCCTACAACCCCACCGGCTCCGGCGCCGGCGTCAAGCAGTTCAATGCCGGCCTGGTCGATTTCGGCGGCTCCGATTCCGCGCTGAACGCCGCCAACGGCGAGGTCGCGGCAGCCCAGCAGCGCTGCAAGGGCAACCCCGCGTGGGACCTGCCCATGGTGTTCGGCCCGGTGGCACTGGGCTACAACGTGCCCGGGGTGACCGACCTGGTGCTCAACGCGGATACCACCGCCAAGATCTTCAGTGGCGGCATCAAGACCTGGAATGACCCGGCGATCGCCGCGCTGAACAGCGGTAAGCAGCTGCCTGCCCAGCCGATCAACGTGATCTACCGCTCGGACCAGTCCGGTACCACGGACAACTTCCAGCAGTACCTGACCGCCGCCAGCAAGGGCGCCTGGACCAAGGGGGCCGGCAAGACGTTCAACGGTGGCGTCGGCACCGGCTCGCAGGGCTCGGCCGGGGTCGCCCAGGCGATCTCCAGCGCGCCCGGCACGATCGGCTACATCGAGTTGTCCTTCGCCCAGGACAACAAGCTGTCGATGGCCCAGCTGGACTCCGGTTCCGGGCCGGTCGCGCTGACCGCTGACACGGTGGGCAAGGCCATCTCCGGCGCCAAGATCGTCGGCGAGGGCAACGACCTGCGGCTCGACCTCAAGTCGGTCTACAGCGCGAACACGCCGGGCGCCTACCCGCTGATGCTGGCAACCTACGAGCTGGTCTGCTCGAAGGGTTACGACCCACCGGTGGCCCAGGCGGTCAAGAACTTCCTGACCATCGCGGCCACTGACGGCCAGTCTCAGCTCGGAGCGGCCGGCTACGCGCCGCTGCCCGCCGAGTTCCAGCAGAAGCTGCTGACCGCCATCCAGGCAATTGGTAGCAGTGCCTGACCGAAAGACACGGTTGGCGCAACATCGGAGAGTCTCGGAGAATTGAATTGAGCGATCCGATCGCCACGGGTAACCCCGCCGCCACCGGTGATCCCGGTGAGCGCGCGGGGTTGCCCGCGCCAACGTCACACACGGAGGCCGGTATCAATAGCGGCGCCCCACCGTCCCACAGCCCGCCGGGTTCGCCGGGTTCGCCGGAAGCACCCCGGAGCAGCGTCGTACAGCGCGGCGACCGGATCTTCGCTGGCTTCGCCACCGGTTCCGGCGCACTCATCGTCGTGCTCATCGGCGCGATCGGGCTCTTCCTGCTGCTGCAGGCGATCCCGTCGCTGCTGGGCGACCACGCCAACTTCCTGACCAGCCGGGAGTTCGCCACAGACGACCCGAACAATTTGCGCTTCGGCATCCTCGAGCTGCTCGAGGTCACCGTCGAGGTGTCGGTGTACGCGCTGCTGCTGGCCATGCCGGTCGGGCTGGGCATCGCGCTGTTCCTCACCCAGTACGCGCCGGCCCGGGTGGCCAAACCGTTCGCCTACCTGGTGGACCTGCTCGCCGCTGTACCGTCGATCATCTTCGGGCTGTGGGGGATCCTGGTACTGGCGCCGGTGATCCGGCCGGTCGCGGTGTGGCTGAACGCCCACTTCGGCTGGATCTGGCTGTTCGCCCACGGCAACGTCGGCCCGGAACTGGGTTCCAACCTGTTCATCGCCGGAATCGTGCTGGCCGCCATGCTGCTGCCCATCATCACCGCGATCACCCGGGAGGTGTTCGAGCGCACCCCGACGGCCCAGATCGAGGGCGCGCTGGCGCTGGGCGCGACCAAGTGGGAGGTCATCCAGACCACCGTGCTGCCGTTCGGCCGGGCCGGCTACGTCAGTGCTTCGATGCTCGGGCTGGGCCGCGCGCTGGGTGAGACCATCGCGCTGACGGTCATCCTGAGCGCATCCAACCAGGCCTTCAGCGGCAGCCTGTTCGACGGCGGGGCGACATTCGCATCCAAGATCGCGCTGTCCTTCGCCGAGCTCAACAACGCGCTGTCCGCCGGCGCCTACATCGCCGCCGGCCTGGTGCTGTTCATCCTCACCTTCGCGGTCAACGCGGCGGCCCGCTGGATCGTCAACCGAGGGGTGCCCCAGTCATGAGCATCACCACCCCTCCGATCGACGCCTCGGCCGTCAAACCCGCCTTCACCAGCATCAGCCCCGCCCGCAAGATCCGTAACGGGCTGGCCACCGTGCTGGTCACGCTGTCCTTCCTGATCGCCTTGGTGCCGCTCGTCTGGGTGATCGTCACGGTGCTGATCAAGGGCCTCGCCCCGGTGCTGAACCTGAACTGGTGGCTGCAGTCGCTGAACGGGCTGCTGGCCCGCCAGCAGGGCGGCGGGGTGTACCACGCGATCTACGGCACCCTGGCCCAAGGCCTGGTGGCGGCCGTGATCGCCACCCCGATCGGCATCATGGTGGCGATCTACCTGGTGGAGTACGGCGGGCGCGGCAAGGCGACGACCCGGCTGTCCAAGGCCACCACGTTCATGGTGGACATCCTGACCGGCGTGCCGTCCATCGTGGCCGCGCTGTTCATCTACGCGGTGTGGATCTCCATCCTGGGTCTGCCACGCAGCGCGTTCGCGGTGTCGCTGGCCCTGGTGCTGCTCATGTTGCCGGTGGTGGTGCGCTCCACCGAGGAGATGCTGAAGATCGTCCCGGACGACCTGCGCGAGGCGGCCTACGCGCTCGGCGTGCCGAAATGGCGGACCATTGCCAAGGTCGTCATTCCCACCGCGTTGTCCGGCATGCTCACCGGCATCGTGCTGGCGCTGGCCCGGATCATGGGCGAGACGGCGCCGGTGCTGATCCTGGTGGCCTACGCGCCGTACATCAACTTCGACATCTTCAACGGCAACATGGCCTCGTTGCCGCTGCTGATGACCGTGGAGCGGAGCAACCCGACCAATGCCGGCATGGACCGCATCTGGGGCTCCGCGCTGACCCTGATCCTGATCATCACCATCTTCCAGCTGATTGCCGCCGCGCTGTCCAAGATGACCGCGCCGAAGACGAAGTAAGGCGAAGAACGAGATGGCCAAGCGGCTGGATATCAAGGACGTCGACATCTACTACGGCTCGTTCCACGCGGTGGACGGCGTCAGCCTGACCGTGCCGCCACGCAGCGTGACCGCGTTCATCGGGCCGTCCGGCTGCGGCAAGTCCACCGTGTTGCGCACCCTGAACCGAATGCACGAGGTCATCCCCGGCGCCCGGGTGGACGGCGAGGTCCTGCTGGACGGGGAGGACATCTACGCGCGCACCGTGGACCCGGTGGAGGTGCGGCGCACCATCGGCATGGTGTTCCAGCGGCCGAACCCGTTCCCCACCATGTCGGTGCGGGACAACGTGGTGGCCGGGATGAAGCTGCAGGGCGTGCGGGACAAGGCGCGGCTGGACGAGATCTGCGAGCGCTCGCTGCGCGCGGCCAACCTGTGGATTGAGGTGAAGGACCGGCTCGGCAAGCCCGGCGGCGGGCTGTCCGGCGGCCAGCAGCAGCGGCTGTGCATCGCCCGGGCCATCGCGGTGCAGCCGGACGTGCTGCTGATGGACGAGCCGTGCTCCGCGCTGGACCCGATCTCCACGCTGGCCATCGAGGACCTGATCGGGGAGTTGAAGAAGGACTACACGATCGTCATCGTCACCCACAACATGCAGCAGGCCGCCCGGGTCAGTGACCAGACGGCGTTCTTCAACCTGCGCGCCACCGGCGAGCCCGGCCGGCTGGTGGAGATCGACGACACCGACAAAATCTTCTCCAACCCCACCGAGCGGGCCACTGAGGACTACATCAGCGGCCGCTTCGGCTAACCCCCGCACCCGCCGGACCGCGCCGCACCGCACCGGCATACACGGTCGCGCCCCTCCGCCGCCGCACCGGGCATACCGGCGCCTTGCGTCGCACAGGTGCACCCCGCACAGAGGCTGCACGGGCTGTGCCGGGGCAGGGAGGGCCCTGTGCGGCTGTACGGGCTCCGCGCGAGCCAACGAGCGCCTGTGTGCCGCTGTACGGGCTCTGCGCGAGCCAACGAGCGCCTGTGCCGGCTGTACGGGCTCAGCGAGGGCCCTGTGCCATCCGGGCGGTACGGGTTAGGCGTCGGCGGCGGTGGGCATGTGGCCGGTGATCACGTAGACCATCCGGCGGGCCACCGCGACGGCGTGGTCGCCGTAGCGCTCATAGAACCGGGCCAGCAGGGTCACGTCGACCGCCGCGGCCACGCCGTGCGTCCACTCCCGGCCCATCAGCACGGTGAACATGTGCCGGTGCAGGTCGTCCATCGCGTCGTCGTCGGACTCCAACTCCTGCGCGCGGGACAGATCGGACGTCCGGATCACATCGGCCGCCTTGTGCGCCAGCTCGCAGGCCACCTTGCCCATCTCGGCGAAGTAGGGCTTGATCTCGTCGGGCACCACGGTGGACGGGTGTCGCCGGCGGGCCGCACGAGCCACGTGCAGCGCCAGGTCGCCCATCCGCTCCAGGTCACCGGCGGCGTGGATGGTGGCCACCACCACGCGCAGATCGGTAGCTACCGGCGCCTGCAGGGCGAGCAGCGCGAAGGACTTCTCCTCGGCGTGGTTGCGTAGGTCGTCGATTCTCATGTCCTCGGAGATGACCGCTTCGGCCAGCGACAGGTCCGCGTCGAGCAGGGCGTCGGTGGCTTTGCGCATGGCCGTACCGACCGACGTGCACATCACGGCCAGCTCTTCGAGCAGGCCGTCGAGCTGGGACTGGTAAGCCTCGCGCATGCCCCGAGCCTAGGCGACCCGAGTCACCCGGACTCCAGGGCCACATGAACGAGGCGTGAACGAACGCTGCCACACCGGCACCCCGGCCACCGCGGCTACCCGCAGGAGCCGGTCAGCGCGCTCAGCGTGCGCACGGCAACCGGGGCGGGGGCGCCGCCGGAGGCCACCGGTGCCGCCCGGACCTGCCCGTCGAACCCGTCGCCGAGCACCAGGTCCAGCAGGCCGGTCACCCCGGGCACGGTCTCGCTGACCGCCGAGGGCAGCGCGTCAGCCAGCACCGCCGCCTGGTCGGACCGGTCCGCCGAGTGCCGGATGACGGTGCGCCCACCCTCGGAGGGCGGCGCGTCGCCCACGGACGCCACGGTGAACCCCAAGGGGCGCAGCGAGTCGGCCGCCTGGTTGGCCAAGCCCTTGCGCGACGAGCCGTTGCGCACGTTCAAGGTGACCGCACTGGGCGCCACCGTGTCCGACCCGCCGGATGCCGCCCCCTGCGTGCTGTCGTCCACACCGGGCGCCGCCGCCCCGCCCTCGCCGGGCAACGGCCCATCGCTGCGGATCGCGTCGAACAGCGCCTTGGCCGGGTCGGCCTCGAGCTGCTGGCTGCGCTGGGTGCCCGCCCCGGCGGTTGGCGCGCTGGCGAAGAAGATCTTGGCCGGATCCAGAGCCTGCAGCGAGCGGGCCAGGGTGCCGAGCTGGCCGACCCCGGCGTTGTCGCTCAGTGAGTGCCCGCCGAACGCGGTGACGAACCCGCGCAGGTCACTGAGGTGGAACAGAACCTGGTCAGAGGTGGCCTTGCGGAGCAGCGCGGTGAGGAACAGCTGCTGGCGCTGGGTGGGATCCCCCGGGTAACCGCCGGGCGCGTCCGCCGCCGCGCTGTGCCCGACGCCGCCGACCGGAGTGGCGCGGATGAAGTCCACCGCCTGGGCGCCGGCCAGCACGGTCGGGCCGCGACCGTTGGCCGCGTCCGACCCGGCCGGGCCGCTCCCAGCCGGGCCGCTCCCAGCGGCACTCCCGGCCGGGCCGCTCCCAGCCGCGCCGCTTCCAGCCGGGGCAGTCCCGGTCAGCCTGGTTCCGCCGGGGCCGGCCAGGCAGACCGGCACCCCGTGCATGGCGTCCACCATGCCGGCCAGCGCGGTCACGTCCATCCCGGTGTAGTGATTCACCGACAGGCCGGTGAGCTGCTGGATGGTCTTGGTCAGGCAGCGCGGGCCACCGAGCGCGTAGGTGGCGGTGAGCGGAACCACCGACTGGGCCGGGCTGGTGCCGCCGGGATAGCCCGCGCCAACCGGGTCCCACCGGTCGCAACTGGGCCGGTCCACCGCCAGGTTGGTGGGGAACGAGGTCAGCACCGCTCGGTCGCCCTTGGCCGGGACGTGCACCAGCATGACCGTGTCCAGGCCAGCGCCGGGCGCGGCGCCCGGGCCGCCGGAGAGGCCGTCCGAGGTCCGGTCAGTGGTGGCGTCCGGAGTCCGGTCAGCGGCCGGCTCGGTACCGACCAGCAGGTAGTTCTGGTCGCCGGCCTGGGCGGCCAGGTCGACCACGGTGGGCGCGTTCGGGTCCAGCGCATTCACCGAGCGCAGTTTCCCGTTCAGCCAGGCTTGGGTGCCCCATCCGGCCCCGGTGCCGGCGAACAGCGCCACCGCGGCGACCAGCGCGAGTATCTGCCCGGCCCGTGACCAGCCGGGGTAACGCGGGGTGGGCGGGCCGCCGTCGTCCGGGCCCCCGCCGTCGGGGCCGGCGCCGTCCGGGTCCAGCCCGTCAGCCGCGGACTCGTCGCCGCCGCGGTCCACGATGGCCAGCCGGGTGGAGCGGCTGACCCGCTCGGTCATCTCGCGGCCCAACCCGGCGTGGATCGCGGTGAGCCGAGTCAGGCTCTCGTCGATCCGGCGGGTGCGCAGTTCGAAGCCGTCGTCATCCTCCGCGCCGGCCAGGCGGTGCGAGCCAGCCCGGTCATCTTGATCATCGGATTCGACCAGGTCAGCGGTGCCGGCCCGGTGCCGCGCACCATCCCGGTTCGCCGCGCCGTCCCGGTCCTGAGTGTCGTCCGGGTATTCGCCGTCGTCCCGGTATTCACCGTCGTCCCGGTATTCGCCGTCGTCCGGGTATTCGCTGTCGTGCTCGTCCTCGGCGTCGGACGGATCCTCGAGGCCCGCGTGCTGCCCGGCGCCGGCGGTGACGGCCCCCGCCGCCACCGTGTCCGCCCCGGTGAGCTCAACTCCCTCGGCGGCACCCACGGCCGGGAGCGACATCGGATCCTGCCCCGGCGGCACCACGGTGGCGGGCACCACCGCGGTCGGGGAGTCGTCCGGGTCGGCATCGCCCAGCTCGGTGGGGCTCGGCAGGGCGAACACGGCCGCCGGGAACAGCCGGTCGGTCATGCCCAGCTCGACTGACCTCGGCCGGTAGTCGACCAGGTAGTCCTCGCGCAGGTCGTAGTCGACCAGGTGGTCGTCACGGCCGGCTTCCTCCCGGCGGGACCCACCCAGGATGTCCTCGTCGCGGGTGCGGCCGGACAGGATGCGGTCCAGGTCCTGGTCCGGCGCGGCGGCCTGATCGGAAACCGACCACTCCCGCCACTGATCGTCGCTGCCCGGCCAATCGGCACCGCCGTCAGGCCAATCGGACCCGCCGTCCGGCCAGTTCTCGTCGGCGTTTCGCCGGTCGTTCAGGCGGTGGCGGGTACCCGGATCGGCGGCCGCGCGGGGTTCGAGACCGTGTCTCGCGAGCAGGTCGGCGACGCTCAGGCCACCCTGGGCATCCGCGTCCCTGCGGCGGCGCGACCCCGGCGCAG
Source organism: Pseudonocardia sp. (assembly GCA_036402515.1). GTDB lineage: Bacteria > Actinomycetota > Actinomycetes > Mycobacteriales > Pseudonocardiaceae > Pseudonocardia. The sequence goes on from DASWST010000135.1 coordinate 14,350, forward strand.
AGGCATGCTCGGCACCGTCGTCCACGCCACCTCCCGCCTGCACCTGAATTGTTGCGGAATGGTAACCACCGCGCCGGCACCGAGATCGTGCGGGGGTCGGCCGGATCCTGGTCGGCGGGAGGCTAGCAGTCCAGCGGGGCGGGCTGTGGGATGTCGCGCCGCGCGCCGGCCGGACCGGCCAGTGCGACCCGTCCGCCCTCGCGCCGGAACGCCACCGCATTGCGCCCGGCGCCCTTGGCCGCGTAGAGCAGCACATCGGCACCGACCAGCAGCTGCTCGACGTCCGGCGGCTGGGCGACGGTGTGCGCCACCCCGACGCTGACCGTCACCCGCAGCTCCGGGTCCAGCTCGAGCCACCGGTGCCGGTCGATCCGGATCCGCGCCCGCTCGCATACCGCGACCGCCTCGGCCGGCTCGCAGCCGGGCAGCACCAGGGCGAACTCCTCGCCCCCGTACCGGGCGCAGAACGCCCCATCCGGCAGTGCGGCGTCCAGCTCGGCCACCACCCGCTGCAGCACGCGATCGCCGAACGGGTGGCCGTAGCGGTCGTTGACCTTCTTGAAGTGGTCGATGTCCACCATCGCCAGGGCCATCCCGGCCTTGGTCACCGAGGGGTCGTCCAGCAGCGTGCTGAGCCGGTCGTCCAGGTAGCGGCGGTTGTAGCTGGCCGTCAGGAAGTCCCGGCGGGCCTGCTCGCGGGCCGCGGCGTGCTCCTGGCGCAGCTGGTCCAGCTCGGCGGTTACCGGGTTGTGTGGCTGGTCCAGGCCGTGCAACTGCTCGAGCGCGCCGCGCAGCTGCTGGTAAGCCTCCTCCCACAGGCCGAGACGAGCCAGCTCCTCGGAGGCGGTTACCTGCGCCTGAACCGCTTCGGCGTCGACGTGTACGTCCAGCTGCGCTCCGGCAGCGCCGGTGCTGTCCGCGCGGGGCGGCGGCCGCTCAGCCGTACGGCTTGGCCGGGATGCACTCAATCGACTTCCACCTCCTGCTGCCCCATCGTCGGTGCTGTTCGGCTCCTAACCGGGCGGTCACACCCGTTGACCGGAGCATTTCGCCCGTGTGAGCGATGACCTTGTCGATCTGATTACCCGCTGACACCGCACTTCTCCCAGAACGTGGGCGCCCGGTCGGGGCCACGCGGGGGACGACGGCTGCGTCAGGCACCGGCCCTAACCTCCGGAGCTCGCCAATTCGGCACCACCGGGCACGCTGAGGTCGTCCGGGTCGTCCAACCAGCCCTCCGGCAGGCTCACCCGCCCCGGCGAGCCCTGCCGGCCGCGTGGCGCCGTCACGTCCTCGGGCAGCGCCGCATGGTCCAGCTCGCCGAGCAGATCGTCCAGCTCACCCAGCGAGGAGACCATGCCGAGGCGGCGCCTCGGCACCGCGCCGGCGGGGTATCCCTTGAGGTACCAGGCGACATGTTTGCGCAGGTCACGGATGCCCCGGTCAGCGCCGAGGTGGGCGCAGAGCAGCCGGGCGTGCCGGGCCAGGGTGTGCGCCACCTGGCCGAGCGTGGGGACATCCGGCGCCGGGCGGCCGGTCAGCGCGGCCTCCAGCTCACCGAACAGCCAGGGCCGGCCGAGGCAGCCGCGGCCGATCACCACGCCGTTGCAGCCGGTGTCGGCCATCAGCGCCTGGGCATCGGCGGCGCTGAACACGTCTCCGTTGCCCAGCACGGGCAGCTCGGCGGGCAGGGCGTCGCGCAGCCGGGCAATCGCCGACCAGTCCGCCTGGCCGGAGTAGCGCTGAGCGGCGGTGCGCGCGTGCAGCGCCACCGAGGCCACCCCGGCGGCCGACGCGATCCGCCCGGCGGTCAGGTAGGTGTGGTGCTCGTCGTCGATGCCGACCCGCATCTTCACCGTGACCGGGACGCCGGCCGGGGCGGCGGCGTGCACGGCGGCGTTGACGATCCGCTCGAACAGCCGACGCTTGAACGGCAGTGCGGCGCCGCCGCCCCGCCGGGTGACCTTGGGCACCGGGCAGCCGAAGTTCAGGTCCACGTGGTCGGCCAGGTTCTCGTCCACGATCATCTGGACGGCGGCCGCCATGGTGGCCGGATCGACCCCGTACAGCTGCACCGAACGCGGGTGCTCGTCCGGCTCGAACCGGACCATCCGTAGGGTTTCCGCGTTGCGTTCCACCAGCGCCCGCGAAGTGATCATCTCGCAGACGTACAGGCCAGCGCCGTGCTCGCGGCACAACCGCCGGAACGCCGGGTTGGTGATTCCGGCCATCGGGGCGAGCACCACCGGCGGATTGACCTCGAAGGGGCCGATCCGCAATGCCGTCGAGTGGGTCGCTCGCGCCTGGGCGGGAGCGGTCAGTGTCGCCACCTGGCGCTCACCAGCCGATCCTCATTTGCACGACGGTACCGGGCTGGGCGACAGCACTTGACAGCGCACCCACCTCACCAGTGGGCTGCCTGGTTAGCGCCGGCACCGCGGCAAGCGCGACAGCGGTGCCGGCCAGCGGAAAACGCCCACCGCCGCCGATCGCCGAGCTGAGCACCTCGCGGCACCGAAGGGTCCATACTGTCCCCGGATCAGGCAGAAACCGCAGCTGGAGGACCGACCGAGACCGCCGGAGAGAAGCCAGTCGATGTCGCTGCGTCCGACCCCGTACCGCCAGTCCGAGCTACCCGCCGTCGTGCCCGGCGAGGTGGTGGAAACACCTGAGCCGGACGAGGACCGGGGGCAACCGTGGCCCAGCCCGGATCGCACCGGGCCGGAGCATGGCCCTCGGATCGCGATCCTGAGCCTGCGTGAGGTGCGCCCGATCGCGGACTTCGGCGGGGTGATGGAGGCCGAGGAGGTGCTCCGGGACGCGCTGGCCGCCGGGCTTTACCGGGTGATGGTGTCCTCGCCGCGGTTTACCCGAGGGCCGCTGCACCGGCCGGTGGTGCGGCGGGTGCTCAGCTCCAGCCGATTGGCCCGGCCGTACCGCATCGAGCACCACCAGCGCCACGGCGAGCCGGCGGACGTGCTGTTGGTGCTGGCCAAGGACCTGCGGGATGCCTCTGTGCTGGCTGGCCTGCCGGGCTGGCACGAGCTCGGCGACCAGGTGATCATGCACATCTCCGTGGTCACCGAGCAGGACCTGCGCCGGTACCCCGAGCTGGTCGTCCAGCTTCGCCGGCGGGTGGACGTGCTGTTCAGCGGCAGCGAAATGCCACCGCTCGGGCATCTGAGGTCGGAGCGATTACTCACCGTCGGGGTGATACCGCCGCTGCTGGACGTGCTGGCGTTCCCGCCGAAGTCGGAGCCGGAGCGCACCATCGACGTGTTCAGCCCGGGTCAGCGGCCACCGGCGCAGCACCGGCTGCTCCAGCAATGGGCGAACTCCCACGACGGCAAGTACCAGCAGGACATCGGCCAGCTCGGCGCGATCACCTCGGTGGCCCAGCACCGGCGGATCTTCACCACCATGGCCACTCGGTCGCGGGTGTTCCTGACCAACTACGACCAGTTCGGTCACCGGCGCCACGCCGGCGCGCACCGCGAGGTGGGGCCCCGGTTCTACGAGGCGATGGCCGCCGGCTGCGCACTGGCCGGCGACCTGCCGGTGTCGTCGCGGCAGTTCGGCGAGTACGTGGCCGAGGCGCAGCCGCTGCAGTTCCCCTCGGACGCCGTCCGACTGCCCAGCGACGTGGCCGCCGTGCTGGCCGACCCGGCGGAGAGCGAGCGGCTGGGCCGGACCGCGCGGGTAGCCGCACTGCGACGCAACGACGTGGCACACCGCTGGCGGGAGATGGCGGAGCTGGCCGGTATCCCGGTCTCCTCGGGCATCGAGGCGAGGATCAAGCAGCTGGCCGGGGTGGCCGAGACGATCGCCGCCGGCGGCGCTGAGCTGCCCCCGGCCGGCCCTCGCGGCTTCCCCCCATTCCCACCCAGGCAGCGGGACTGGCGGGACGAGACCGACCCAGGCGGGTCAGCCGGTGGGTACCGCGACCCGGCCTTCGACCGCTTCTAGGGCGATGTCCGAGCGGTAGTGCGAGCCGGGCAACTTGACCTCGGCCACCCGGCGGTAGGCGTCCTGCCGAGCGGCCGCCAGGTCGGCGCCGGTGCCCACCACGGACAGCACCCGACCGCCCGCGCTGACCACCGCGCCGTCCTCCCTGCGCCGGGTGCCGCCGTGCAGCACCCCGTCGGTGTCCGCGCCCGAGATCACGTCGCCGACCCGAGGAGTGCCCGGGTAACCGTCGGCGGCCACCACCACGGTCACCGCCGCGCCCGGTGCCCAGTCCAGCTCCGGCTGATCGGCGAGCACGCCGGTGGCCGCCGCGTGCAGCAGGCCGGCCAGCGGGGTGCGCAGCAGGGCGAGCACCGACTGCGTCTCCGGGTCGCCGAACCGGCAGTTGAACTCGATCACCTGCGGGCCGTCCGAGGTCAACGCCAGCCCGGCGTAGAGCAGCCCGTTGAACGGTGCGCCCCGACGGTCCAGCTCGGCCACCACCGGCGCCACGATCCGGGTGACCACCTCGTCCACCAGGCCGGCGCCGTCGTCCGGGCCGGCCCAGGGCAGCGGGGCGTAGGCGCCCATCCCGCCGGTGTTCGGGCCGGTGTCCCCGTCGCCCACCCGCTTGAAGTCCTGCGCGGGCAGCAGCGGCACCACGGTCCGGCCGTCGACCAGGCAGAACAGCGACATCTCCGGGCCGGCCAGGAACGACTCCAGCAACACCGGGTGGCCGCCGTCCAGCAGGGTCATCGCGTGCGCCCTGGCCAGGTCCAGATCGGGGCTGACCACCACGCCCTTGCCGGCGGCCAGCCCGTCGTCCTTGACCACGAAGGTTGGCCCGAACCGGGCCAGCGCGGCGTCCAGGTGCGCCGGGTTGTCCACCGTCTCGGCGTGCGCGGTGGGCACTGCCGCACTGCGCATCACGTCCTTGGCGAACGCCTTGGAGCCTTCGATCCGGGCGGCGGCGGCGGACGGCCCGAAGCAGGCGATGCCGTCCGCCCGGATGGCGTCGGCCATCCCGGCGACCAGCGGCAGCTCCGGCCCGATCACCACAAGGTCGGCCTGCCATCGCCGGGCCAGCGCGGTCACCTCGCCGGCGTCGGCCAGGTCGAGCAGGCCGAGCTGCTCGGCCACCGCCTGGGTACCGGCGTTGCCGGGCGCGCAGCCCAGCGCCGTCACCGACGGATCCTGGGCCATCGCCAGGACCAGGGCATGCTCACGGGCACCGGAGCCAATCACCAGGACGCGCACAGCCAAGTATTAAAGACTTCCCGCGAGTCGGGGATTTGGTCAGGGTGAGTCGGGGATTCCGCCAGACGAGAGATCATCGGCGGATTGGCCCGCCCGGTACCTCCTAGCGTCGCCCGGCTACCTGCCGACGTCACCCGGCGTTCACCTTCCCGCCCGCCGGCCGCGCCCGGCCCGTCGCCGGCCGGACGCCGCCGCGCACCATCCTGCACAATCGTGACCGCTATGCCCGCCACCCGAACCCGCTCCCCGCTGATCATCGGCCACCGAGGGGCCTGCGGTTACCGCCCGGAACACACGCTGGCCAGCTACGAGCTGGCCGCCCGGCTCGGCGCGGACTACCTGGAGCCGGACCTGGTGAGCACCCGGGACGGCGTGCTGGTGGCCCGGCACGAACCGGAGATCGGCGGCACCACCGACGTCGCCGCGCATCCCGAGTTCGCCGACCGGCGGACCACCAAGCAGGTCGACGGCCACCCGGTGCACGGCTGGTTCGCCTCCGACTTCACCCTGGCCGAGCTGCGCACCCTGCGGGCGGTGGAGCGGATCCCCGAGCTGCGCCCGGCCAACACCCGGTTCGACGGGCACTGGACGGTGCCGACCTTCACCGAGATCCTCGAGCTGACCGAGCGGCTGGCCACCGAGCTCGGCCGGGCTATCGGGGTGTACCCGGAGACCAAGCACCCCAGCTACCATGCCGGGCTCGGGCTGCCACTGGAGCCGGAGCTGGTCCGCCAGCTGCGCGCCGCCGGGCTGGACCGGCCGGACGCGCCGGTATTCGTCCAGTCGTTCGAGGTAAGCAACCTGCGCGCGCTGGCCAGCGAGATCCAGGCGCCGCTTGTGCAGCTGGTGGACGACGTCGACCCACCCGCCGACCTGACGGCCGCCGGCGATCCGCGCGACCACCGGGCCATGCTCTGCCCGGCCGGGCTGGCCGAGATCGCCAGCTACGCGGCGGCGGTCGGCCCGGCGAAGCAGCTGGTCATCGGCGAGGACGGCACGCCGAGCTCGGTAGTGGCCGACGCGCACGCGGCCGGGCTGGAGGTGCACGCGTACACCTTCCGCAGGGAGAACCGCTTCCTGCCGCCGGCGCTGCGCCGGGGCACCGACCCGGCCGGGCACGGGGACGCGGTGGGCGAGCTGGAGCGGTTCCTGCGGCTCGGAGTGGACGCGGTGTTCACCGACTTCCCGGACGCCGCCGTATTCGCCCGCGCGGAGCTGCTCACCCCCTGAAGCGGTCAGACGATGTCGTCGTCCAGGTAGCACCAGCGCCAGACTTCGCCGGGCTCGAACGAGCGCATCACCGGGTGATCAACCTCCTTGGCGTGCAGCGCCGCGTGCCGGTGTGGGCTGGAGTCACAGCAGGCCACATGGCCGCAGCTCAAGCACTTCCGCAGGTGGGCCCAGACCTGCTCGTTGTTGGCCAAGCAGTCGTAGCAGCCCTCGTTGCTGTCCGGGGCCGGCTCGGTCCAGCCGGGGCGGTCAAAGGATGCGGTGTGCGGACAGCTCACGGTAGATCCGGCCTTTCTGTGCGTTTTCACTTTCCCGGCGCGCGCCGGTTGACCGGCGCATGCGCAACCACCGGCTAGGCGCGCGGCCCGGTCACCAGTCATTCTTCCCGATGTGGAAGGCGTATCGCTGATTGCTTTGGTGCTCGGTTCGCTGGCCGTGACGGCCGTCTGCCGGCGGTTCCGATCGTCGCCGACCCTGGTGCTGGTCGTGGTCGGCATTGCGGTCTCGTTCATTCCGGGGATACCGGACTTCGGCATCGACCCGAATGTGGTGCTGCTGGGGGTGCTCACCCCGCTGCTCTACTCCGCCGCGTTGGACTCCTCCTACCTGGGCTTTCGTGCCAATTTGCGGCCGATCAGCCTGCTCGCGGTGGGCCTGGTGATCTTCTCCACGGCGGTGATCGGGCTTGCGGCCTGGTGGCTGATCCCCGGGCTGCCGTTGCCCGCCGCGCTGGTACTGGGCGCGGTGGTGGCGCCGCCGGACGCGGTGGCGGCCATCGCCGTCGGCCGCCGGCTGGGGCTGCCCCGCCGGGTAATGACCGTCCTGGCCGGCGAGAGCCTGGTCAACGACGCCACCGCGCTGACCCTGTTCCGAGTCGCGGTGGCGGCGGCCGCCGGCGCGAGCATCTCCCTGCTCTCCGGGGTTGGCATGTTCCTGCTGGCCGGGGTGGGCGGCGTGCTGATCGGGCTGGCCGTGGCATGGGTAGTGCACTGGGTCCGGGTGCGGTTGAACGACCCGCCGATCGAGAGCGCGCTCGGGCTGGTGGTGCCGTTCGCGGTGTACCTGATCGCCGAGGAGGTGCACGCCTCCGGGCTGCTCGCCGTGGTGGCCGCCGGGCTGTACCTGGGTTACCGGGCGCCGGAGACCGGGTTCGCCACCCGGCTGCAGGACGACGCGGTGTGGCGGGCCTCGGACACCGTGCTGGAGTCGGTGGTGTTCGCGCTGATCGGGCTGCAGCTGCCCAGCGTGGTGCGTGAGGTCGGCGCGGCCGGTCCGCTGCTGCTCAGCGGGGTGATTCTCACCTTGGTCACCGTGCTGGCCAGGGTGGTGTGGGTCTTCCCGGCCACCTACCTGCCTCGGCTGATCCCGGCGATCCGGCGGGCCGATCCCTTCCCGAACTGGCGCACCCCGGCGGTCATCTCCTGGGCCGGGATGCGCGGGGTGGTGTCGTTGGCCGCCGCGTTCGCCATTACCCCGGGGGTCCCGTACCGCGAGCAGCTGGTGTTCCTGGCGTTTTTCATCACCGTCGGCACGCTGCTGCTGCACGGGCTGACGCTGCCCTGGCTGATCCGCAAGCTCGGCGTGCAGGGAGGCGAGACGCAGGCCGACGCGCTGGCCGAGGCGCAGGCGCAGCACGCTGCCGGGCGCGCCGCGGTGGCCCGGCTGGACGAGCTGGCCGAGGAGACCGACGGTCAGGTCGCCCAGCACTCGGTGCAGAAGCTGCGGTACATGGCTCAGATGCGCAGCAACACGTCCTGGGAGCGGCTGGGGCGGCCGGCGGCGGAGGCCGGCGAGAGCCCCACGGCCGCCTACCGGCGGCTGCGCCGGGAGATGGTGGCCGCCGAGCGGGAGACGTTCGTGCGGTACCGGGATGACGGGCGGATCGACGACGAGGTGCTCCGCCGCGTGCTGCGCGAGCTCGACCTGGAGGAGGCCATGCTGTCCCGGGACGACTGATCGTGAGCGGATAGCGCAGCGCACTCATGCCGTTAACCTGGCAGCCATACTCCGGTTGCCGGCGCAAGTAAGGGTGACTTCATGCAAATCCGTACCCGGTTGCTGACCGGCATCCTGCTCATCACGGCCAGCCTCACCGCGGTCGCCTGCGGCGGCTCGGGCACCGGTCCCGGGCAACCCGCCGCCTCCGCCGCCCCCGCCGCGTCCGCCGTGCCCGATCAGCCGGGTCGGGTGACTCCGCTGATCGTCGGCCACCGCGGCGCTCCCGGTTACCGCCCGGAACACACGCTGGCCTCCTACGAGCTGGCCGCCCGGATGGGTGCGGACTACATCGAGGCCGACGCGGTGCCGACCAAGGACGGCGTGCTGGTCAACCGGCACGAACCGGAGATCGGCGGCACCACCGATGTGGCGTCGCACCCCGAGTTCGCCAGCCGCAAGACGACCAAGACCCTGGACGGCACCCCGACCACCGGCTGGTTCACCGAGGACTTCACCCTGGCCGAGTTGAAGACGCTGCACGCCGTCGAGCGGCTGCCCGACGTGCGCCAGCACAACACCATCTACAACGGCCTCTACCAGGTACCGGCTCTGCAGGAGTACCTGGACCTGGCCAAGCGGCTCTCCGGCGAGCTGCATCGGCAGGTCGGCGTGTACATCGAGACCAAGCACCCCACGTTCTTCCGGGCCCAGGGCATCGACGTGGACAAGCTGCTGGTCGACACGCTGAACCAGAACGGGCTGAACACCCCGGACGCCAAGGTGTTCGTCGAGTCGTTCGAGACCAACCTCAAGCAGCTGCACGACCAGCTCAAGGTGCCGCTGGTGCAGCTGATCGACTCCACCGGTGCCCCGGCTGACTGGGTGGCCGCCGGCGACAAACGGACCTTCGCCGACATGATCAAGCCAGCCGGTCTCGCCGAGGTGGCCAAGTACGCGCAGGCCATCGGCCCGGACAAGACGCTGATCATCCCCACCGACCCGGCCGGCAACCCGGGTCAGGCGACCACGCTGGTCACCGACGCGCACCAGGTCGGGCTGAAGCTGCACCCGTACACGTTCCGCAACGAGAACCAGTTCCTGCCGGCGGACCTGCGCAGCTCGGCCAACCCGGACGACTACGGCAAGGCAATAGACGAGGACATCCGGTTCTTCAAACTCGGAGTGGACGGAATCTTCACCGATAACACCGACACCGGCCTGGTGGCCCGCGCCGAATACCTCCAACAGCACTGACTACCCGTGAGTGGTTAGCGTTGCTATAGCAACGCTAACCACTCACAGGCCACAACATCAGCGCTCGATGGTCTGTTCGCGGCCGGGGCCGACGCCGATCGCGGACACCCGGGCGCCGATCATGGCTTCCAGGGCCAGCACGTAGTCCCGGGCGTTCTTCGGCAGGTCATCGAAGGTCCGGCACTCGGAGATGTCCTCCCACCAGCCGGGGAGCTCCTGGTAGACCGGCACCGCGTGGTGCACGTCGGTCTGGGTCATCGGCATCTCGTCGCTGCGCCGGCCGTTGACCTCGTAGGCCACACAGACCGGCACCTTCTCCAGCCCGGACAGCACGTCCAGCTTGGTCAGGAAGAAGTCGGTGAGCCCGTTGACCCGGGTGGCGTAGCGGGCGATCACCGCGTCGAACCAGCCGCAGCGCCGGGAGCGCCCAGTGGTCACCCCGAACTCGCCGCCGACCTTGCGCAGGTGCTCGCCCATCGCGTCGTGCAGCTCGGTGGGGAACGGCCCGGAACCGACCCGGGTGGTGTACGCCTTGAGGATGCCGATCACCCGGTCGATCCGCATCGGCCCGATCCCGGAGCCCACCGCAGCGCCACCCGCGGTCGGGTTGGACGAGGTCACGAAGGGATAGGTGCCGTGGTCGACGTCGAGCAGGGTGCCCTGCGAGCCTTCCAGCAGCACGGTCTCGCCGGCGTCCAGCGCCTGGTTGAGCAGCAGCCGGGTGTCCGCGATGCGGTGCTCGATCTGGCGGCCGGCGGCCAGCACGGTGTCCATGACCTCGTCGATGTCCAGCGCGCGCCGGTTGTACAGCTTGACCAGGACCTGGTTCTTGAACTCCAGGGCGGACTCCACCTTCTGGCGGAGGATCTTGGAGTCGAGCAGGTCGGCGGCCCGCACGCCGACCCGGGAGATCTTGTCCTGGTAGGCCGGCCCGATGCCGCGCCCAGTGGTACCGATCTTGGATTTGCCCAGGTAGCGCTCGCTGACCTTATCGATCGCGATGTGGTACGGCATGATCAGGTGCGCGTCGGCGGAGAGCATCAGCCCGGAGGTGTCCACCCCTCGTGCCTCCAGCCCGGCCAGCTCCTCGATCAGCACGCCCGGGTCGACGACCACGCCGTTGCCGATGACGTTGCGCACCCCTGGGGTGAGAATGCCGGACGGGATCAGGTGCAACGCGAAGTTCTCCCCATTCGGGAGGACCACCGTGTGACCGGCGTTGTTGCCGCCCTGGTAGCGCACCACCCACTGAACCTGGCCACCGAGCAGATCGGTCGCCTTACCTTTGCCCTCGTCGCCCCACTGGGCCCCGATCAGCACAATCGCGGGCATGTCAGCCCTCACTCCCGGCTTTTTGGTGTTCGGAGTTGGCGCGGATTTCGTCCCGCAAACAACCGGGGCTACACAGAGCCCCGCAGAGACTAACTCAATGCGGCGCCCGGAGCGGTATCTGAGCTGTGAGACGCTGCCCGGCGCGATGCGAAACGTGGCACAGAACTCATGACATCCCTGGTCCTGACCTGTCCATCCTGGCCGGGCAGGCTGCCCGCCCCGCTGGACTCAGCGCTACCGGTGCGGGCGCTGCCGGAGCGACCCGGGCGCGATGAGCTGGACCCGCTGCTGGCTCCGAAGGACGGGCCGGCACCCGACCGGCTGGTGGTGGCCGGCAGCGACGCCGACCTGGCCGCCGTGGTGCTCCGGCTGCTGCGCACCGAACGGCTGGCGGAGGTGGCGGTCGCGTTCCTGCCCTCGGATCCCAACTCGGCGGTGGCGGATACCTGGGCGCTGCCGACCGACCCGGCGACCGCCGCCGCGCTGGCCCGCTACGGCGAGCCGGACCGGGTGCCACTGGTCCGGGACGACGCCGGCGGGGTGCTGCTCGGCCGGGGCGAACTGCGGCCGATCCGGGGGGTGGTCTATTGCGACGACCAGCTGGTGCTGCGCGGCCAGGCCAGCCGGCTGGTGGTGACCCCCGCGGCGCCGGTCGGGGTGGAGGTGCGCGCGGTGCGGTTCGGGCTGCTCGGCCGGCGGGTACGGGCCGCGCTGGGCCGGGCGGTGCAGGTGGGTTGCCTGGCCACCACCGTGGTGGTGGACGGCGTGCCGCAGCCCCGCCCGGTGAGCCGGTGGACCTGGTACAAGCACACCGAGGACCTGCGGCTGGTCCGCGGCCTGGGATAGCTCGGCCTGGGATAGCTCAGCCTCGGGTAGCTCGGTGGGTCCGGGTGTCCGGGCGGACCGTGGAGACGAACCACTGGAAGTCGGGGCGGATCGCCTCGTACTGCCCGGCGGCGGCGGTCAGCACCAGCCGGATCACCGCGTGCGTGGCCGGACCCGCGCTGTCCGGCATGGACAGGTACACCTGCGCCTGCACCAGGTCCCGCTCGTCGCCGTTGACCGCGGCGGTGACCCGCAGCGTCTGGGTGAGCGCCGGGGCGGCCGCCGAGCCGACCTCGGCGCGGTCCAGCACGGTCACCGAGCCGGCCGCCGCGCGGAGCTTCTCGATCGACTCGTCAGCCAGGCTGACCAGCGGCACGGTGCCCTGGCGCAGCTCGCCGTCGATGGTCACGTTGGCGGTGAAGCCGTCCTCGGAGTGCGGTACGAGGGCGACGAACGCCGCGGTGGGCGCTCCGACGTCGTCCGGGGGCGCCGGTTGCCACTCATCGGGCAGCCGGAACTCGATGGGCGTAGGCAGCGTGCTGGCCACGTTCAGGGCCCTCCTAGTCGAACGGGTTGAGCTGGCCGGCCGCGACCTGCACACCGTGCCCGACCGCGTCCGCCGCGTCCCGGGCACTCCGCTCGACCACCGCCGGGTCCACAGTGATCTCCGCGCCGAGCTTGCCACCAGCCCCCGGGGCGATTCCGGCGTAGCCGCCGAGGTGGAACTTGCCGTCCTCGGTCTTCTCGAAGCCGAAGCCCGCCGCCGCGCCGGCGCCGAGCCAGCCCTCCGCGGTGCCGCCGATCCTGATACCGGCGACCTCGATGCCGGCGGCCGCCTTGGCCTTGAGCCCGACGGACGCGCCGAGTTCCGCGCCGAGCCCGCTCCTGTCCACCACGACGCCCGCGCTCGCCTCCGCACCCGCGCTGGAGCCGGCCCGGACGTAGAGCCCGAGGCCGCCGTCACTCACCTGTCCCTGCACCGACGCCTCAGCGCCGACCGAGGCCGCCGCGCGCCCCGATATGCCCTCGTCGCCGGCAGAGGCGGAGACCGTGGCCGCCGCGCCCACCTCCGCCGTGGCGTTGCCGCCGAGCGTGACGTCGCCGTTGCGCAGCTCGCCGGCCCAGCTGAGCCCACGGAGCTGGGCGTACGCCTTGAGTTCGGCCAGCTTGCCGCCCTCGCCGACGCTCGACTTCACGCCCGCGCCGGGGCCGGTCTCGGCCTCCGCATCCCGCCCGCGCCAGCCGTCGGTGACCGCCTCGACCAGCGAGTCGAGTGCGCCGAGCGCTCGGCCGGAGGTACCCAGGGGCTGCCCGCCGATGATCCTCGCCGCCTGGTCGCCGGCCTGGCGCAGCTGCTCCCGGGCTCGGTCGAGCAGCTCCTGGGCCCGCCCTCGGTACTGCTCGCCGGGGTCGGTGAACGGCCCCATGCCGGTGTCCGCCGCCGACGCGGCGGCCTGGTACTGGGTTCGCGCCTCGGCGGTGGCCCGCGCGCCCAGCTCCCATAGCTGCACCGCCTCGCCGGCCTGTCCCTGGGCCCAGCGCAGGGTCTGCGCGTAGGACGTCATCGCCCCGGTGACCATGTCGATCGAGTCGGCCAGCTTGAGCCACTTGGCCGGCTCCCGGCTGAACGCGGCGGCAAAGCCCTGGCCGGCCGCGCCTTGCCAGCCACCCACGTCCACCCGCTTGAGCCCCTGGCCGACCTGGTCGGCTCGCCCGGCGTGCGCGGTCAGGGCGCCGGCGTCCGCCTCGATCGCCTCCGGCGTGCCCGGGACCAACGCCCGGGGGTCGCTGGTCTGACCGAGCCCGGCGGTCATCACCGACCACCCGGCTGGCCGGCCAGGGCGGCACCGGCCCCGTTGATCGCGGCCTCGCCGCGCTGCTCGGACTGGGCATAGCGGCGGGCGCCGTCCCGCAACCCGGCGGCTGCCGCCTGCGCGGAGCGGACCAGCAGACCCGAGGCCAGCGCGACCGCCGAGCCGAACTCGGTCATCAGCGCGGCGAGCTCAGCATTCCCGTACCGTTCCCCGCCCCCGACCGTCGGCGCCGTCGCCACGTCACCGTTGCCCAATGCGGCGGTGACCGCCGAAGCGGCACCCGACAGCAGGTCGGGATCGACCGCGAACCCGTCCACGGCTCACACCCGCCGCGGCATGGCGTTGCGGAACTCCTCCAGCTTTTGCCTGGCCATCCCTACCCACCTCCGTGCGGCGTGACCACGAAGGGACGGTACGCAGGCGGGCCCGGCCGACGGGCCGCTTTGGCGAAATCCGTTGGGCGGCTCGGCGGATCTAGGCGGGCGCCGCGCCGTTGGTGGCCTTGGTCGCCGGCGCCACCTCGTCGATCTCCTGCACCTCGTCCACCGCGCCGGTCTGCACGTCGAAGACGAAGCCACGCACCTCGCCGTCATCGCGCAGGAAGGGGCTGGTGCGCACCTGGCGCATGCCGTGCCGCACATGCTGGGCCGGGTCGGTAAACGTGCCGGGGCGCCAGGTCGGCGGCTGGCCGGTGGAGTCGGCCAGCTCGGCGATGAACTCGTCGTCGGTGAACGAGAGCATGCCGCAGCCGGTGTGCGTCACCACGATCACGTCCTGGGTGCCCAGCTTGCGCTGGCTGATCGCCAACGAGCGGATCACGTCGCTGGTGACCGTGCCGCCGGCGTTGCGGATCACGTGCGCATCCCCGATCCGCAGGCCGAGCATGCCGAAGACGTCGATCCTGGCGTCCATGCAGGTGACCACGGCCAGTCGCTCCAGCGGGCTGGCGGACAGGTTCCGGACAACTCCGGCCGGGTTGGGTCGGCGGGACAATACGTCGTGCAGGCTCATAGCAGGGCCTCCTCGGCGCTTATCGTTGACTCGGCAACTGGAGAGTCCGCGTCGACTCCACGGTCCGACATGGGCTGGGGATTGCTCTGACTCAATCGCTCAACGGCCTGAGGCAGCTCTCGGTTCCCACTTATGGCCGGGCTCCGTTCACTCAACCGGCGGAATTACCCAGCACGACAAGTCAGCCGGCCGCGACAACCTCGGCGATCTCATAGGTGTTCAGCGCGGCACCCTTGCGCAGGTTGTCACCGCAGATGAACAGCTCCAGGGTGTTCGGGAAGTCCAGCGCCTGGCGGATCCGGCCGACCACTGTGGGGTCGGTGCCGACGGTCTGCAGCGGCGTGGGGAACACGCCGGCGGCCGGGTCGTCGGCGACCACGATGGTGGGCTGCTCGGCCAGCACCGCGCGGGCCTTGTCCACCGACACCTCGGAGGCGAAGGTGGCGTGCACGGCGAGCGCATGCGTGGTGATCACCGGCACCCGCACGCAGGTGGCGGACACCTTCAGGCTGGGGATGCCGAGGATCTTGCGCGCCTCGTTGCGCACCTTGAGCTCCTCGGACGACCAGCCGTCGTCCTTCAGCGACCCGGCCCAGGGCACCACGTTGAGCGCCAGCGGCGCCGGGAACGGCGAACCAGAACCGACCGGGACCCCGGCCTCGGTCAGCGCGGCGGCCACGTCACCCGCCTTGACCCCCATCTCCTTGCCGGCCACCACGCTGAGCTCGTTGTACAACTGGTCGATGCCGACCTGGCCGGCGCCGGACGCCGCCTGGTAGGAGGCCACCACCAGCTCGCGCAGGTCGAACGCCCGGTGCAGCGCCCCCATCGCGGCCATCATGGACAGCGTCGTGCAGTTGGGGTTGGCGATGATGCCCCTCGGCCGGTTGCCCACCTCGGCGGCGTTGACCTCCGGCACCACCAGCGGCACGTCCGCGTCCATCCGGAACGCCCCGGAGTTGTCCACCGCGACGGCGCCGCGGTCGGCCGCGATCGGCGCCCAGACCGCGCTGACCTCGTCCGGCACGTCGAACAGTGCGACGTCCACGCCGTCGAACGCCTCCGGTGCCAGCTCGCGCACGGTGATGTCCTGACCGCGCACCCGCAGCACCTTGCCGGCGGAGCGGGCCGAGGCGATCAGCCGGATCTCCGACCACGGCACGGTCTCCCGCGCGTCGATGATGTCGATCATCGTGGTGCCCACCGCTCCGGTGGCACCCACAATTGCCAGTACTTTGCCCATAAGTCAGCGTCCCGTTCCCGCGTGTACTACCGCTTCTTCCTCGCCGCCCAGCTCGAACGCCTCGTGCAATGCGCGCACCGCGTCGTTGAGCTGGTCCTCTCGGCACAGCACCGAGATTCGGATCTCTGAGGTGTTCATGGTCTCGATGTTGATGCCCGCGCGCGAAAGGCTTTCGCAGAACGTCGCGGTCACCCCGGGATGCGAGCGCATGCCGGCCCCGACCAGCGAAACCTTGCCCACGTTGCCGTCGTAGAAGACCTCGTCGAAGCCGATCTCGGCCTTGGCCCGCTCCAGCGCGGCGACCGCGGTCGGGCCGTGCGAGCGGGGCAGCGTGAAGGTGATGTCGGTGCGCCGGTCGGTGGCGTGCGAGATGTTCTGCAGCACCATGTCAATGTTGATCTCGGCGTCGGCCACCGCGCGAAAGATCCGGGCCGCGTGCCCCGGGCTGTCCGGCACGCCGGTGACCGTGACCTTGCCCTCGGAACGGTCGTGCGCGACGCCGGTGATGATCGCCTGTTCCATTGGGATGTCCTCCATGGACCCGGACACCAGCGTGCCGGGCTTGTCGTTGTACGACGAACGAACGCGCAGCGGCACGTTGTAGCGCCGGGCGTACTCCACCGCGCGCAGGTGCAGCACCTTCGCCCCGCAGGCGGCCAGCTCGAGCATCTCCTCGTAGCAGACGCTGTCCAGGTGCCGGGCCTTGGAAACGATCCTGGGGTCGGCGGTGTACACGCCGTCCACGTCCGTGTAGATCTCACACACGTCGGCCTGCATCGCCGCGGCCAGCGCGACGGCTGTGGTGTCCGAGCCTCCTCGGCCCAGCGTGGTTATCTCCTTGCTGTCCCCGCTCATCCCCTGGAAGCCGGCGACCAGCACCACCGCGCCCTCGGCCAGCGCGGACTTCAGCCGGCCCGGGTTGACCTCGACGATGCGCGCGTCGCCGTGCTTGGAGGTAGTGATCATGCCGGCCTGGGAGCCGGTGAACGAGCGCGCCTCGGCACCCAGCGCATGGATGGCCATGGCCAGCAGCGCGTTGGAGATCCGCTCGCCGGCGGTGAGCAGCATGTCCAGCTCGCGCGGCGGGGGCGCGGGGCTGACCTGCTCGGCGAGATCGATGAGCTCGTCGGTCGTGTCGCCCATCGCGGAGGCCACCACGACGACGTCGTGGCCCTCCTTGCGCGCGCGCACGATCCGCTCGGCCACCCGTTTGATGCGCTCGGCATCCTGCACGGAGGATCCGCCGTACTTTTGTACGACCAGAGCCACCTACGACCGCCTCCAGACACAGTAACGCCGCGCGGGCCGATCCGGCCGGGTGACCAGGAGCGCCGCGCGGTGTGATCTGGTAACCCACCCTACCGACCTGAAAGCGTCGCACTAGCCTAAGCGGTTCAGGCCACAGCAAGCAGGCTCGAGCGAGGCGGCACGGGGGGTCGGGTACGTGGCGGTGACCGACGGGTCGGTGCACGTCAACCAGTCCGGTTCACCATCAGCCAGCACGACCTCGCGCTCCCCCAGCGCCACCCCGCCGGACTCGGCGACCAACGGCTCTTCGGCCGAGAGAACTTCTGGTCACCGGCCGCCCTGGACCGCCGGCGAGGTTCGGGCTCGGGCGGCCCGGTTTCTCGCGGTGGCCGCGCCCTCGCTGGTCTTCCTGGGTGTCCGGCTGGTCGGGCTGCTCACCCTGGCCTGGCTGACCGAGGTCAACGGCGGTCGGCTGCTCACCCGACTCTCGGTCTGGGACGGGCAGTGGATGCTGGCAGTCGCCGGTGGCGGCTACGACGGCGTGCCGCTCGGTCTGGTGGACGCGTTCGGCCACCGCAACCCGACCACCCCGCTGGCGTTCTTCCCCGGCTACCCAGCGGCGGTGGCGGTGTTCCGCTTCGTCACCAGCACCAGCCTGGAGGTCGCCGGGCTGGCGGTGGCGCTGCTGGCCAGCCTGGTGCTGGCGCACGGGCTGGCCCGGCTGGGCGAGCTGGTCCCCGGTGGGTCGCGGCGCGCCGGGCTGCTGCTGGTCGCGCTGGTGGCGGCGGCGCCGATGGGCGTGGTCTGGTCGATGACCTACTCGGAGGGGCTGTTCTGCGCGTGCGCGGTGTGGGCGCTGGTCGGCGTGCTGCGCCGGCATTGGCTGCTGGCCGGGGGTGCCACCGCGCTGGCCGGCACGGTCCGCCCGACCGCCGCCGCGCTGCTGCTCGCGGTGGGCGCCGCGCTGCTGGTCGCCGCGGTCGACCGGCGGGACTCCTGGCGGCCGTGGTTGGGCGGCCTGCTCGCCCCGCTCGGCATGCTCGGCTACCTCGGCTACGTGGCGTCCCGCACCGGGTCCTGGAGCGGCTGGTTCGACCTGCAGCGGCGGGGCTGGAACTCCAAGTTCGACGGCGGCGCGGCCACCCTCGAGTTCACCAGGGACACCCTGGCCACCGGCCGGTCGGTGCTCGAGGTGCTCACCGTGGCGGTGCTGGCCGGCGGGCTGGTGCTGCTGGCGGTGTGTTGCCGGCGGTGGTGGAGCACCGGGCTGCCCTGGCCGCTGGTGGTGTACGCGGCCGGGGTGCTGGTCATGGACCTGGGCTCGAACGGGCTGATGAACTCCAAGGCCCGGCTGCTGCTGCCGGCGTTCACCCTGCTCGTACCGGCGGCACTGGGGCTGGCTCGACGCCGGCCCAGCACCGCGCTGGCCGTGGTGGTGGCGGCGGCGCTTGCGTCGGCCTGGTTCGGCGGCTATGCGCTGACCGGCTGGTCGTACGCCATCTGAGGCCCGGCGTTGCCGGAGCGGCCCAGGCGATATCTTTCGATGCCATGGCGGCGAGATCCGGCAAGGCACCGAGTGGGAGGCTCAGCGGCTGGCTGGGCAGCCTGCCCGAGGGCGAGCTGACCGCACTGCTGCGCGCCCGCCCAGACACCCTGCTCGCCCCGCAGCCTCGAACCTTCGGCGAGCTGGCGAACCGGCTGAGCACACCGCACTCGGTGCGCTCGGCGATGGACTCGCTCACCGCGGCCGGTCTGGTGCTGCTGGAGGGGATTCGAGCGCTCGGCGCCGAGGCCAACCCGGAGCGGGTGCACCAGCTGTTCGGCGGTCCAGCCGCGCTGCCACTGGCCCGCCTGACCGAAGAGCTCACCGAGCTGCGCCGCCTCGGCCTGGTCTGGCCGAACGGCGAACACCTGGCCACACCAGGCATCCTGGGCGAACTGATGCCCAGCCCGTTGGCACTCGGCCGACCGGCGCGGGCGTTGCTCGACCACCTCACCGTCCAGGCTCTGAAACGCATCGGGGGGCAATACGGCCTGGCCGGGCTGCCCGACAAAGCGGCCTGGGTCAACGCTCTCAGCGCTGCGATCGTCGACCCGGACACCGCGAGCCGGCTGCGCAGCCAGCTGTCCCCGGCCGCCCGCGAGCTGGCCGACGAGGTGGCTCGGCACGGCCCCAGGGTCGGCGGCGTGTACCTGCCGGCCGCATACGGCTCAATGCCGGTGGAGGGACCGGAAGGCGAGCTGGCGCTGACCGGCTGGCTGATACCCGACACGTGGGGCCACACCGGCGAGATGCCTCGGGAGGTCGCGCTTGCGCTGCGGCCCCCGGACTACCACCCGACGATGCCGGCGCCACCCACGCTGCCCGCTGGGGGCCGGGCCGAGCAGGGGCAGCTGCTGGCGGCGGCCCAGCGCGCGGCCGCGGCAACCATCGACGGGCTGAGCCGTCTGCTCGCCCTGATCAGCCATGCGCCGCTGGCCACCGTGCAGGCCGGCGGCGTC
>DASWST010000136.1:0-25080 GCA_036402515.1 Pseudonocardia sp.
GATCCTCATGAACGTCGGAATTCCGCAGCTCCGCGCGTTCGTGGCGGTCGCCGACACGGGCGGCTTCGGGACGGCGGCGCAGCGGCTGGGCATCAGCCAGTCCGCCGTCTCGCACGCCGTGGCGGCGCTGGAGCGGGCCACCGGGCGCCCGGTGCTGTCCCGCAACGGGCGCCCCACTCCCACCCGATTCGGCGAGCAGATCCTGGACCATGCCCGGTCCGTGCTGGCTTCGGTCACCGCGATCACGGTGCTGGCCGCCGACCGGGACGGGCAGCCACGCGGCGAGCTCACCGTGGCCGCGCCGCCGACGGTCTGCCACGGTCTGCTGCCGGAGCTGGTGCTGCGCTGGCGGGCGGAGTTCCCCGGCGTGTCGGTATCCCTGTTCGAGGGGGAGGACGACGAGGTGGCCGGCTGGCTGGAGGGTGGCACGGCGGACCTAGCGGTGCTGATCGACCCGCCCACCAGGCCCAGCGGCAGCGCGCAGGTCGGCGCCGACCGGTTTCACGCGGTGCTGCGCGCCGACCACCCGCTGTCCCAGGAGCCCTTAGTGGACCTCGCCGACCTGGCCGACGACGACTTCCTGCTCTCCGCCGGCGGCTGCGAGCGGCAGATCCGCGAGCTGCACCGCCAGGCCGGGGCCACATTCGCCCCGGCGCACCGGATCCGGCAGCTCAGCACGCTGTTCGCCATGGTGCGCGCGGGCGTGGGCGTGACGGTGATCCCCGGGTTGGCCGCCGGCATGGAGGGCCCGGGCCTGGTGCTCGTGCCGCTGAGCCAGTCGATGGCCCGCTACCTGGTGCTCAGCGGCCCGCTGAGTCGACCGTGGCACCCAGCGGCCCACGCGCTGGTGGACGCCGCCTCGCAGTACCAGCCGGTGGTTAATCGGGGCGACGGCCAGCCAGTCACGGCCTAGGGTCCGGAGATCGTGAGCAGACATATCTTGATCTCCGGGGCGAGCATTGCCGGGCCGGCTCTGGCGTACTGGCTGCACCGGTTCGGCTTCCAGGCCACCGTGGTGGAACGGTCGCCGGGGCTGCGCCCGGGTGGCCAGGCCATCGACATCCGCGGCGTGGCCAAACAGGTGGTGCGCCGGATGGGGCTTGACGAGCAGGTGCGCGCCGCCTGCACGGACACCGACGGCATGTCGCTGGTCACCAGGAAGAACCGGCGGGTGGCCACGCTGCGCGCCGACCAGTTCGACGGCGACGGGCTGATCGCGGAGATCGAGATCCTGCGCGGGGACCTGTCCGAGGTCTTCCACGCCGCCTCCAAACACACCACCGAGTACCTGTTCAGCGACCGCATCGAGTCGCTGCGCGAGGACGCTGACGGCGTCGACGTCCGCTTCGCCAGCGGGCTCGAGCGGCGGTTCGACCTGGTGGTCGGCGCCGACGGGCTGCACTCCGGGGTGCGCTCACTGGTGTTCGGGCCGGAGTCAGATTTCCTGCACCACCTGGGCCACTACGTCGCGTTCTTTACCGTGCCGAATCGGCTGGGGCTGAACCGATGGGCGCTCGGGTACGGCGAGCCGGGTGTGTCCGTGGGCATCCGCAGCATCCACGACAACCAAGAGGCGATGGCGTTCCTGAGTTTCCGCAGCCCGGAGCTTGACTACGACTACCGGGACATTGAGGCGCAGAAGGCCATGGTGCGCGAGCGGTTCGCCGGGGTGGCCTGGGAGACGCCCTGGTTGCTGGAGCACATGGGCGCCGCACCGGACTTCTTCTTCGACTCGTGCGCCCAGATCCAGCTGGAGTCCTGGTCGGCTGGTCGGGTGGCGCTGCTGGGCGACGCGGCGTTCTGCCCGTCGCCGCTGTCCGGGCAGGGCACCAGCCTGGCCATCGTGGGCGCCTACGTGCTGGCCGGGGAGCTCGCGGCGGCCCAGGGCAACCACGTGGTGGCGTTCGCCCAGTACCAGCGCACGCTGCGCGGATTTGTCGCGGCCAACCAGAAGATGGGCCGGGACAATGCCGCGAACGCCGCGCCGGCCAGCCGGTTGGGCGTCGGAGCGCAGTACCTGGTCATGGCCGCGCTGCGGTACCTCCCGGGCAAGACGCTGCTCATGCGCAAGCTGCTGCGCGCGGTCAACGACCTGGAGCTGCCCGACTACGCCAACGTCGTCGCGTCCTGACCGTCGCCGACGCCGGCAGCCGTGCCCAGCATGGCGGTCAGCGCGTCGACCAGCTGGGGGGCCGACGGGGTGGCGTCCGGGTCCAGCAGCCACTGCACCAGTAGCCCGTCGCACAGCGCTATCTGGAACGAGGCGAGCGTGCTGGCCCGCCGTTCGTCCGGCACGCCGAGCGCCTCGGTGATCATCTGGGCCACCTGGGCGCGGCTGCGCCGGTAGGTGTCGGCGAGTTGGGCGCGCAGCTCGGGTTGCCGCTCCGCCTGGGCCAGCGCCTCGATGAACGCCACCGACAGCCCCCGGTACTCGACGAACGAGCTGAGCATTGCGCCCCAGGAGGCGACCAACATGCGCACCGGGTCTCCGGCCCCGTCCGGTACCGCGGCGAGAGCGAGGGCGCGCACACGCTCCGCCCACTCCTGGAAAGAGGCGGCGATCGCCTCGTTGAGCAGCCCTTCCTTGGAGCCGAAGTGGTAGCCGATGGAGGCCAGGTTGGTGCCGGAGGCGGCCACCAGGTCCCTGGCCGTGGTGCGGGCATAACCGCGCTCCTCCAGGCACCGGCGGGCGCCGGCCAACAGGTCTTCGCGGTGTCCCATGGCAGCGAGCGTAGCCAAAACATGTAGACGCTCGTCATATACAAATGTATGATGTTGATCATGTTGCCGCCTGGCCCGAAACTTCCCAAGCCGCTGCAGACCGCGATGATGTGGACCCGCCCGCACCGCTGGGCGGCCACCAACCGGCGCCGCTACGGGGACGTATTCCGGGTGTGGGCGGCGCCGTCCGGTTGGCTGGTGTACCTGGCCGACCCGGCGGACATCAAGACGGTGTTCGCCGGCGATCCGGCCGTCTACCACGCCGGCGAGGCCAACTCGATCCTGCGCGGCGTGCTCGGCGACAGCTCGGTGCTGCTGCTGGACGAGGCGCGGCACCGGGATCGGCGCAAGCTGATGCTGCCCCCGTTCCACCGGGATGCGGTGCGCCGCCAAGCCGAGCTGATGGCAGAGATCGCCGACGCCGACGTAGCTCGCTGGCCGATCGGCCGGGAGTTTCCGGTGGCGCCTCGGATGGCGACGATCACCCTGGAAATCATCCTGCGCACGGTGATCGGCACCGAGGACCCGGCCCGGCTGGCCGCGCTGCGCCAGGCACTGCCCAGGGTGACCGACATGAGCCTGCTGGGCGTGGCGGCGATGGCGAAACCCGAGCTGCTGCGCCGCTGGCCGTGGCGCGGGATCCGTCGGCGCCGCGCGGAGGCCGACGCGCTGCTCTACGCCGAGATCGCCCAGCGCCGGGCCGACCCGAGGCTGGCCGAGCGGACCGACGTGCTGGCCATGCTGGTCCGCGAGGCCGATGAGGGCGGCCGGCAGATGACCGACGCCGAGCTGCGCGACCAGTTGATCACACTGCTGATGGCCGGCCACGAGACCACCGCGACCGCCTTGTCCTGGGCGCTGGAACGGCTGGTCCGCCATCCTGAGGTGCTGCGCCGCGCGGTGGCCGCCGCCGACGCCGGCGACGCGGCCGGCGATGAGTACCTGGACGCGCTGGTCAAGGAGACGCTGCGGATCCGCCCGGTGATACACGAGGTGGCCCGCACGCTGACCCGGCCGGTCCGAGTCGCCGGCTTCGACCTGCCGGCCGGGACGATCGTCATGCCGGCGATGGGGCTGGTGCACGCCTCCGCCGAGCACTACCCCGACCCGGAGCGCTTCGACCCGGACCGCATGCTGGCCCCGAGTAGCGCCAGCGGATCGGGCATCAGCCCCGTGACGCTCTCGCCGACCACCTGGTTCCCGTTCGGTGGAGGTGGCCGCCGCTGCCTGGGCGCCACATTCGCGCAGGTCGAAATGCGCGTGGTGCTCCGGGAGATCCTCCGCCGAGTGGAGCTGGACACCACCGACACGCCGGACGAGCCGCAACGGGTCAAGCACATCACCCTGGTGCCCGGCAAAGGCGCCCGCATCCGAGTCCGCGCCCGCCGGGTGACCCCGGTGCCCGTTCGCTGAGCGCCTTGGGCGTGCCGCCGGGCGTTCAGGCAGACCCGGCGGAGTCCGCGGATCGTAAGAGTCATCCGGGCCGAACCGGAGCAACCTGTAGCACCATGAGTGACGACAACTGGGACTTCTCTGGGCTGCGCGCGCTGTATGTCAGCTGCACGCTGAAGCGCTCCCCGGCGGTGTCCCATACCGAGGGCCTGGCTCGGCTCTCGATGGACATCATGCGCAAACACGGCGTCCAGGTAGACCTGGTGCGCGCGGTTGACCACGACATCCCGGTCGGCGTCTACCCGGACATGACCGAGTACGGCTGGCCCACCGACGAGTGGCCGGCGATCTTCCCGATGGTCGAGGCGGCGGACATCCTGGTGCTGTGCACGCCGATCTGGCTGGGCGAGAAATCCTCCGTCTGCACCAAGGTGATCGAGCGGCTCTACGGCAACTCGAGCCAGCTCAACGCGGCCGGCCAGTACGCCTACTACGGGCGGGTCGGCGGCTGCCTGGTGACCGGCAACGAGGACGGCGTCAAGCACTGCGCGATGAACATCCTCTACTCGCTGCAGCACCTGGGCTTTGTGATCCCGCCGCAGGCGGACGCCGGCTGGGTTGGCGCGGCCGGCCCCGGTCCCTCGTACCTGGACCCGGGCTCCGGTGGGCCGGAGAACGACTTCACCAACCGCAACACCACTTTCATGACCTGGAACCTGCTGCACCTCGCCCGGATGTTGCGGAACGCCGGCGGGATCCCGGCGCACGGCAACCAGCGCAGCGAGTGGGACGCCGGGTGTCGGTTCGACTTCGCCAACCCCGAGCACCGCTGACCCCGTAGGTCGTAAATGCGCTATGGCGACCATCGCAACTCACGAGGCAAGATGCGCTGTGCTCGCCGGGCGGCAGGCCGATCTCCGTGAGCTGCTGGGCGCGGCTGACGCGGCTCGGCGGGGCCGGGGCGGGCTGATCCTCATCGGCGGGGAACCGGGCATCGGCAAGACCCGGTTGGCCGGCGAGGTAGTCGACCGGCTGCGGGGGCACGGATTCAGCTCGGCCTGGGCGAGTTGTCGGGAGGATCCTGGGGCGCCGCCGTATTGGGCATGGTCCCGGCTTCTCAGCCAGCTCGGACACCGAGCCGGGTGCCGACCTGCCGATGCTGCGTTTGACCATGTGGTGCCGAAGCTGAGAGCCGTGAGTGGTATTGGTCGCTATAGCAACGGTAACCACTCACAGGTTTACTCGGCGCTGACGGTGGCCAGGGAGCCGGTGCTGGTTTCCGGGGCCATCAGCACGCAGACCAGCGCGCCGACCGCGCTCACCGCGCCGGCCAGCAGCATGGTCGGGCCGATGCCGGCTCCGGCCAGCAGTAGTGGCGTGACGAAGGTGCCCAGCGCCGCGCCGATCCGGCTGATTGTGGTGCCCAGGCCGACCGCGGTGGCTCGCACGGAGGTCGGGAAGAGCTCGTTCGGATAGATCCACTGCAGGATGGTGGGCCCGCCGACGGCCACGGCGTAGACGGTGAACAACGCGGCGATCACCGGCACCGGCGCGGCCGGGAACACCCCGAGCAGCAGCAGGGCGACGGTGGAGACGACGAACGGCCAGATCAGCAGCCGCCGCCGGGGCCACCGGTTGGCCAGCAGGGTCGCCGCCACGCAGCCGACGATGAACAGCAGCCCGATGGCCGCCGAGCCGAGGGTGTCCGCGCCGGCTCCGGTCAACCCGAACGCGGTGAGCATCGCCGGGCCGAACGCGTAGATGGCGTAGATCGGCCAGATCGAGCAGGTCCAGAACACCGCGACGAACACGGTCCGGCGCAGGTAGTCGCCCCGCACCAGGGCGCGGAGGCTGGTCTGGGCCGGGGGCTCGCCCAGGTCGTCCAGCCGGGCATCCGGACCGAGAGCCTTGGCCAGCGCCGCCTTGGCGTCCTCCACCCTGCCCTTGGACAGCAGCCACCTCGGCGACTCCGGGGTGCCGAGCCGGCCCAGCATGAGCAGCGCGGCCGGCACCGCCGGTGAGAGCAGCATCCAGCGCCAGGCGTCCGGGCCGAGTGCCAGCAGCGCGTCGCCCACCAGGTAGGCCACCGCGTTGCCGATCGCCCACATGGTGGTGAGCCAGCCGAGCATGCTGCCCCGGTGTCGACGCGGGGCGAACTCGGCGAGCAGCGAGGTGGCGATCGGGTAGTCCGCGCCCACCGCCGTGCCGACCAGCAGCCGCAGCACGAGCAGCCACCACGGGCCGGCCACGAAGAACTGGGCGACCGAGCAGACCACCACCAGGCTCAGGTCCAGGGTGTACATCACCTGCCGGCCCACCAGGTCGGTGATGTACCCGCCGACGAGGCCACCGAGGAACAGCCCGATCAACGCCGAGGCGCCGAGCGCTCCCTGCCAGGTGGGGGTCAGGTGCCACTGCGGGGTGATCTGGGTGAGGGCCAGGCCGATGATGCCCAGCACGTAGCCGTCCAGTAGCGGGCCGCCGCCGGAATACAGGGTGAGCCGGTGGTGGAACCGGCTCAGCGGCGCGTTGTCGATGCTGAGCGAGGCAGATGCGGGCGCGGTGTCGAGCTCGGTGGGATCGGGACGGCGGGCCCCCTTCTCACCTGCCATCAGGTTCCTCCCGAGCTCGACCGCGCCGGGTCCCCCGACCTACGTCTACCCGTCGCGTGAGACTAATTTCGTTCAACAAAAGATGTCAATGGCTGCGACGGTTAACTCTTAACGTGCGAGAAACCGGTCAATAGCCCAGCACTGGAGCTTGTTTTGTTCAACGAAAGTCCTAACATGGGGCTCGTGTCGCTCAGCGATGTCGAGGAGATCGTGCCCAGCGCGGAGCGGGTGGCGGCGAGCCTGCGGGACGAGATCCTGTCCGGCGCCCTGCCGCCGGGCACCCCGCTGCGGGAGACGGCGCTGTCCGCCGAGTTCGCGGTCTCCAGGAACACCTTCCGGGAGGGGCTGCGGCTGCTCGGCGCCGAGGGCCTGATCGAGGCGCAGCTCTACAAGGGCGCGGTGGTCGCGGACATGTCCGAGGCCCGGATCAGGGACATCTACCTGGTCCGCCGGACTCTCGAGTTGCGTGCGATCGAGGAGAGCGGCGCCGCCAGCACCGCCGCGCTGGACGCCCTGGAGAACGCCGTGCGGCTCACCGAACGGGCCGCCGCCGAGGCCGACTGGCGGCTGGTCGGCACCGCCAGCCTGCGCTTCCACGGCGCCCTGGTGGCCACCCTGGGCAGCCCGATGCTGGACACGTTCTTCCACGGGGTCACCGCGCAGCAGCGGCTTGCGTTCGCCGCCGCGTCCGACGAGGCCGAGTTTCAGGAGCCGTGGACGCCGAGGGACCGGGAGATCTGCGACCTGGTCAGGGCCGGTTTCCGGGCGGCCGCCGGCGCGGCGATGCGGCGCTACCTGGACGACTCCGAGCAGATGTTGGTACGGCTCACGAGAGGAAGATGATGGGGAACTACCCGGCGGCCTACCAGGCCAGCGCCGGCGCGCTCGACGTCGATCGCGCCTTCTACGCCAAGATCGCGGCGGGCTCCCGGGAGCAGGTGGAGTCGTTCGTCATCCCGATCCGCAGCGGGCGTGCCTGGACGGTGCCGGCCGGTTCGCTGTGCAGGATCGTGGCCGTCGAGGGCGCGCAGGTGGGCGACCTGAACATCTGGAACCGGCACAACCCGCGCGAGCGGATGTGGGCGTCGCGCACCCGCCAGCTGCAGCGGGCGCACGTGTCCACCTACGACCGGCTCTGGTCCACGCTGCCCTACCTGCGTCCGCTGGTCACCATCACCAACGACTCGCTGGCCGACTACGGCACCGACACCGACGGCGGCCGGGTGCACGACCTGCTCGGCACCCGCTGCGACCCCTACGTGAACCGGATGCTCACCGGCGAGGACTTCGACTTCCACTGCCACTCGAACCTGACCAGGGCGATCCTGCCGTACGGGCTCACCGAGCTGGACGTGCACGACGTGCTCAACGTGTTCCAGTGCACCGGGCTGAACGACGACGACCGCTACTTCATGAAGGCCTGCCCGGCCCAGCGCGGTGACTTCCTGGAGTTCTTCGCCGAGATCGACCTGCTCTGCGCGCTGTCCACCTGCCCGGGCGGGGACCTGTCGGTGCCGCTGTGGGGACCGGACGCGCGCGACCCGCTGGAGGTGTGCCGCCCGCTCGGGGTGGAGGTCTACCGCCCCGACGCCGAGCTGCTGGCCGACTGGGCCTCCCCACCGACCGCCGCCTACGCCAACCACCACGGCATGCGGATGCCGCAATGGGCCGGCTGAGCCCGGCGCGGCGGCAACGGCCCCGCCACGCACAGCTCAGCGGCGCCAGGCCAGCGGCAGCCGCTTCACCCCGCGCTGGAAGTTGGAGCGCAGCAGCGCCGGATCGCCGGCCGGCTCCAGCCACGAGGTGCGCCGCAGCACCTCACCGAACAGCGCCCGCATCTGGGTCCGCGCCGCGAGCGCGCCCAGGCAGAAGTGCGGGCCGTGGCCGAACACCAGGTGCCGGCCAGGAGCCCGTCGCACGTCGAACGAGTCCGGGTCCGAAAACACCGACTCGTCCCGATTCGCGGCGAGGAACGACACGACCACCTTCTCGCCGGCACTGATCCGGACCCCGCTCAGCGTGACCAGGGCGGTGGCGGTCCGGCGAAACACCATCACCGGCGTCCACCAGCGCAGCATCTCCTCCACCGCGCCGTCCAGCAGCTCCGGCTCGGCGCGCAGCGCCCGCTGCTGCTCCGGGTGGCTCAGCAGGGCGATCATGCCGCCGGGGATGCCGTTGCGCAGCGTCTCGTTGCCGGCCACCGCGAACAGCCAGAACAGGTTCTCGAACTCTTCCGGCGACACCGCCCCGTCCGGCCCGTCCAGCTGGCTCATCAGGATCGACATGACGTCGCTGCCGGGCGCCCGCCGCTTCCGCTCGGCCAGCAGGTGGGCGTAGGCGTACAGGTCGGGCATGCCGGAGCGGGACCGGGGGTCGGGCATCCGGCCGGTGGCGTCCGGGGCGGGGCGCAGGGCGAGCGCCTGGCGGGCCAGCTCGGTGCCGCCGGTGCCGTCGAAGGCCGCGCTGCTGGCGTAGTCCTCGTCCTGCCAACCGATCACCCGGTTCGACCAGTCGAACAGTAGCCAGCGGTCCTCCGCCGGCACCCCGAGCACCTCGGCGAGGGTGAACAGCGGCAGGTCGGCAGCCACCTCCTTGGCGAAGTCAACGGTGCCGCTCTCGCCGCCGGGGCCGCTGGCCAGCATCCGGTCCACCAGGCCGCTGGCGTGCCCGGAGATCCGGTCGTTCAGCGCCGCCACCGCGCGCGGCGTGAACGACCGGGACAGCATCCGGCGCAGCCTGGAGTGCTCCGGCGGATCCATGTTGAGCATCATCCGGCGCACGTAGGACAGATCCTCGCCGCTGGCCGGGTCGCGGATCTGGGTGCCGCCGAGCGAGGAGGAGAAGGTGCCCGGATCACGCAGCACCCGCTCCACATCGGCGTGCCGCAGCACCAGCCAGTAGCCCGGCCCCGCCGGGGCGCCGAGCAGCGCGGGCTCGTCCACCCAGACCACGCCGTGCTCTCGGCGCAACCGGGCCAGCTCGGCCAGTGGCGGGCCGGTCAGGTACGTGGACGGGTCGTGCACCGGTGCGGTCGCCGGGTCCGCTGGGGTGTCGTTCGCCAGCGGCGGTGCCGGGTGCGGGTTCGCGGCGGTCACAACTGGTCACGGTAGGCGCCCCACCTCACTCGGCGCAGCAAAGCCTGCGCTCCGTGCTCAGCTCTGCGCACCTGTACGCAACAGGCCCCCCGTTGCGTAGGTGTGCGCAGAGGAGCGTGAGTTCAGCTCCACCGGTTCTCGAGGGCGGCGCGCAGCCGGCGCAGCGACTCCTCCAGCTCCCCGCGGTCCAGCTCGCCGAGCGCGGCGGCCTCGCCGAGCGACGCGCCGGCACCGCCAAGCGACGCGCCGGCCCTGCCGAGCGCGGCGGCCTCGC
Organism: Pseudonocardia sp.; assembly: GCA_036402515.1. GTDB lineage: Bacteria > Actinomycetota > Actinomycetes > Mycobacteriales > Pseudonocardiaceae > Pseudonocardia. Next base: position 10,095 of record DASWST010000136.1, read on the forward strand.
CCCGCGCCTGCACCTCGGCGATCCTGCGGTGCAGGTCGCGCAGTTGGTCGATCCAGACCGCCGGGGCATGTGGGACGAGGGTGTCGATCCGGCTGTGCAGCTCCCAGCTCAGCCGGTGCAGCGGCAGGGCGCCGTCGCGGTAGTGGTCCATGGTGTCGCGGATGCCGTCGATGACAAAGCGCAGGCAGATCTGAGTGCTCACAGGAGTCAGCCATTCGTGCGGGCCGTCGCGGCCGGCGCCACAGCGGGGTGCCGCGCGCGCAACAGCAAGCCAGGGGAGGGAACACCTGGTCTCCGCGGCAAACTCACACCGAGACCCACCTGCCGACGGGCCGCAACGGAGGTCAAACCCACACCGAAGGCGGCCAGCCAGCGCCGCTCACGCTAGGCGGCCCGGATGCGGGGGGTCAAGAAAACGGCGACCTTCACCCGAATTGGCGTGCTGCACGCGCCCGGTTCACCCCGTTCAGGCCGAGGGCCGCGGACCCGACTACGCTCCGCTGGCGTGTCCTGGATGTTGACCGGCGTACTGCTGGCCGCCTGCGCGGCGCTGCTCTGGCTGAGCGCAGCGCTGCTCTACCGGAGTCTTCGGGAGGGACGGCGATCATGAGCGGCGAGCAGCCGACGAGCGGCCCCGACCTGTCGAGCGGCCCCGACCTGACCAGCGGCCCCGACCTGACCAGCGGCCCCGACCTGTCGGAGGCGGCCCGACGCAATATCCCGGTGTTCGACGACCTGCCCATCCCGCCGGACACGGCCAACCTGCGCGAGGGCCCAGACCTGCACCCGCTGTGCGTTCCGCTGCTCCCGCTGGTGGGCGTGTGGCGCGGCGAGGGCGAGGTGGCGTACCCGACCATCGAGGGGCCCCAGTTCTTCGGCCAGCAGATCGTGTTCGCGCACGACGGGCGCCCGTTCCTGAGCTACACCTCGCAGGCCTGGCTGCTGGACGGCCCGGGCGGCGAGGTGGTGCGACCGGCGGCCCGGGAGGTCGGATGGTGGCGCCCGCAGCCGGACGACTCGCTCGAGGTGCTCATCGCGCACGCCACCGGCATCGTGGAGATCTTCTACGGCCAGCCGCGCACCACGGTGTCCTGGGAGCTGGTCGCCGACGCGGTGGTCCGGACCCAGACCGCCAAGGAGGTCAACGCCGCGCAGCGCCTCTACGGGCTGGTGGAGGGCGGCGACCTGGCCTACGTGGATGAGCGCGCCATGGAAGGCCAGCCGCTGCAGCCCCACCTGTCCGCCCGCCTCCAGCGCATCGCCGGTTGACCCCGGTCCGAGCGCGGCGGCGAGGCGTCAGCTTTCCTCGGCCAGCCAAGCCTTGATCAGTTTTTCCCAGCGGCGGTCGTCGGTAATCTCCATGAACTCCTTGCGGTTGATCAGCAGGTAGACCTCGCCGGCCTTGGTCGACTCGATGATCAGAGGCTTGCCGGCGTTCAGCAAGCCTCCGATGAAACGGCCGTACAGGTCGGTGAACCTGGTCTCCACCGACCGGATGTCGGTCCGGTTCAGCACCAGATCGCCGGCGTCTGTCCAGTCCCGCAGCACGAGCCGGTCGGGATAGAGCGCGATGTCGCCGCGGCGGGAGAACAACACCTTCTGGCTCACCCCGGCGGCGATCTTGTCCGCGCCGTCCTTGCTCGCCAGCTCGGCGCTGGTCGCACCGACGTAGGCAGCCCGAGCCATCGGGGTGTGCTGTGTTGTCATGCCATGATGATCGACTAGTGGAGCGCCCAGCGCGTCGCTCCATGGGCTGGGAACTGGTCAACTTTGGTAGCACCGGCCAGCGGCAAAAGTGACCGGTCGGCGCCCGCGCGGGGTAGTGTCGCGGGCCGTGCGACTGCTGCGTTACGGCGCCTCCGGGCTGCTCATCGAGCTGCCCTCCAGCGCCAGCGTGACCGCGGCGTACCGGAAGCTGAGCGCCGCGCGGGCGGATGGCCGACTGTCCGGGATCGTCGAGCTGGTGCCGGCCGCGCGGACCGTGCTGATCGAGGGCAGAGCCGGCGCCGGAGTTCCGGCCGACCTGGTCCGGGGGCTGATCACCGAGGACGTGGCCGGCGAGCCCGGCGAGCCCGCCGAGCCCGGCGACGGTGCGGACCCCGACCCGGGCGAGCGGCCCGCCGAGGTGGTGATCCCGGTGCACTACGACGGGGCGGACCTGGAGCTGATTGCCCGCACCGCCGAGCTGTCCGTTCCCGAGGTGATCGAACTGCACACCTCGGCGGAGTACACCGTGGCGTTCTGCGGCTTCTCCCCCGGATTCGGATACCTGATCGGGCTGCCCGAGCCGCTGCGCCAAGCCAGGCTGGCCGACTCCCGGCCCAGTGTGCCGGCCGGCTCGGTGGGCCTGGCCGGCGAGTTCACCGGCGTGTACCCGAGGAGCTCGCCGGGCGGCTGGCGGCTGCTCGGGCACACCGACGAGGTCATGTTCGATCCGAAGGCCGACCCGCCGGCCCGGCTCGCCCCCGGCGACCTGGTCCGATTCGAGCCGGTGAGTTGACCGGCACCGACCGGGCGGTCACCGTGCTGCGCACCGGGCCGCTGACCGTCATCACCGACCTGGGCCGGCCCGGGCAGGCCCACATCGGGGTGCCGCGCTCCGGCGCGCTGGACCGGGACGCGCTGCGGCTGGCCAACCGGCTGGTCGGCAACCCGGAGGGGCACGCCGGGTTTGAGGTGCTGCTGGGTGGGCTGGAGCTGCGCGCGGAGTCGAACTGCACGGTGGCGGTGACCGGGACGCCGGTGTCGGTGTGGCGCCACGGCGGTGGCGCGGAGCGCCGGGCGGTCGGTTCCCACCAGGTCGTCTACCTGCATGCCGGTGAGCGCCTCGAGCTGGGTGTGCCGGACGCCGGGCTGCGCAGCTACCTGGCCTGCTCGGGCGGGTTGGACGTGCCGGAGGTGCTCGGCAGCCGCAGTACCGACCTGCTGTCCGATCTCGGGCCGGCGAAGGTCTCCGACGGCGACCGGGTGGCGCTGGGCACGGCGGGCGATGCACCGGCGGACGCAGCCCCGGTCCCGGTCTCGGTGCCACCCGCGCTGGTCACCGTGCCGGTGCTGCTCGGGCCTCGGGACGACTGGTTCGCCGACCCGGACGGCGCGCTGCGCGGCACTGTGTGGACGGTCGGCCCGGCGAGCAACCGGATCGGGCTGCGGTTGGCCGGTCAGCCGCTGGAGCGGTCAGCCGAGCGAGACGGCCAGGAGCTGCCCAGCGAGCCCGTGCGCCCCGGGGCGGTGCAGGTCCCGCCCAGCGGCCAGCCCGTGGTGTTTCTCGCCGACGCGCCGACCACCGGCGGCTACCCGGTGGTCGGCGTGATCCCGGAGACCGCGCTGGGCACCCTGGCCCAGGCCCGCCCAGGCACCCAGGTCCGGCTCATCCCTGGGTGAGGCCGCCCGCGGGCACGGCACACTGCGCCGTGCCCGGCGCTCAGGACGGTCTGTGCGTCGGCATGACGGTGTGCGGTCACTCGAGGGTGCGGCGGGCCCGGGGGCGGCTCAGCGGCTCTCCGGGTCCCTGGTGGCGCGTCGAGGTGTCGGCGAGGGCGCGTGCTCGGCGAGCAGGGTGACCAGCTCGCCCTCGCCGAACCCGGCGAGTTGGGCCACCTGGGCCGGGGTCAGGCCGGCGCCACGCAGCCGGCGGGCGGCGTCGGCGAGCTGCCGGCGCTGATACCGCACCGACTCGTTCAGCCGGTCCAGCTGCCCCCGGGATGCCTCCAGGTCACCGACGGCGTGCAGCGCCCGGGCCGGGTCGGCGAGCAGCACCCGCAGCAACCGGTCCTTGGCGTCCATGGTCGGGGCGCCGGCGCTGGTGGCGGCCGCGCTCGGAGAGGCCGCCTGGTTGCCCGGTTGGTAGCCCGTTCGGTTGCGGTGGTCCTGGTCGGCCGGCGGGTTCGCCGCGCTGGCCGTGCCGTTGCGCTCCGGGAGGGCTCCGTGTGCGGCCGAGCCCGGGTTCCGGTCCACCGGCTCGGCAGCGGCGGGATCGACGGTGCGGTCCGGCTCGGTCGGGTCGAACGTGGGCTCCAGAGCGGCCGGTGGCTGGCGAGGGGCGGAAGACCAGTAGGGGGCCCGATCAACCGGAGCCGGGCCTGGCCGCTCCGGCACCGAAGGCATCGACTGCACCGACCGCATCGACGGCATCGACGGCATCGACGTGGCCGTCGGGGTGGGCTCGGTGGGCGGGGACGTCGACGGATCCGACGTGGCCAGAGCGGCCTCGGCGCGCTTGCGGCGGCGCCGGCGCCTGACCCGGGCGATCAGGACGATCAGCAGGACCAGTACGACGAGCACAATCAGTAGGCCGGCGGCCACCGCGAGCTGGGTCGGGGAGACCGTCAGGTGGTCCATGACCGCGCACGGTACGCGGCGAGCGCCGGCCAACTTCGGATCGGCACCCGGTCAGCGTGCCCCATTGCCGAAGGACGGGCGGCCGTCCGGATCGTCACCGCGACCGGGAGGGGCACCGTTTTCCCGGTTGATCACTCCGTTGCGTGCGTGCTGCTCCGCCGGACCCCGACCGGACGCCTCGCGGGTGCCCTGCGGAGCACCGCCGGAGACCCCGGCACCGTCCGGCGCGGGCGGGTTGGCGCGCGGCCGGGGGGACGGCGTCGGCCTCGGCTTCGGGCTGGGCGCGTTCTGTGCGCCGGACTGATGCACCGGGCTGCCCTGCGGGGAGGAGCCCGGCGGCCTGGCGCCCTGGCCGGGTGCCTGCCGGGTGGGCAGCGGGCGGCCCTGGCCGCCGTCCGGGCCGACCGGCTGGTGCCCGGGGCTCGGCGGGCGCTGCCGGTTGCCGTCGGCCACCGGCAGCGGACTCATCCGGGGCCCGGTCTGCTCGGTGCGTTTGTTCGGGTCCATCCGGCCCGGGCCGCCAGGGCCCTTGTCGCCCCGCAGCGGCAGCCCCTGCGGCGGCGTGGGCGGCGGGGTGCCGGGCGGCAGGTTCGCGCCGATCGCTGATTCCTTCTTGGCGGAGTCGAGCACGCCCTCCAGCTGGCTGCGTACCCGAGCGAGGTCGGCCAGTGTGGTCTCCCGGCGCCGCTCCAGCTCGGCCAGCCGCGCGCGACCGGCGTCCTCTTCCTTGCGGGCGTAGTTCCGGGCGTTCGTCCTGACCTCCTCGGCCTCCTCCTCCGCGGCCTGCAGGATGGACTGCAGGCGGGTGGTGAAGGCAGAGATCATCTCGGGGGTGAGCCCACCGGAGCTGTCCGCGCCGGAGCCGCCGCCAGGGCGTCCGCCGGTGCCGAACAGGGCCGCCGCGCCGGCGCGGGAGCGCTCGTCGGTCTTCGGGCCGCTGGTGCCGTTGGTACCGGCCCCAGATCGCGCGCCACTCTCGCGCGCCTGCTCCAGATCCGTGCGCTGCCGCGATATCGTGCGTTCCAAGCCGGCGATGTGCTCGTCGACCTGCCGGCGGTCGTAGCCGCGCACAACGACATCGAAGCGGGGCGCGGCGGCGGTCTCTCCATCGGCCGTATGACGGCCGGGGACAGCATTGTCGCCGTGGTCAGCGGACATTCGGTCGCCTCCGTGAGGTGGCATTGGCCAAGGAGTCGGGGGAGCCCGATCCTCGGGGGTCAGAGCCGAGCGTAGGGAGAATGCGCTCGCGGTTCGCGGGCTTCACTCTACGGCGTGACGTTCGTCGCATTTACTGGGGGACCCACCGATCTGATGCCGTTGCGTGACCACCTCGGACGATGGCGGTGACGCGACTACCATTGAGCCGGTGGAGACGCTGCGTCGGACATTGCATGACCGCGGGTTCCGGATGACCCCGCAACGGCAGCTGGTGCTCGATGCGGTCGAAGAACTCGAGCATGCCACCCCGGAACAGATTTGCTCCTCGGTGCAGCGGCTGGCGCCGGCGGTGAACATCACCACCGTGTACCGCACGCTGGACCTGCTGGAGCGGCTCGGCGTGGTGCGGCACACCCACCTCGGCCACGGCGCGCCCAGCTACTCGGTGCACGAGCACGAGCACTTGCACCTGGTCTGCCACTGGTGCGGCCAGGTAGCCGAGGTGCCCACCGAGCGGCTCGACGAGCTGGCCGGCCAGCTGCGCACCGACTTCGGTTTCCGGCTGGACGCCTCCCACGTGGCGCTGTCCGGGACCTGTGCCAGGTGCGCCGCCGAACATCCCCCGGTCCAATCCGGCGACGCTCGGGCCGACGCGTGACCGCGCGGAGCCCGCTGCTGGGGCTGCCCGGGGTGGTCGCCGTCGAGGAGGGTCCGGATGTCGGGCTGCCGTTGCACCACGGCGACCCGCAGGCCGAGCAGCGCACGATGGACCGGGCGGCCGCGGTGGTGGACCGGTCGAACCGCGAGGTGATCGCGGTCCCCGGGGAGGACCGGCTTTCCTGGTTGCACCTGCTGCTCACCCAGCATGTCAGCGAGCTGCCCGGGGGCGCCGGCACCGAGGCGCTGGTACTGGACCTCAATGGACGGGTGGAGCACCACGCCGTGCTCTCCCACGTGGCCGACACGGTGTGGCTGGACGTGGAACCGGGCACCTCGGCGGGGCTGCTCGACTACCTGGAGAAGATGCGGTTCTGGTCCAAGGTGGAGCCCCGTTCGGCCACCGAGGAGCTGGCCGTGCTCAGCCTGGTCGGCCCGGACACCGCCCAGGTGCTGAGCGCGGCGGGGATACCGGTGCCCGACGAGGACTACGGCTCGGCCGCGCTGCCCGGCGAGGGTGGCGGCCTAGTCCGGCGGATGCCCGGTCTCGCGGCGGTCGCGCTGTCCACCCCGTTGTCCGCCGGGCACGAGTCCAAGCCGATGGCGGCGGACCTGCTGGTGCCGCGCGCCGAGCTGGTCGACTGGTGGACCCGGCTGCGCTCGGCCGGCGCGGCGCCGGCCGGAGTGATGGCCTACGAGGCGCTGCGGGTGGGCGCGCTGCGGCCCAGGCTGGGGTTGGACACCGACGAGCGGACCATCCCGCACGAGGTGGGCTGGATCGGCTCCGCCGTACACCTGACCAAGGGCTGCTACCGGGGGCAGGAGACGGTGGCCCGGGTGGCCAACCTGGGCCGTCCGCCGCGCCGGCTGGTGTTGCTGCACACCGACGCCGGTGACGAGGAGCTGCTGGAGCCCGGTGACCCGGTGACCCTGGCCGATCGGACCGTGGGCCGGGTGGGTACCGCCGTGCTGCATCACGAGCTCGGCGGGGTGGCCCTGGCGTTGGTCAAGCGGTCCGTGCCGGTGGATGCCGACCTGGTGGCCGGAGCCGACCAGCGAGCCGCCCCGGCGCGGATCGATCCGGACTCGGTGGTGGCCGAGGACGGGGCGGAGCCGCCGGGCCGGCGCGCCCAAGCCAGGGCCGGCCGGGTGCGCTGACTACTCCGTTCGACAGCGCGTCGAGCTGGGCGTTCATCGCCGCGCGCGGCCGGCGAATGGTGACCTTGGCCACCGATCCGCCGGAAAGTTTCGCGGTTAGCGGACAGCTACCCGGTCGGGGCGGTATCTCTACCCCTTGCGGGGAGTGCCACGTCGCACAGACCGGCGCGCGCAAGGTACGGTAGAGGGCAGGACATTCAAACGAGATGAACGGGGCCGCCGCATCCTTCGGCCGCCCCTTCCCTGTTGTAAGGGGGACGAGCCATGGGGCGCGGCCGTGCTAAGGCTAAGCAGACAAAGGTGGCGCGCGAGCTCAAGTACAGCTCCCCGGGTCTGGACGCCGAAGCCTTGCAGCGTGAGCTGGCTGGTGTCTCCACTCGTGAGCCGGAGAGCTCCGACGACGAGCACGACTACGAGGAAGACGACTACCGCCGCCGCTGACCGCGGCGGTTGGGTGCCTCGCGGCGTCCGGTTACCTCGTCCCGACCGGCCCTTGGCCAATCGGCTCCTTACCGCACCCTGATTTCACCGCGCAGCGCCGCCGGTTGACGGGTTGGTAGCCGGCTGGCCAAGGCATGACGCCGTGGCGATGGCCGGCGGGCGCTGATCGATCAAGCAAGGTGCCCACCACCCGAGCGCGCCGCCAGTGCGGCGCGCTCGGCACGGCGGTCCGGCTAGAACCGGGGGTGTTCCCCGCGCAGCAGCACCCTGGGTCCGCCCGGGTCGCTGTCCGTGTCCTTGGCTCGCCGCACGTCCCCCAGCACCCAGGCCGGGACGTGTCGCGCGGTCAGCACCGCCATCGCCCGGTCCACGTCATCCGGGGCGAGCACCGCCACCATGCCGACGCCCATGTTGAACGTCTTCTCCATCTCGGGGCGCTCCACGCGACCCCGAGCGGCGATCATCTTGAACACCGGCGCCGGGGTCCAGCTGCCCCGGTCGCACACCGCGACCAGGCCCCTGGGCAACACCCGGGACAGGTTGCGAGCCAGTCCACCACCGGTGATGTGCGCGAACGTGCGGACCTCCGCCTCGGCGGCCAACGCCAGGCAGTCCGGCGCGTAGATCCAGGTCGGCTCGAGCAGCTCCTCGCCCAGGGTGCGGCCGAACTCCTCCACCTGCGAGTCCAGCGGCAGCCGGGCCAGGTCCAGCAGCACGTGCCGGGCCAGGGAGTAGCCGTTGGAGTGCAGCCCGGAGGAGCCCAGCGCCACCACCACGTCGCCGGGGCGCACCCGGTCCGGGCCGAGCATCCCCTCGGCCTCCACGATGCCCACGCCGGTGGCGGACAGGTCGTAGTCGCCGGACTGCATGAGCCCGGGGTGCTCGGCGGTCTCGCCGCCGAGCAGGGCGCAGCCGGCGCGCTGGCAGCCGTCCGCGATGCCCTTCACGATCGCCGCGATCTTCTCCGGCACCAGGGTGCCGCAGGCGATGTAGTCCTGCAGGAACAGCGGCTCGGCGCCGCACACCACCAGGTCGTCGACCACCATCGCGACCAGGTCGAGCCCGATGGTGTCGTGCTTGTCCAGCGCCTGGGCGATCGCCACCTTGGTGCCCACCCCGTCGGTGGACGCGGCCAGCACCGGCTCGGAGTAGCGGCCCGTCTTCAGCGCGAACAGGCCGGCGAACCCGCCGATGCCGCCCAGCACCTCCGGCCGGGTGGCTTTCTCCGCCCACGGCCGGAACTGCTCGACGGCCCGTTCCCCGGCATCGATGTCCACCCCGGCCGCCGCGTAGCTGGCGTGCGGCGAGTCCGCACTGTCAGGACTGCCGGCGTCGGGGCTGGGGGGTGGCACGGGCATGGCAGAGCGACTCCGGTGGATCTAGACGATGGTGGCCGCGCCGGGAACCCGGTCTCGTGGAAATCGGAATCCCGGCTCCACCACACTACGGCTGGCGCATGGCCCCAGCGGCACCGTACCCCGCGGCAAGCGCGCCGTCGTCGGAAATGATGTCTTCCAACAGGTGCTTGCCCAGCCGGGCGTCCTCGGGCAGCGGGATCGGGTAGTTGCCGTCGAAGCAGGCCGCGCACAGCCGGCTGGCCGGCTGCTCGGTGGCCTTGACCAGGCCTTCGAGGGATACGTAGCCCAGCGAGTCAGCGCCGATCGAGCGGCGCACCCCGTCCAGGTCCAGGTCTCCGGCGACCAGCTCGGCCCGGCTGGCGAAGTCGATGCCATAGAAGCACGGCCAGCGCACCGGCGGGGACGCGATGCGCACGTGCACCTCGAGCGCGCCGGCCTCACGCAGCATCCGGACCAGGGCGCGCTGGGTGTTGCCACGCACGATCGAGTCATCCACCACGACCAGCCGCTTGCCCCGGATGACCTCGCGCAGCGGGTTCAGCTTCAGCCGGATGCCCAGCTGACGGATGGTCTGGCTGGGCTGGATGAAGGTGCGGCCCACGTAGGCGTTCTTGACCAGGCCCTGGCCGTACGGGATGCCGGAGCCCTGCGCGTAGCCGATCGCCGCCGGTGTGCCGGACTCCGGTACCGGGATCACCAGGTCGGCCTCGGCCGGGAACTCGTCGGCCAGCTGGCGGCCGATGGCCACCCGGGCGGAGTGCACCGAGCGACCGGCGATGGTGGTGTCCGGGCGGGCCAGGTAGACGTACTCGAACACGCAGCCCTTCGGCTCCGGCGCGGCGAACCGGCTGCTGCGCAGGCCGTTCTCGTCGATGGCCAGCAGCTCGCCGGGCTCCACCTCGCGGACGAAGCTGGCGCCGACGATGTCCAGCGCGGCCGTCTCGCTGGCCACCACCCAGCCGCGCTCCAGCCGGCCGAGCACCAGCGGACGCACCCCGTGCGGGTCGCGGGCCGCGTACAGCGTCTGCTCGTCGGAGAACACCAGGGAGAACGCGCCCCGGATCCGCGGCAGCAGCCGGATCGCGGCCTCCTCGAGGCCGATGTCGGCGGCGGTGGCCGCGAGCAGCTCGGTGATCAGGTCGGAATCCGTCGTGGCGGTGGCCCGGTTGCCCTGCCCGGTCCTGCCGACCAGCGCATTCACCTCGTCGCGCAGCTCAGCGGTGTTCACCAGGTTGCCGTTGTGGCCCAGTACGAGGCCGCTGCCGGTGGCCGTGGTGCGGAACGTGGGCTGCGCGTTTTCCCAGGTGGTCGAGCCGGTGGTGGAGTAGCGGGTGTGGCCGACGGCGAGGTGGCCGCGCAGCGAGGAGAGCGTCTGCTCGTCGAAGACCTGGCTGACCAGCCCGAGATCCTTGAACACCACGACCTGGCGACCGTCGCTGACCGCGATGCCGGCCGCTTCCTGGCCACGGTGCTGCAGCGCGAAGAGGCCGAAGTAGGTGAGCTTGGCGACCTCTTCACCGGGCGCCCAGACGCCGAATACGCCGCATTCCTCGCGGGGTTCGTTCTCGGTGATCGGCTCGTCGGAGGTGGTGGTGTCGCGGCTGAGGTGTGGGGTCACGGTCTGCTCTGACGCACGCGGTTCCAACGCTCGCTCCCGGCTCGGTTGGAGTGATCTAACCTTGATCTTGCGGGTTATTCGCTAGCTTTTGGTGGTCGCGGACGTGTACCCAGTCTAGACCGAAGATCGCCCACTCGGGTGTCGCGGTGCCCCGGCTCACCGGCATGGGTCGGCGCCTGTGGCTCGTGGTGGCGTGCCGGTGGCACAGCGCAACCGCTGAGCTCGATGCTGGGCCACTCGGGTCCGCCCGGTGTACAAGCGGTAGCCCCAGATGTGCCCGGAGTAGCTGAGAGCTTTCAGGCGCATGGCGGGCCGGCGGCGGCGTTCGGGCCCGCGCCGGGGGTCAGCCGGCGAGCGGGCGGCGCAGTAGCGGGGCGAGCTGGCTGGCCGGAACCGGGTCGCCGTACCAGTGGCCCTGGCCGACGTCACAGCCCAGCGCGCGCAACCGGCGGGCCTGCGCGGCGGTCTCCACCCACTCGGCGGTGACCACCAGACCCAGCGCGTGCGCCATGCTGATCAGCGCCGCGACGATCTTGCTGTCCGGCGTGTCGGCCAGATCGAGCGGGGTGTCCGGGCCCGGTGCGAGGTCGGCCGCCGGATCCCAGGCCAGCTCGGTGGGCGGCTGCCAGCCCAGTTCGGCGGCCGGGTCCCGGCCAAGGTCGGCGGCCTCGCGCAGCCCCTGGATGAACGAGCCGTCGATCTTCAGGCCGTGCACCGGCAGCCGGCGCAGGTAGGACAGGCTGGAGTAGCCGGTGCCGAAATCGTCGATGGCCAGCCGCACACCCATCTCGCGCAGCGTGCGCAGGGTGTCCGACGCGGCCGACTCGTCCACCAGCACGGCCCGCTCGGTGATCTCCAACTGCAGCTGGCCGGGGTGCAGCCCGGTGTCGGCAAGCACGTTGGACACCTCGGTCAGCCAGCCCGGCTCGGCCAGCTGCCTCGGCGCCACGTTCACGCTGACGTACGGCGCGCCCATGCCCAGCTCGTCGGCCCACCGCCGGGCCTGTCGGCACGCCTCGGTGAGCACCCAGCGGCCCAGTGGCACGATCGCGCCGTTTCGCTCGGCGAGCTCGATGAACCGGGCCGGGCCGAGCAGCCCGTGCTCCGGGTGACGCCAGCGCACCAGCGCCTCCACCCCGGTCAGGTGACCGGTGGCCAGCTCCACCAGCGGCTGGTAGTAGAGATGGAACTCGTCCCGGTCCACCGCCCCTGGCACGCTGGCGGCCAGGGCGAACCGGGTGGTCTCGCCGGCATCGCGTTCGGCGTCGAACACCGCCCAGCGACCGCCGCCGGCACCCTTCGCCCAGGACCGGGCGGCATCCGCGGCGCGCTGCAGCTCGCCCGGCCAGGTGGTGGTCACCGCGCTCTCCGCGATGCCCAGGCTGGCGGTGATGGACAGCCGCTGCGAGCCGATCACGAACGGCGGCACCAGCCCGGCGAGCAGGTGCTCGGCCAGCTCGGACAGGTACCCCACGCTGGGCGGATCGGTGACCAGGATGGCGAACTCGTCCCCGCCGGTGCGGGTCACCAGGTGACCGCCGGCGAGCAGCTGCAGCCGGCCGGCCACCGCGAGGAGCAGCTGGTCACCGACCTGGTGACCGAGCGAGTCGTTGATCGCCCGGAACCCGTCCAGGTCCAGGTGGCAGAGCCCGACCCGGCTCACCGTGGAGTCCTCGGAGAAGGCCCAGCGCAACTGCTCGTTCATCAGCGCCCGGTTGGGCAGCCGGGTCAGTTGATCGTGGTAGGTCTGGTGCCTCAATCGGGACCGGAGCTGGTGACGTTCCGTGACGTCCTCGACCACGCCAATTATGTAGTCCGGGTCACCGGTCTCGTCGCGGACCAGCGAGGCGGTGACAAAGGCCCAGATCACCGTGCCGTCCAGGCGGACGAACCGGACCTCGCCGTGCATGGTGTCCCGCCGGCCGCTGGCCAGTTCGCGGAAGTCGCCGATCATCGCCGGGGCATCCTCGGGATGCACATGGTCGGTGATCGGCCGGGGGGCGGTCATCGCCTCGGAGACGTTGAACAGCCGGTACAGCGCCGGGTTGACGTCCAGCACGTGCCCGTCCAGGCCGACCAGGGCGATGCCGACGCCGGCCTCGGTGAATATCGCCCGGAACCGCTTCTCGCTGGCCCGCAGTGCGACCTCGGCCTCCCTGCGGGTCTGCAGCACCGCGCCGAGCAGCTGTTCCTGCTCGATCTGGGTGCGTTCGCGCAGCGCGTCGGCGTATCCGGCGGCCAGCTCGCCGACCAGCTCGCCGATTCGATCGGCCTGGTCGCGCACCTCGAACAGCTCGGGGGCTCGGGTGCGGATCAGCCGTAGGCTGGTCTGCAGCGCGTTCGGGCCGCGGAACCGGGCCTCGGCCAGCTGGGCGCCGAGCCGGCGGGCGATGGCCGGATCCAGCCGCTCGGTCCGCAGGAGTGCGGCCAGCTCGGTGGCCAGCGGGGTGAGTGCGGCGATCGCATCTGGGGTCCCCCCAGCGAGGTAACAGGTTTCACCCAATGCGTTGGCCCAGTCGCGGGTGAACTGGGAGATGGCTAAGACAGCGCGCGATCGGTGTCCCCCGACCTGTTGCACTGCGAAGCCCCTTTCGGCGGACTGGCGTGCCGATTGGCCTAATCCTGCGGCCTGCGAGCTCAATACGCTACCGGTGCGGGCGAGGCATCACTCGATTCGGGGACTCTGTCGATTACTCTGAGTCGCGAAGACGGGACGCAATGCGGAGAGGGAGCAGCGCGCCTACCTCCTCCGCGCGATGGCCGGACGCGTCGACCGCCGCCTCACGCACCGCGGTGGCCCAGTCCAACCGGCCGGTGGCCAGGGCCAGCCAGTGCCGAGGATCGGTCTGCACCACGTGTGGCGGGGTGCCTCGGGTGTGCACGCCGCCGGGCAGGCACTGCACCGCCGCGAATGGCGGTACCCGCACCTCGACGGCCTTGCCGGGGAAGGCCTGGGCGAACGCCCGCAAGGAGGTGCGCACCGCGATGGCGAGCACCGGCCGCGGCGGCTGCTCGGCGGCGCCGTCCAGCCAGTCGAGCACGGGCAGCAGCGCCGCCCGCAGCGCGGCGGCGGTAATGGTTCTGGTGGTGGCCATGGCGGCTCCTAGGCTGCCATCCCATGGGGCGAGCGGCGTGGCGGGTCCTTGTGGTGGGTGGCCTGGGGTACGGGCTCTGGCGCCGCCGGCTGGGCCGGCTGGACCGGATGCCGGAGGACTTCGGGGCGTACTGGATCCGGCGCGCCCGGCGCTCCGGTGACGTGCGGTACGTGGCGTTGGGCGACTCGCTGGCGCAAGGGTTGAGCGCGCGGCGCCCGGAACGGGGTTTCGTCGGACTACTCGCCGATCAGCTGGCCGCCTCGGGGGAGCTGAGCGTGGCGGTGCTCAACTGGTCGGTCACCGGCGCGACGGTCGGCGACGTGCTGGCCGACCAGCTGCCCCGGCTGCGCTCGCTGGCCGGCGCGGCCCCGGATCTGGTCACCGTGTGCGTCGGCACCAACGACGTGGCGCGGACCGACCCGGAGCGGTTCGAGGCCCAGTTTCGAGCGCTGTGCGCAGGTCTCCCGGCCGGTGCGCTGGTCGCCGACCTCCCGGACTTCCGGCGGGGGCCACGCCGGGCCGCGGCGGCCGAGTACGGGCGGATCTGCCGGGCGGTGCTCGCCGAGTTCCCCGCGCTGGTGCCGGTGGGGATCGAGCACGCCACCCGGACCATGCGGCGCACCGAGCTCGGCGTCGATCTGGTGCACCCCGGCGATCGCGGCCACCGCCGCTACGCCTCGGCGTTTTCGGCGGCGCTGGCCGGCTCGTCGGCCGCTCCGTAGGCCGGCGCTGGACCGGCTCCGCGGCTCGGTGCTGGCAGCGCCGACTCAGTGTGCTGGCAGCGCCGACTCAGTGTGCTGGGAGCGCCGACTCGCGGGGGCACGGAAAAGCGCTGGCCCGCGCCGGTCGAGGGTTGCTCGGCTCGGCGCGGGCCAGCGCTGGGAGGTGTCCGCTGAGGTCAGCGGCCGCCGCCTCCTCCGCCGCCGCTGGGGCTGCCGGAGACGGTGGCCTGGGGCAGCTGGATCTCCTGCCCTTCACGCAGGCCGGACAGCACCTGGGTGTTGTTGTCGCCGACCAGGCCAGGTTGGAACTGGGTCTGCACCGGTTTGCCGTCCGGGCCTGGGGTGTTGACGAATGTTCGCCCGCCCTGGCGGATGATCGCCGAGTTGGGCACCACCAGCACGTTGTCCAGCGAGTTGACCAGCACCCCGGCCTGCGCC
>DASWST010000137.1:0-2322 GCA_036402515.1 Pseudonocardia sp.
GACGACCCGCACGCGATCATCTACACCTCCGGCACCGAGTCCCGGCCCAAGGGCTGCTTCCACACGTTCAACACCTTCGGCTTCACCGTGCACTCGCTGGGCGCCGAGGTGATGGGTCTCGGGCCGGACGACGTGATGTTCATGCCGTCGCCGGTCACCCATGCCACCGGGCTGGCCATGGGGGTGACCACGCCGATCGTGCTCGGGGCTGGCATGCACCTGATGGACACCTGGGAGGCCGGCGCCGCGCTGGACCGGATCCGCGAGCATGGCTGCACGGCCAGCATGGCGGCCACGCCATTCGTCCGGATGGCGCTGGACGCGTTCGATCCGGCCCGGCACGACCTGTCCAGCATGCGCGTCTGGGTCAGCGCCGGTGCGCCGATCCCCGAGTCGCTGCTGACCGACTGGCGGGCGACCTTCCCGGACTGCGCGCTGCTGCCCGTGTACGGGCGTAGCGAGGGGCTGCTGGTCACCAGCTGCCGACGGGACGACGACGGCGACCGGGTGCTCAATTCCGACGGTCGCGCGCTGCCGGGCGTGCAGCTGGAGATCCAGGGCGAGGACGGCGCCGAGGTGGCGGCCGGCGAGGAGGGCGAGATCTGCCACGGCGGTCCGGGCCTGATGCTTGGTTACTGGCGTGACCCGGAGCGCACCGCCGCGGCGATCGAGCCGAGCGGGGTATCGCATTCCGGCGACCTGGGTCGAGTGGACCCGGACGGCTACCTGCGGGTCACCGGCCGGATCAAGGACCTGATCATCCGAGGGGGCACCAACATCTCCGCGCGCGAGGTGGAGGACCACCTGCTGACCCACCCCAAGGTGGCCAATGTCGCGGTGGTGGGGATGCCGGACCGGGTGCTCGGCGAACGGGCCTGCGCGTTCGTGGTGCCGGCCGGCGAGCCGCCGACCCTGGACGAGCTGACCGGCTACCTGCGGCGGGAGCGGCAGATCGCGGTGGTCAAGCTGCCGGAACGGCTGGAGCTCATCGACGAGCTGCCGACCACCGCGACCGGCAAGGTGCAGAAGTTCGTGCTGCGGGACATGCTGCTCAACAAGGTCGAAGCCTGATCAGTCGACGTCTGATCAGTCGACATCTGATCAGTCGACGTCGCCCATCTTGGTGCGGACCTGGCCCAGTACCCCGGTGAGCCGCTGGGCCAGGGAGTCGGTGACCCCGGTGAGCCCGAACTGCGCGCCGGCCAGGTCCTCGCCCGCCTTGGTCACCACTCGGCGGCCCTCGTCGGTGAGCGCGGCCAGGATGGTCCGCCGGTCAGTGGGATGTGGTCGGCGACTCACCAGGTCCCGGCCTTCCAGCTGGTCGATCACCAGGGTCACCGTGGTCGGGTGCACCATCAGGTGCCGACTGAGCTGCCCCAGCGGCCGGGTGTGGTCGCGGGACATCAGCAGGGTGGCCATCAACAGGAACGCGGTCCGGCTCAGCGAGTGAGGCTTGAGTAGCCGGTCCAGCTCGGCGACCATCAGCTGGTGGGTGCGCATCAACGCGCCCATCGCGGCGAAGTGGTCCGCCGCCGGCTGGCCGCTCGCCGCCCAGTGTTGGCGGCTGTACTCCACCGCATCCGCTTCCGCACTCATCCGGGCATCCCCTCGTTCCGGCACAGCCACCACACGCCCGCGTCGGCAATTTGGTCTATCTCTTGACAGTTGAGGATACGGCCTATTGGCGCCCGCATGCAGCCGGCCAAAGTGCTGGTCCTCACGGCCGGTCAGTGGCCGTCGAACCGAGCGGGGCGGCGCTCCAGGAAGGCCGCGACGCCCTCGGCGAAGTCCTTGGTCTCGGCCAGCGACTGCACCAGCTCGCCCTCCAGCTCCAGCTGCTCGGCCAGGCCCGGCCGCTCGCCGGCGTTGAACGCGCGCTTGATCGCCGCGTAGGCCCGGCTGGGCCCGGCGGCCAGTCGCGCGGCCAGCTCGCCCACCTCGGCCTCCAGCTCACCGTCCGGCACCGCGCGGTGGGCGATGCCCCAGTCGACGGCCTTGGCGGCGGTGATCGACTCGCCGAGCATGGCGATCTCATTCGCCCGCTGCCGCCCAACCAGGCCGGGCAGCATGTGCGTGCCGCCGCTGTCCGGGTTCAGCCCGAGCGAGACGAAGGCCAGTCGCAGGTAGGCCGACTCGCCCATCACCAGGAAATCGCCGGCCATCGCCAGGCTCGCGCCGAACCCCACCGCCGGCCCGTTCACCGCCGTGATCACCGGGAGCGGCAGGGTGCGCAGGCCGAGGATGGTCGGCACGAAGTGGCGGCGGTGCATGCCCTGCAGGTCCGGCCCGCCGCCCGGGGTCCGGTCGAACCCGTCGCGCAGG
>DASWST010000138.1:0-11893 GCA_036402515.1 Pseudonocardia sp.
GACTACCACCAGCGCGATCTCTACAACACGATCCAGGCCGGGAACTTCCCGAGCTGGACGTTGAAGATGCAGATCATGCCGTTCGAGGACGCCAAGACCTACCGGATCAACCCGTTCGATCTGACCAAGGTATGGCCGCACCGCGACTACCCACTGATCGAGGTGGGCCGGCTGACCCTGGATCGCAACGTCACCGACTACCACTCGGAGATCGAGCAGGCCGCGTTCGCGCCGAGCAATCAGGTGCCCGGCACCGGGCTGTCGCCGGACAAGATGCTGCTGGCCCGGGGGTTCTCCTACGCCGACGCGCACCGCGCCCGGCTCGGGGTCAACTACAAGCAGATCCCGGTCAACTCGCCCAAGGTCGAGGTGAACAGCTACTCCAAGGACGGCCCGATGCGCATCCGCAACGCCTCCGACCCGGTCTACGCGCCGAACTCCTACGGCGGCCCGAAGGCCGACCCGTCGAGGACCGGCGAGGTGCTGTGGTACTCCGACGGGGAGATGGTCCGCCAGGCCTACACCCTGCGCCCCGACGACGACGACTACACCCAAGCCAACATCATGGTGCGTGAGGTGCTCGACGACGCCGCGCGTGACCGGCTGGTCGCCAATGTGGCCGGGCACCTGCTCGGCGGTGTCTCCGAGCCGATCCTGCTGCGCGCCTTGGAGTACTGGAAGAACATCGACAAGCAGATCGGTGACCGCATCGAGCACGCTGTCCGCAACGGCGGCTGACCAAGCCACGGCCGGTCCCCGTCGGGAGAACGGGGACCGGCCGAACCCCCCACTACCAAGGCCGCGGCCGTCCCACGTCCGACCCTGGCCAGAACCACCGAACGGAAGTGATCGGACATGGAGTGGCGTCATCTCGCGTACTGCCGAGGCGAGGAACCCGAGCTGTTCTTTCCCGTCGGCACCACCGGGCCAGCCCTCGACCAGCTCAGCAGGGCCAAGTCCGTCTGCCACCGCTGCCCGGTGGCCAGCGAGTGCCTGGCCTGGGCGCTGGACACCGGCCAGCGCGCCGGGGTGTGGGGTGGGCTCAGCGAGGAGGAACGGCTCGAGCTCCGGCAGCAAGCCACCCGCCAGACGACCACAATCGTGCTGATCACCGTCCCCGCCGCGGCTGGTCCGACCGAGCCACGTCGCCCTGGCCCGGCGGAGCTGCTGGACGACCGGGTCAGGTCGGTCACCGGGTCACCAAGGGAACGCGCGTGATGACCCGCCGCCCACCGGCCGCCGCCGCACTGCTGGTGCTCGGGAGCGCATACTTGATCGGCGGGAAGCCCTGACAACGTCGGCCCCGTGTAGATCTCCCGGTACCTGGAATGCGTCCCGCCGGACGCCCTGCAATGCTGGTCATGTGCTGCGCTGTTTCATCATCGACGACAACCGCCGCTTTCTGGACGCGGCGAGGGCCTTGCTGGAGCGGGAAGGGATCACGGTCGTCGGTGTCGCGTCGAGCGCGGCGGAGGCGCTTCAGCGCGCCGAGGAGCTCCAGCCGGACGTCACGCTGGTGGACATCCGGCTGGGCGAGCAAAGTGGATTTGACGTGGCGCGACAACTCCATGGCAAGGCGAGCCTGGCGGGGTCGCGGACGGTCCTCATCTCGACCCACTCCGAAGAGGACTACGCGGACCTCATTGCGGCAAGTCCCGCGATCGGGTTCCTGCCCAAGGCCATCCTGTCCGCGCGCGCCATCTGGGACCTGCTCGGGCTACCGGGTGACGGGGGCGGCTCGGTCAGTGAGCCTCGAGGAAAGTGAGCACCGCAAGGATTCGGCGGTGATCGTCCTCGGTCTCGGGTAGGTCCAGCTTGGTGAGGACGCTCCTGACGTGCTTCTCCACGGTTCCCTCGGTGATCCACAACCTGTGGGCGATGCCGGCGTTGGAGCGGCCCTCCGCCATCAGCGCCAGCACCTCGTGCTCCCGGCTGCTGAGCACGGCGAGCGGATCACTGCGCCGGCTCGCGGTCACCAACTCCCGCACCAGCGCGGGATCCACCACCGAACCACCCCGCGCGACGCGTTGCAGGGTGTCCACGAACTCGTTCACGTCGGTGATGCGGCTCTTGAGCTGGTAGCCGATGCCCCGGCCGCTGGCCAGCAACTCCATCGCGTGCTCAACCTCGATATGCGCCGACAGGACCAGGATCGCGATCTCCGGGAACTCCTCTCGGATCTCCCGAGCTGCCTGTAGGCCCTCCGTTGTGTGCGTCGGCGGCATTCGGACGTCGACGACCACAAGCTCGGGTCTTGTTTCCCGTACCAGCGTCAGCAGCAGCGCGGCATCGCCGGTCAGCCCGACTACCTCGAAGCCCGTACGCTCGAGCAGGCTGGCCAGACCCTCCCGCAGCAAGACGTCGTCTTCGGCGATGATCACCCGCACTGGGACTCCATGGTCACCCCAGTATTATCAGCTATCGCCGGATGTGATGACCGGCGGGCTAGTGCCGGGTGTGGTAGAGGTCGCGCAGCACGTTCGTCTCGAGTTCGATCTCCTCGAGCCGGTGGCGGACCACGTCGCCGATGCTGACCAGCCCGGCTAGTTCACCGTTCTCCACCACCGGCAAGTGCCGATAACGGGTTGTGGTCATCTCGACGATCACCTTGGCGACGGTGTCATCCGGAGCGCAGGTCGGCACGTGGTGGGACATGACGTCCCCGACCTGCTTGTCCAGCACCGCCAGGCCGTGGGTGTTGATCGCGCGTACCAGGTCCCGCTCGGTGATCAGGCCGGTGAATCCGGTGGGTACGCCGGTCACCACCAGCGCGCCGATGGTGGGTGGGCCGACGAGTTGCCGCACCGCGCTGGCGACGGATGCCCACGGCTGGATCGTGGTCACCTGGTGACCCTTGCGGTTCAAGATTGACTTGACCTTCATGATTTACCCCCGTCCGGGCCGGTTGCCCGGTAGGTCCGATGTGGATGGCGCCAGAGCGCGGCGCGGCAGGACAGAGCGAGCCGTGTCGGCAATGTGGCGAATGAGCAGGTCGCGCTAAATGGCGGCGACGGGAGGGCCACGGCGGGTTCGCACCAGGCCGTGGCGGGCCATCCGGATGGCGTGGATTTCCGCGTCAGCCGGGATGGCCGGGACTCGGCTGGATTCGTCCGAGGGCACGAGTGTGATGGCGAATCGAGTCCACAGCCAGGTACGGGCCCGGGAGACCAGGGTGATGGGTAGGTCGAGCACGCGCTGGACTCCCAGCACGAGCGCGATCAGCACCCCGGTCGCGACCGCATGGGTGGCCACCAGCCCGCAGCTCAGGCCGGACTCGATCTCCTGGAGCGAGGTGTGCGCGGTCAGTGACCTGCTCAGGATCAGATGCATGGCCAGCTGGCCACCGCCGACCAGGCCCACCACCCCGGCACCGGTGCGTCGGCGGTAGCCGGCGATGCGGTCGGCCGCCAGGGTCGCGGCAACGCCGGCCAGAGCGGCGACGATGAGGGGCAGGCGGGACAGATCGACCCCGCCACCACCTAGCGCGTGGGCCGCCACGCCGAGGGCAACGGTCGTGCCAGCGAGCATCGGGCTGCGCACCGCGGCCGGTCGCCGCCGTGTTTCACCAGCCCCACTGGTCACAGTCGCGAGTCTAGGGACCTGGCCGGACGCCGCGGTGTGCGGGTCGCCGACGGTGCCGTCGTTCTCAGCTGAGCATGCATTGTTCAGGGTCCCTAGTGTCCCGTGTCCGAAGTCTCTTCACCGTCTCCGGCGCCCAGACGACGTCTGGCGGCGTTCTCGGACCGCCTGGATATGCCCGATATCCGGGCGGTCCTCGGCCTTGCCAGCCGCCGCCTGGATCACCGGATCCGGCAAAGGAAATCGGACACGAGACACTAGATGGCCGACCAGTCGATCACCGGTGGCCGTACCGCCGCGCAGCGCGGCTGGCCGCGACCGTCGGTGAGCCCCAGCTGGCCGACCAGCGTGGCGCCCCGGTCGGCGGCGCGCAGTAGCTCGGGGTCGACCGCGTCCAGCATCAGCTTGGCGCGGCGGAACATGGTGAACGTCCCCCCGTCGTCCACGGTGCCCCAGGACAGATAGATGAACCGGCCGCCGGGGCGGCCCTGGATGTAGCGGCCGCGCAGATCGGCCCCGGCCGGACCGAAGGTCAACACGCAGTCCAGCGTCCAGCTGGCCGACGCGGCGTCGCCGGGCCGCGGCTCCAGCAGCTCGCCTGGGCGGTCCTTGCGCTGCACGCCGACATGGACATTCCGGTATCCGGGGAAGCCAGGTCCCGGCGGGCAGTCACGTCCGGGCAGGTCCCGCGCCTCGATGCGGAGCTCCATCCGGACATCATCCGCCGACTCCCAGTTCCGATAGGAGTGCCGGGGCAGCGTAGAGTCGGTGTCACCGAAGGCATTTCGCGCGCTGGTGGTCAAATCGGCGCCGTTTTCGGCATCCCGAAAACCGCTCCACCCCGGCGTGAGGACCAGGTGGACCGCGCCCCGGCGACTGGCTCTGGTGGGCTCCCGGCGCGCTGAATTCGGTGCACAAATATTTGCCGACGCTTTTTCGCGCCGCATTTCTCGAGGCCGCTGACTAGTTCGGTTCGGCGGCCAGTGGACGTTCCTCGCTCAGCCCTGGACCCAGGCTGCACGGGACTCTCCCCACCCGCCTCTCGGAAAGGACTGACTCCCCGGATGCGCATCGGCCTCATCGCCCCACCGTGGATCCCCACCCCGCCGCCGGCCTATGGCGGCATCGAACGGGTCGTCGCCCTCCAGGCGGCCGGGATGGCCGCCGCCGGACACGACGTGACGCTCGTCGCGGCGCCCGGCTCCGCCGTAGCCGGGGTCAGCGTGATCTCACCGCTGGACCGGCTCCCGGCCCAGATCGGCATGGCCACCGACGAGTGGCGGCACGTACTCGGCGGGCTGGAGGCGCTGGCCGGAGTCGACATGGTGTTCGACCACTCCGGGCCGCTCGGTGCGCTGCTCTCCGCGCAGGGCGACGTACCCGCGATGCACGTCGTGCACGGGTCGTTGGAGGGCGAACTGCTCGAGCTCTACGACGGGCTGTCCAGCCGCGCACCGAAACTTCGGCTGGCCGCGATCAGCCGCTCACAGCGCGGGGCGGCTCCGCACCTGCCCTTCGCCGGCGTCTGCTACAACGCTATCGATGTCAACGAAGCCCCATTCCGCGCGGAGCCGGGAAACTACCTGGCATTCCTCGGCCGCATGGCTCCGGAGAAGGGCGTCGGCGAGGCCATCACGCTGGCCCGGCAAGCCGGCCTGCCGCTGATGATCGCGGCGAAATGCCGGGAGCCGGCGGAGCAGGCGTACTTCGAACGGGAGGTCGCGCCGCACCTCGGCGACGACGTGGTGTTCCTCGGTGAGCTGGACCGCGCGGCGACCTACGAGTTCCTGTCCCACGCCGCGGCGTTGGTGTTCCCGATCTCGTGGCGCGAGCCGTTCGGCATGGTGCTGATCGAGGCGATGGCGTGCGGTACGCCGGTGCTGGCCACCAACCGGGGGGCTGTGCCGGAGGTGGTGCTGGACGGGGTGACCGGCTTCGTCCGGGACACCCCCGCCGAGCTGGTTCCGCTGGTCAGCAGGATCGGCGAGATCGACCGGTCGGCCTGCCGTCGGCACGTCGCCGAGTGGTTCTCCTCCGATGCGCTGGTCCGCGGCTACAGCCGGCTGCTGGCCGCGGCACCGGAGCAGAGGTCGCTGGCCCCGGCCGCGCCGATGGTCTTCAGCGCGCCGGTGCCCCCGCCGCGTCCGATGCGGGTCTCGCACGAACCGCCGAGGCTCCCGCATGACCCGCCTCGGCTCCGGCGGCCCGACCGCCCGTTGCCAGCGGCCCGCCGGGTGGCCGGATGACGATGGACGCGCCGCTCGAGGTACTCGCCGGCCCGGGTTCGATCACGGTCATCGCAGGGCTCACCTTCGCCATCTCCGACGAGCGCGGCGACATCGGTCCTGGCCCGTTCGGCCTGATCACCGACGACACCCGGCACCTGTCCGGCCTGCGGGTGCTGCTGGACTCCGAACCGCTGCGGCACCTGGGCTCCGGCGTGGTGACTCCCTCGGTGGCGCATTTTCGCGGTTACGCCACGCTGCGCGATCGGCTTCCGGACGCCCCGGTCGAGTGTGAGCGGCTGCGCGAACTGACCGCCGACGGCCTGGTGGAGACGCTGACCCTGCGCTGTTGGACGCGTGAGCCGATCCAGGTGAGCCTGGAGATCGAGCTGGACGCCGACTTCGCGGACATCTTCGAGGTTCGCCGGCTGGCCGGTGATCCCAGCGCCCGGACCTCAGGTGCACTGGTCGCCGAGGCGCCCGGCGAGCTGCGGTTCAAGGCCCCCGGAACCGCCCGGACGACCACGGTCCTGCTGGACCCGGCTCCTGACCTGGTGGACCAACGGACCGCGCAGTGGACGGTGGCGTTGACCCGGGATCAACCGTGGGTGCTGCGCACCGAGGTACGGGCCCACCGCGGTACCGGCACCGAGCAGCGGCCGGTGATCCGGCCGAGGATCGAACACGTCGGCCGGCCGGACGTGGTGGTGCTCAGCGAGCCGGAACGGCTGGCCAGGGCCACCCTGCGCTCGCTGGCCGATCTGGACGCGCTCAGCATCCCGGATGACCGGGACCCGTCGCGCCGGTTGCTCGCCGCCGGCATCCCGTGGTTCGTCGCGCTGTTCGGGCGGGACGTGCTGATCTCCAGCTACCAGGCCCGCGCATTCCGGCCGGAGCTGATGACCGATGCGCTCGCCGCGCTCGCAGCGCGGCAGGGCCGGATCGACGACCCGGGCAATGGCGAGCAGCCCGGCAAGATCCTGCACGAGGTGCGGTTCGGGGACCTGCCCTGGCTGGGTGAGGGCACCAGCGGCGGTGTGCGCCCGTACTACGGCAGCGCCGACTCCACCCCGCTGTTCCTGATCATGCTGGGTGAGGCGATGCGCTGGGGCGCGTCTCGCGACGTACTCGAAGCGCTGCTGCCGGCCGCCCGGGCCGCGCTGCACTGGCTTCGCGGCCCCGGCGACCCCGATCGGGACGGGTTGATCGAGTACGCCTCGATCGGGCCGCGCTCGCTGGTCAACCAGGGCTGGAAGGACTCCGAGAACGCGGTGCAGTTCGCCGACGGCCGGCTTGCCACCGCCCCGATCGCGGTGGTGGAGGTGCAGGGCTACGCCTACCGCGCCCGCCTGGAGCTGGCCGCCGTGCTCGCTCACCTGGGCTTCCAGGCGGAGGCGGCCGATCTCTCGGCCGAGGCGGCGCAGCTGCGCAGCGTGATCCGGCATCGATACTGGCACCCGGGGACCGACGGTGCGCCGGGCTACTTCGCGATGGCGCTGGACGGTGACAAGCGGCAGGTTGACTCGATCACCTCGAACATGGCGCACCTGCTCTGGAGCGGGGTACCCACCCAGCCCGAAGCCGAGCAGGTCGCCGCGCACCTGGCCGGCCCGGCGATGGCCAGCGGCTGGGGGCTGCGCACCCTCTCCGACCAGATGGCCGGCTTCAACCCGATCTCCTACCACGTGGGTTCGGTGTGGCCGCACGACACCGTGATCGCCTGCGAGGGACTGCGGCGCTACGGGCTGGACGACGTGGCGATGCGTCTCGCCGGCGACCTACTCGACGCGCTCGCGATCTTCGAGGACCGGCTGCCCGAGCTGTTCGGCGGCCACCGGCGCGCGCCGGGGGACTTCCCGGTGCCCTATCCCACCGCCTGCCGCCCGCAGGCGTGGGCGGCGGGGGTGCCACTGGCCATCGCCACCATGTGCATGGGGCTGCAACCCGATGTCCCGGCCGGCACGATCACCGTCAATCCCACCTTGCCCAAGGCCCTTCGCCGGATCGAGCTGCACGGCATACCGTTCCCCGGCGGGGAGTTGTCCCTGACCTACGGGCCGGACGGGGCCAGGCCACTCACCATCCCCGACGGCCTGAGTCTCGAGCTCCCGGACGCCGTGTTCGGACCATCTTCAGACGAGGAGAGTGTCTGATCAGCCACTCTCCTCATCCCGGGGCGAACGGCGGCATTGGCCCGTTCTGTCACAGCGGGCCCGGGGTGGTGTCCAACCTGAGGTAGCGGTTGACCGGAGAGGGTGTGCTGGCTGTGGCTGAGGTCGATGTACCTGATTCGCGGATGGCGTTCGTGACGAGCGGCGAAGGTGTGCCCGTGGTGTTTCTGCACGGCAACCCCACCTCGTCGTTCCTCTGGCGGAAGGTGACGCCCAGGGTGGCCGACCTGGCCCGGTGCCTGGCGCCGGACCTGATCGGTATGGGCGACTCGGGGCGTCCGCCGATCGGATACCGGTTCGCCGACCACGCGCGCTACCTGGACGCCTGGTTCGACGCGCTCGGCCTGGACCAGGTCGTGCTGGTGGGGCACGACTGGGGCGGGTCGCTGGGCATGGACTGGGCCGCGCGGCATCCGGACCGGGTGCGCGGGCTTGTCTTGCTCGAGACGTTCCTGCGCCCGATGAGCTGGGCGGAATACCCGGCGGGAGCGGTCGGGTTCTTCCGGGACCTGCGCACACCGGGAGTGGGAGAGCAGATGGCGCTGGAGGAGAACTGGTTCATCGAGCAGGCGCTGCGCCGGGGCACCACGACCGAGCTGAGTGAGGCGGACCTGGGCGTGTACCGGGCGGCCTATCCCGACCCCCAGGCGCGCCGGCCGTTGCTGCAATGGCCCCGGGAAATTCCGTTGGATGGGGAGCCGGCGGATGTGCGGGATCGGATGGTGGCCTATGGCCGGTGGTTGGGCGAGAGCCAGGGGGTGCCCAAACTGTTGTTGACCGTCGAGCCGGGGCAGCTGGTCTCGCCGGCGGTGGTGGCCTGGGTCCGCGAGCACGTGCCCGGTCTGGAGGTGGAGTCGGTCGGCCCGGCCGGGCACCATGCTCCGGAGGACCGGCCGGAGGCGATCGGGGACGCGGTCGCCAGGTTCCTGCGCCGGCACCGGCTGACCCTGGCCGATCGGGAAGCCGACGGACAAACCGACCGGACAGCCGACAGGGCGGCCGATCGGGACGGAGCGCCGACCCGGTGAACCCGGCCGACGAGGAAGCCGAGCTGGTGGCTCGGGCGATCGACGGCGACGCCGACGCGCTCGAACAGGTGGTGCGGACCGTGCAGGACGCGGTCTATCGGCTCGCGCTGCGGATGACCGGGCTTCCGGCCGACGCGGAGGACGCCACCCAGGAGATCCTGATCCGGGTGATCACCCGGTTGTCGTCCTGGCGGGCGGAGGCCGCGCTCACCACCTGGGCCTACCGGATCGCGGTCAACTACCTGCTCAATCAGCGGCGGCGCAGCGCACTGGAGCGCCGCGAGCTCACCTTCGACGAGCTCGGCGCCGAGCTGGCCGACGGGCTGACCGAGTACCAGGGCCCGGACGCCGGGTTGCTGGCCGAGGAGGTCCGGCTGCGCTGCACCCAGGCGATGCTGCAGTGCCTCGATCGGGCCGAGCGGCTGGTCTATGTGCTGGGCGAGGTGTTCGAGCTGCCCAGCGAACAAGCCGCATGGGTCCTGGACACCACCGCGGCCGCGTACCGCAAGCGGCTGGAACGGGCTCGCCGCCAGGTCCGGGCGTTCGTGGCGGGCAACTGTGGACTGGTGAACCCGGACGCCGCGTGCCACTGTTCGCGGCGGATCGTCGCCGCGCGGGCG
Source organism: Pseudonocardia sp. (assembly GCA_036402515.1). Lineage (GTDB taxonomy): Bacteria > Actinomycetota > Actinomycetes > Mycobacteriales > Pseudonocardiaceae > Pseudonocardia. The sequence continues at coordinate 9,624 of DASWST010000138.1, forward strand.
GCGGGGCGGCTTCAGCCGGGCAACCTGGGACTGGCCCGGCACCCGACCACCACCGGGGTGCCCGCCGCGGCGCGCCAGATGCACCAGCTGCACGACGCGGCGAGCGTGCTGCGCAGCCATCCCGACTACGCCGTGCCGAGGGCGCGCAGCGAGGCGGTGCTCACACTGCTGCATTCGGGACGTTTTCCGCTCGTCGATTAGCCCAGTGCCCGCAGCGCGGCGTCCAGGCGCTTGTCCCGCTCCGGCAGCAACTGCTCGAACTGGGACAACTCGTCGTCCGCCATCGCGTAGCCGACCATCCAGTGGGGCTCCACTCGGAAGGCGACAATCGTCGGCGCCCACTCGGTGGGTGACTGGCCGTAGTACTCGGTGAAGTAGGCGTGCAGCCGCTCCCAGTCGGCGGAGGCCGGGTCGATGGCGGTGGCACGGCCGTGCGCCCAGATGCCGTAGCCGTCCCTCGGGGTGTACCCGACGCTTACCGCCGGCCGGGCGCGCAGGTGGCGCGCTTTAATGGCGCTGCCGCTGGTGCTGAAGTGCCAGCGGCCGTGCAGGAAATGCCCGTCCACGGCGGACAACCGCGGCTCGCCGGAGGCGGTGACCGTGGCGACGTTGAGCACCACCGCGCCCCGAGGGTCAGCGCTGATCCGAGCCGCACTCAGCGTGCGCCGCCCGGGCTCGACGATGCTGGCCAGATGGCCGCCGGCGACGCCGATGCTTCGATCGAGCAGGTCCTGTAGCCAGGTCAGCTCCTGGTCGGTCTCATTCACGACGGAGATAGTCGCAGGCCGGACCGACAACACGGGGGAGAACGGGCTGCTCGGAGTCCCGTTTGGCGCGCCGGGAACAGGGCATAAGGGGAACCACCGACGACCGAACAGTGAGGTAGCCGGAATGGTTCCAACCTGCCGATTCGAGCCGTCCACCCTGTCAGAGCTGAGCCCCGAGGTTCGGGGCTGGCTGGGCACCCGGAGCAGCATGGCCAACGACTGGCCGATAGAGGAGCTGCTGGCCGCCAAGGGAACCACCACGGTCAGCGTGGTGTTGCCCGCCCGCAACGAGGCCGCGACCGTGGGCATCATCGTGGCGATGGTCCGGGAGTTCCTGATGCGGCGCCATCCGCTGGTCGACGAGCTGGTGGTGGTCGATTCCTGCTCGACCGACGGCACGGCGCGGGTGGCGGCCGAGGCCGGGGCCCGAGTCGTGCACCAGGACGAGGTGCTGGCACACCTGCCTCAACTCGCCGGCAAGGGGGAGGCCCTGTGGAAGGGGCTTGCCGCGACCCACGGCGACGTGGTCGCGTTCCTGGACGCCGACGTGGTCGGATGTCCGCCCGAATTCCTCACCGGTCTGCTCGGCCCGCTGCTGGTCGATCGGAAGGTCGGCTACGTCAAGGGGTTCTACCGCCGTCCGCTGGTCGGGGAGCGGCACACCGACCCTGACGGAGGCGGGCGGGTCACCGAGCTGGTCGCGCGCCCGTTGCTGAACCTGTACTGGCCCGGGCTGGCCGGGTTCGTCCAGCCACTGGCCGGGGAGTACGCCGGGCGGCGCGAGCTGCTGGAGAGCGTCCCGTTCGCCACCCGCTACGGGGTAGAGGTCGGGCTGCTGATCGATCTGCTCGAGCTGGTCGGCCTGGACTCACTGGCGCAGGTGGACCTCGGGCACCGCCGGCACCGCCACCAGGGCAACGAGGCGCTCGCGCACATGTCGGCGCAGATCATGCTGACCGTGTTCGCGCGGCTGGAGCGGCATCGCGGGGGCGCAATGCCCAAGGCGGCGACCAGGCTGGCCCAGTTCCGGCACAGCGGGGCCGCCGAGCCAGGCGTGCGCGAGGTGGTGGTGACCGACACGGCGGTACCCGAACGCCCACCGCTGGCCAGCGTGCGCCGTGCCGGGGTCGGCGACTTCGCGCTGGCCGGGCTGGGACGACCGTGCGAGTACTGATCAATGCGGGACCGTGGTTGCCCGTCCCGCCGGATGGTTATGGCGGCATCGAGAACGTGGTGGCGACCCTCGTGCCCGAACTGCGCCGGCGCGGGGTGTACGTGGTGCTGGCCACGGTGGGGGAGAGCGCGTTACCCGTCGACGAGCTGGTGTGCGCGTTCCCGGAGCCTCGGTTCGACCTGCTGCAGCGTCCCTACAACCAGGTGATGGGCGCCGCGATGGCCCATGCCAACCGGGTGGTGCGGGAGCTGCGCGGGCGCGACGACATCGATCTGGTGCACGACCATCTGGAAGCGGTGGGCCCGACCGTGCTGGGCGCCATGAACGGG
>DASWST010000139.1:0-12303 GCA_036402515.1 Pseudonocardia sp.
CCGCCATTTCCTTGCCCCCGGCTACCAGGTGACCGGCACGCCCAGCGGCCCTCGGATGGACAGCGGCGGCCGCCACGCCACCTCGTCGGCCGGTACCGCGAGGCGCAGGCCCGGGAACCGGCGGTACAGGGCCTCGAACGCGACCTGCGCCTCCAGCCGGGCCAGGGGTGCGCCGAAACAGAAATGGATGCCGTGGCCGAAACCCAGGTGCGCCTGGTTGGTGCGGGTGATGTCGAACCGCTCCGGGTCGGGGAACTGGGCTTCGTCGAAGTTCGCCGACCCCGCGATGGTCAGTACCGCCTCGCCTCGCCGCACGGTGATTCCGGCGATCTCCACGTCCTCGGTGGCGACCCGCAGCAACGAGGCGTCGGCGGGGCCGTCGAACCGCATGACCTCCTCGACCGCCGAGCCCAGCAGGTCTGGCCGCTCCTTGAGCAGGGCGAGCTGATCGGGGTACCGGTCGAACAGGTAGACGCCGGTTCCGATCAGGCTGACCGTGGTCTCGTGGCCGGCGAGCAGGATCTGGGTGGTCAGGTCGACCAACTCGTCCTCGGTCAACCGGTCCTGGTTGTCCCTGGCGTGCACCAGGTCGGAGAGCAGGTCCCCGGTCGGGTGCTCGCGCTTCTCGGCGATCAGCGCGCGCATGTCGGACATGCCGTCCCGCTGCGCGGCCAGTACCTCGTCCGGAGTGTGCTGCATGGGCGTGACGATCATGGTCGACCAGGCGCGGAACCGCTCGCGCTGGGCGAACGGCACCCCGAGCAGCTCACAGATCACCGCGGTGGGCAGCGGGAAGGCGAACTTCTCCAGCAGGTCGACCGGCGGCCGCGCGCGGCTCATGTGGTCGAGCAGCTCGGCGGTGATCGCCTCGATCCGGCCTCGGAAGTTCTCGATGCGTCGCGCGGTGAACGCCTTCGCGATCAGCCGGCGCAGCCGGGTGTGGTCGGGCGCGTCCAGGTTGAGGATGCTCCGCTCGCCGGTGGAGAAGTCACCCGGCTGGATCAGGCAGGGCGCACCCTCATAGAGCAGGTTGCGGCTGAACCGGGCATCGGAGAGGACTCGCCGGACGTCGTCATAGCGGGTCACCAACCAGGCCTGGTGCCCGCTGGGCAGGATTGTCCGCGCCACCGGCGCCGCCCGCCGCAGCTCGGCGTAGAGCGGGCCGTTCGGTACCGAGGGGTGCACCTTCGGCGGCGGATAGTTCGGCATCGTCGGCGTTCGCGCGCTGTCCACCGCAACCCCCGCAAGCTCGGTCGCGCCAGCGTAGGCCGGCACACCGCACACCGAGCACATGTTTACCGCCGAGGCGCGCAGGTCAGGACCCGTGAGTGGTTGGCGTTGCCAGAGCAACGTTAACCACTCACGGGTTCTGGTGGGATTTGCGCCCACGCCTGGATCAGGGTGAACGTGGTCCCCCACCGGCCCGGCTCGGAGAGCTCCCGCTCGGCGTCCGCGCGCAGCCGGCGCAGCTCGTCCAGCGTCACCATCTCGGCGAGCCGAGGCTCGAGCGACACGCTGAACTGGATCCCTACCCGCAGGTACGGATGGCCCGGCCGCAACGCCAGCACTTCGGCCCTGGCCTCCGGGCGCCAACCCGAGGCAGCCCAGCAGGCCCGGCAGCGAGCGGCCGGCGTCGAAGTCCCCGCCGGCGGCGGTAAACGCCTTCGGGATCAGCTCGACCAGCCGCTGGGCGGCCGGCGCCGGCGGGTTGAAGTGCCACGAGCCGGCGTCCGGCTCCTCCAGCACCAGCCAGCCGCCCGGCGCGACCAGCGCCCGGTGCGCGTCGAGCTGCTCGGCGGCCCGGCCCAGCGGGGCGAGCTGGAACCGGGCGTGCACCAGGTCAAACGACGCCGGCTCCAGGCGGCTGGCGAACAGGTCGTCGCGGACCAGCTCAGACCAGCCGGTTCCCAGGTGCGCGCCTGCAGCTGTAGCCGCTCCAGCTCGGAGCGCTGACCGGCCATCAGGTACTCACTCGCCGCCATCCGCCCAGTCTCGACCCGCCGTCGCCGGACTCAATCACGAATTAGCAGGTCAAGGGCTGTGATTAGACGGCGGCGACGTGGACGGTGACGGTGGCGCCGCCGGTGACCGGGGCGACCAGCGTCGGCTCCGTCGCGGGCGCGTAGGTCACCGAGGTGGCCAGCACCTCGTCGGCCAGGAAGTCCTGGTGGGTGCGTACCGCGTCGAGCACCTCGGCGGGTGCGTCGAGGGTCAGCGCGACCCGGTCGGAGACGTCCAGGCCGGCCTCCCGGCGAGCCTGCTGCACCAGCCGCACCACGTCCTTGGCCAGCCCCTCGGCGGCCAGCTCCGGGGTGACCTCGGTGTCGAGCACGACCAGCCCGGAGCTCCCGGGCAGCGCACCGGTGGCCACGGACACGCCTTCCACCGCCTCGCCCGGCACCAGCCGCTCGCTGTACTCACCCGGCAGCAGGTCGATCCCCGCGGCGCTCACCGTGCCGTCGGCGGCCTGCTCCCACTCCCCGGCCTTGACCGCGCGGATCACCTTCTGGGTATCCCCGCCGAGGCGAGGCCCGCAGACCCGGGCGTTCACGGTCAGCTCGAACCGGCCGTAGCGCCCCACCTCCGAGGTCAGCTCGACGTTCTTCACGTTGACCTCGTCGGCGAGGATGTCGGTGAACGGCTCGAGCACGGCAGCGTCCGCCGCGGCCACGGTGAGCCGGCGGAGCGGCAGCCGCACCCGCAGCCCGCGCGCCTTTCGCAGCGACAACGCCGCCGAGGCCACCTGGCGCACCCGGTCCATCCCGGCTACCAGCTCGGCGTCCTGGGGCAGCTCGCCGAGGGTCGGCCAGTCGGTCAGGTGCACCGAGCGGCCACCGGTGAGCCCGCGCCAGATCGCCTCGGTGGTCAGCGGCAGCAGCGGCGCGGCCACCCGGCAGGTCACCTCGAGCACGGTGTGCAGCGTGTCGATGGCGTCCTGGTCACCGTCCCAGAACCGCTCCCGGGAGCGGCGCACGTACCAGTTGGTGAGCACCTCGGCGTGGTCGCGCAGGATCGCGCAGGCATCGGCGATGGCGTAGCGGTCCTGCGCCTCGGTCGCCGCGGCCACCAGCTCCGCCGTCTTGGCCAGCACATACCGGTCCAGCACGTGCGGGCTTGCCGAAGATCCACTTGCGGGGTCGAGCGTCGTTCCGGTGCGGAACCTGCCTTCCTTGCCGGCCGCGTTGGCGTAGAGCGCGAGGAAGTACCAGGTGTTCCACAGCGGCAGGATGGCCTGCCGGACGCCCTCCCGGATGCCCTGCTCGGTGACCACCAGGTTGCCGCCGCGCAGGATCGGCGACGCCATCAGGAACCAGCGCATCGCGTCGCTGCCGTCCCGGTCGAACACCTCGGTGACGTCCGGATAGTTGCGCCGCGACTTGGACATCTTCAGCCCGTCGTCGCCCAGCACGATGCCGTGCGCGATGCACGACTCGAAGGACGGCCGGTCGAACAGCGCGGTGGCCAGCACGTGCAGCGTGTAGAACCAGCCTCGGGTCTGGCCGTTGTACTCGACGATGAAGTCGCCCGGGTAGTGGTTGTCGAACCAGTCGCGGTTCTCGAACGGGTAGTGCACCTGGGCGAACGGCATCGAACCGGACTCGAACCAGCAGTCCAGCACCTCGGGTACCCGGCGCATGGTGGAGCGCCCGGTCGGGTCGTCCGGGTTGGGCCTGGTCAGCTCGTCGATGTGCGGGCGGTGCAGGTCGGTCGGGCGCACCCCGAAGTCCCGCTCCAGCTCGTCCAGCGAGCCGTACACGTCCTGGCGTGGGTAGTTCGGGTCGTCGGACTCCCACACCGGGATGGGGCTGCCCCAGTACCGGTTGCGGGAGATGTTCCAGTCCCGGGCGCCCTCCAGCCACTTGCCGAACTGGCCGTCCTTGACGTTCTCCGGCACCCAGGTGATCTGCTGGTTCAGCTCCACCATCCGGTCCCGGAAGGCGGTGACCTTGACGAACCAGGAGTCCACCGCGCGCTGGATGAGCGGGTTGCCGCAGCGCCAGCAGTGCGGGTACGGGTGGTTGTAGGTCTCGTGCCGCAGCAGCACGCCCTGCACGTGCGGGTTCGCGCCACTCGCGCTGTCCCGCAGGTCCCGGATGATCGCCGCGTTCGCGTCGAACACGTGCATGCCGGCGTACGTCGGCACCTCGGCGGTGAACTCGCCCCGGGAGTCCACCGGGACCACCACCTCGATGCCGGCGGCGTCGGTGACCTCCTTGTCCTCCTCACCGAAGGCCGGCGCGATGTGCACAAGCCCGGTGCCGTCCTCGGTGGTCACGTAGTCGGCGGCGAGCACCTTGTGGGCGTTGGGGCGTCCGACGAAGAAGTCGAACGGCGGGGTATAGCGCAGCCCGAGCAACTCGCTGCCCTTGAGCCGGCGCAGCACGGTGGCGCCACCGTCCGTGCCGACTTCTGTGCCGTTCTCGCTGCCGACCTCTCCCAGCTCCCGGGCGTAGTGCCCGACCCGGGCCTCGGCGAGCAGGTAGCGCTCCCCGTTCGGCGCCCTGACCAGCGCGTAGTCGATGTCCGGGTGCACCGCCATGGCCAGGTTCGAGGGCAGCGTCCACGGCGTGGTGGTCCAGACCAGCGCCAACGCCCCGTCCAGGTCGGTGCCCGGGGCGACCAGCGGCAGCCCCACGGTGACCGCCGGATCCTGCCGATCCTGGTACGCATCGTCCATCTTGGTCTCGGTGGCGGCGAGCGGGGTCTCGTCCCGCCAGCAGTACCAGAGCACCCGGAACCCGGCGTAGATCAGGCCCTTGTCCCAGAGCGACTTGAACGCCCACATGACGCTTTCCATGTAGGGCAGGTCGAGCGTCTTGTAGTCGTTGTCGAAGTCCACCCAGCGGGCCTGCCGGGTGACGTACTCCCGCCATTCGTTGGTGTAGCGCAGCACCGAGGCCCGGCAGGCCTCGTTGAACGCGGCCACGCCCATCTCTTCGATCTCGGACTTGTGCTTGAGACCGAGCTGATGCTCGGTCTCCACCTCGGCGGGCAGGCCGTGGGTGTCCCAGCCGAACCGGCGCTCCACATGCTTGCCGCGCATGGTCTGGTAGCGCGGCACCACGTCCTTGACGTAACCGGTGAGCAGGTGGCCGTAGTGGGGCAGGCCGTTGGCGAACGGGGGCCCGTCGTAGAAGACGAACTCGTTCGCGCCGTTCTCCCCGGCCGGGCGGGCCTCGACCGACGCCTGGAACGTCCGGTCGGCCTCCCAGCCAGCCAGCACGGCCCGCTCCAGCGCCGGGAACGCCGGCTGGGACGGGACCGAGCCCGGCCCGTCCGCCGAGCCGGGCTCGTGGGTGACGTCGACCTTCGGGTAGGACATTTCGCGGTACTCCTCGTGCAGCCGTGTCGTGCTCCGCACGGGGACGAGCCGGGCCTGTGCCCGGTCCGCGGTACCACCCCGCTTGCCGCCGACGGCGTTGCTACAGCGTCGGCGACCACTCGTTACGCAGGCTGTGACGGGCCTACCCGTCCGGTTCTACTGGGGCCCGCCGGGCATGCCGGCGCACCCGTTCTTCCGGAGGCTCCCCGGTGATGGCCGGATCAACGCCAGTTGGTGCTGGTGTGCTGCTACCAGGATAGCGCCGCTCAGGAGGACGACGCGGCCCGGCTCCGCGCGGCCAACGTGCGCACCGGGGAGCACTGCCGGCAGGGGGTGAAGCCGTACTCCACGGCCTCCTTGACCGGCAGTGGGATGGTTTCGTTCCCGGGCAGCAGGCGGCAGCTGGCCAGGTGGAAACGGGGCTGCTCGTCAATGACCACGACCTCGTCGGACAGCGTGGCCACGATCGCCGCGGCTGCCGGGCTGGCCTGCTCCTCGTCCGGCTCCGGCGCGGGCGGCACCGGCGGGATCATCTGGGTGGGTGGCCCGTCGTCCTCGGCCGCCGGCGCACTGGGCGGGGTGCTCGGCGGTGCGGTCGGGGGCGCACTCGGGGGTGGTTCCGCCGCTTCCCGGGCCGGTCGGCCGGTGTCCTGGGCGTCCTCGGTGGCCGCCGGAATCACCGCGGTGTGGCGCTCGTCGTCGTCCCGGTTCGGGCCGGCGGACTCGCTCGGCGGGCGTTGTTGCTCCCGGCCCGCCGCCGCGGCCGCCGCGGCGGCGACACCGGCGGCGCCAGCGGCGCCGGCCACGCCGGCGGCACCCGCCACCGCCGCGCCACGGCCGCTGTCCGCGTCCTCCGGCTTGGCGTCCGGCTTGCCCGGCTCGCCCGCCTGGGTCTCCCTGGCCGAGGTGCCCCCGGCCTGACTGCCACGGCCTGAGGTCTCCCGGACCGGGGTCTCCCTCGCCGGGGTCTCCTCGGCCGAGGTGTCCTTGGCCGAGGTGTCCTTGGCCGGTTCGCGAGAGCCGGCCGGTTCGCGAGAGCCGCCGAAGAGCTTGCCGGCCGCATCGGCACCTCGAGCGCCGACGCCGCCGGGCACCGAGCCGCGCTCGCCGTCGGATGGCCGGCCGTCGGACGGTTCGCCGTCCCGGCTTCGGCCGGTCTCGCCGTCGCGAGCCCGACCCGCTGTCGGCAGGGCCGGAATCCCCGGCCCCGCTATGGGCAGGGCCGGAATCCCCGCCGGGGGCGCGCTGGCCGAGGCGCTTTCGGGCGCGCCGGCAGCCACTTCGCCGGCCCCCTCGCGGGGCTTGCCCGATTCCGCCGTGGCCTTTTCCTCAGCACTGTCACCCGATAGTGACGATTTTCCGGAATTCGGCACATTCGTGCGACCAGCGCCAACGGGCGTCACGCTGGGTGACTGACGGTCCCCCGATCGGCCCCCATCTGGCTCAGCGCTAGACGGTCGATCGGGCGAGCCGGACGGCGCAGACACGGGCGGAATAGCGACTGTGCCCGCAACGTCCGCGCCAGACGGTCGCGCACCGGAGTTGGGCCGTATCGCCGGGAAGACCTCGGTCGCCGGGTCCATCACCCGGTTGCCGAGCACCGGAATTGCCGTGGTCGGAGGCTCGACAAGGTTCGTCGGCGCGGAGAACTGCCCCCGAGGCGCCCGCTCACTGACGGCGGTCTTGACCGCGGCCCGCCGCTGTGCCCAGTCGTAGACCAGGGCCACAGCGGCGGCCACGCTCACCACCACCGAAACCCAGGCGAATGCCGCCGTACCGGTCACCAAGGCAACCAGTAGCAGCCCGAAGGCCACCAGCACGAATATCAAGACCAGCAGTAACACTGTTCACTCCGAGGTGACGACGTCAGTTGCACCGTCGGCCACCCTAATCGTTGGTACCCGGGCGGAGGTCAGCTACCTGCGTCCGCCCGTGAGCCGTAGCCGGTGGCCGCGTATCCCTGAGTCGAGTTTGCCCGACCATCGGACGGTGCGGCGGATCCCCGGCCAGCCAGATCGCGCAGCTGAGACTCCAGGTATGTCTTGAGCCTGGTGCGGTACTCCCGCTCGAAGGTGCGGAGCTCGTCGATCTTCTTGTCCAGCACCGTCTTTTCCCGCTGGATGCCGCCCATGATCTCGTTGTGCTTACGCTCGGCGTCGCCAACCAGCGCGGCAGCCTTGTCACGGGACTGGCGTTCCATCGTCTCAGCCCTGGTGCGGGCGTCGTTCAACATCGTTTCGGCACGCACCCGCGCCTCGTTGACCAGGCCGTCGGCCTTGGTCCGAGCCTCGGAGAGCAGCTGCTCGGACTTGGTCCGCGCGTCGCTCAACATGCCGTCCGCCTCGGTCTTGGCCTCGGCGGTGAGCCGGTCGGCCATTTCCTGGGCGAGTCCGAGCACCTTCGCCGCCTGCACGTGGTGGTCACCACCGAGCGCAACCGGATCCATCATCGCCTGGGGAGCAGCCTGGGGAGGCGGCGGCGGTGCTTGAACCGGGGGCGGCTGCATGGCCATGGCCATGGTCTGACGGTTCTCATCGGGGCGCTGGCGTTGCTGGGGAGCACGGGACGCCTGCGCACGCGCCTCAGAAAGATCACTCTGTGCGTTGCCCAACTGCTGCTCCAGGGCATTGACCTGGTCCCGCAGTTCGGTGTTCTCCTCGATGAGCTTGCCAAGCTCCTGTTCGACGAGGTCGAGGAAGGCATCCACCTCGTCTTCGTTGTATCCCCGTTTTCCGATCGGGGGCTTGCTGAAGGCGACGTTGTGCACGTCGGCCGGGGTCAGCGGCATCGGATCACCTCACGCAGTCCTGGGCAACCAAGGTCCTTTACACGTCTCATAGCAACCTCGGGTCGAACAGATCGTCCATCAAGCCGATGCTGACGAACGTCAACAGTATGAACACGGCCCGCAGCAGAACCATAATCGACAGGTCCAGTCCCACCCCGCCGACGGGCACCCCAGCGGTCACTCTCCGTAATGAGAGAGCGGAGCCCATCGGGGCCGAAAAAACGCCGGGCGAACATGCCTCAATCTTGGCCGAAGAATCCGCGCTCCGCGAGCTTTCTACGATCCTCGGCGGAAACCTCTACGCCCATGGGCGAGAGCAGGAACACCCGGTTGGTCACTTTGTCGATCGAACCGCGCAGCGCGAACGCCAGCCCGGCGGCGAAATCCACCAGTCGCTTGGCGGCCGCGTCGTCCAGCTCGGTCAGGTTCATGATCACCGGAATGCCGTCCCGATAGCGCTCGCCGATCGTCCGCGCCTCGTTGTAGCTGCGCGGATGGACGGTGGTGATCCGGGAGAGGGGAAGCTCTTTGCCGCCGCTGGAGCCCGCCGGGGCACGATCCGTACCGAGCAGCGAGGCTGGCGGCATGGGTGGGTCGGCGGCCAGCGGCTCGACGGCCAGCGCGCCCCGGGTCATCGGCGCCCGGCCACCCCCGACGGTCCCGGAGGCACCCCGAGGGGCGGGCAGCTCACTGGGCGCCGGGTCGAGCAGCGCACGGTCCAGGCCGCCTCGCTCGGCCGGCTGGCGGTCTCCCTGGCGGTCCGCGTGGTGACGATCGGCGTAAAACCGGTCGGCGGGGTGCGTCGGACGCTCCGCGCGGTGCTCCGGGGGCGGCTCGGCGTAGCCTCCTCGGCGGTCGTCGTAATAGGCCGATTCGTCTTCGTAGTCGAGGTATGCGTCCATGTCTTCGGCTGGCACCATCCCGAAGTACGCCTTCAGCCGATATAGCGCGCTCATGGCCACGCCCCCTTCCCGACAGCCCTACGAGCCAACGCGGGCAGCATTAAGACCCGTCACCGACCCGATCTACCCGTCCGGTGACACCGCGTCATCGCTCAGGGCGAGGCTAATGGCCGGTCACCCAGTAGTGCGGCTCCGACACGCACACAGGTCGATCCGTATCGGATCGCCCGTTCGAAGTCAGCTGTCATCCCTGAGGACAGCTCTCGGGCGCCCGGATGAGCGGTGCGCAGCCGCCCGCCCAACTCCGCCAGGGTGGCAAATGGCCGGTCCGGATCCGCGCCAAGCGGCGCCACCGCCATCAGCCCGTGCAGCCGCAGGCCTTCCGCGCCGGCGATCAGATCGGCCAGCGCGGGCAGTTCGTCGGCGGGTGCGCCCCCCCTGTCCGGATCGCCGTCCAGACTGACCTGGATCAGCACCGGCAGCGCGGCGGCCCGCTCGCCCCGGTCCATGGCCCGAAGCACGGCCACGTCCAGCGCGTCGGCCAGCCGCGCGGAGTCCACCGACTCCACCCGGGCCGCCCAGCTGGCCACCGAGCGGGCCTTGTTGCGCTGCAGCCGCCCGACCAGGTGCCAGCGCGCCCCGCCGGCCGGCCGCAGCTCGGTGAGCTGCTCCACCTTCGCGGCGGCCTCCTGCGGGCGGTTCTCGCCGAATGCGCACTGGCCCAGGTCCAGCAGCAGCGCCACATCGCTGGCCGGGCGGGTTTTGGTCACCGCGAGCAACGAGACCTCGTCCGGAGCGCGCCCGGCGGCGGCGCAGGCCGAGGCGATCCGGGCCCGCACCTCGGCGAGGGCGGTGGCCAGCTCGGCGCGGCGATCGACCCGCACGGGCTGGCCGGCGGTCATTGCGGATCCAGCCAGGTGAGCGCGGCCAACCGGCCGGTGTGCCCGTCCCGGCGGTGGGAGTAGAGCGCCGGGTCCTCCACGGTGCACCTCGGGTCGGTGTCCACCCTGGTCACCCCGAGCGAGCGCAGCTGCTGACGGAGCCCGGCGCGTAGGTCCAGCCCGGGCGTTCCGGCCCTGGTCACGCACGCGCTGCCGGGCAAGGCGGCCTGCACCTGGGCGCGCATCGCGGCGGGCACCTCGTAACAGGCGCCGCAGACCGAAGGGCCGAGCAGCGCCTCGGTGCGTTCCGGGCGGGCACCCAACCGGCCCATCGCGGCCAGCGCGGCGGGCAGTACCCCGTCCGCCGCACCCACCCGGCCGGCGTGCACCGCGCCGAGCACCCCTGCCTCCGGATCGGCCAGCAGCACCGGCACGCAGTCGGCGGCCAGCACGGCGAGGGCGAGCTGAGGCCGGTCGGTGACCATCGCGTCGACCTCGGCCAGGTCCTGCTCCGGCGGCGTGCTGACCGTCGCAGTGGTGGTCCCGTGCACCTGCCGCATCCACACCACCGACTTGGCGGGCAGGCCCACCCCGGCTGCCAGCCGCCGCCGGTTGGCGGCCACCGCGGCCGGGTCGTCGCCGACCCCGACAGAGAGATTGAACTGCTCGAACGGCGCACGAGACGCGCCGCCCGCCCTGGTGGTCACCACTCGCCGAACGCGCACCGCCACCACGTTAGCGCTCGTCGGTGGCGGCCGCGGGGCGAGCGCTCGATCGATCGCGCACCCCGGGGCGCCCGGCAATGCCGTAGCTCGACGGCCCACTCACCGCCGCATGAACGGCGGCACATCGACCTCGTCGTCCTCGAAGTCCAGCACCCTGCGCGCCGCGGTCGCCGGGGGCGGCGGCAGCGGGGGCGGCGGCGGGGACACCGAGGCGGCGTGCTGCGTGTGCGGCGGGGCGGACTGCGGTGGGATGCTCGGCTGCATCGACGGCACCGCCATGCCGGACATCGACCCGGAGCCACCGGAGGAGTGCGGCGAATCCATCGGGCGCCTCGACGCTCCGTTGCTCACCGCTCCATTGCTCGGCCCCGGGCTGGGCCGGGAGGTGTTGCCGCTGTCCGGCCGGGGGGCGCGAAAGGCGGCCGGGTCCAGCTTCTTGTGCGTCGGAGTGCCCGAGTCGAACCCGGCGGCGATGACGGTGACCCGTACCTCGTCACCGAGCGAATCGTCGATCACCGTGCCGAAAATGATGTTCGCATCCGGGTGCGCGGCTTCCTGCACCAGCGAGGCCGCCTCGTTGATCTCGAACAGCCCGAGGTCGGAACCGCCGGCCACTGACAGCAGCACGCCGTGCGCGCCGTCCATGGAGGCCTCCAGCAGCGGCGAGTTGATGGCCTTGCCGGCAGCCTGCACCGCCCGGCCCTCGCCGCGCGCCGACCCGATGCCCATCAGCGCGCTGCCCGCGCCGGACATCACGCTCTTCACGTCGGCGAAGTCCAGGTTGATCAGGCCGGGCGTGGTGATCAGGTCGGTGATGCCCTGCACGCCCTGGCCGAGCACGGCGTCGGCCTCGCGGAAGGCGTCGAGGATGCTCGTGCGGCGCTCCACGACCGCGAGCAGCTTCTCGTTCGGGATCACGATCAGCGTGTCGACCTGCTCGCCGAGGTGGTCGATGCCCTCGGTGGCCTGACGCGAGCGCTGGCTGCCCTCGAAGGTGAACGGCCGCGTGACCACGCCGACCGTCAGCGCGCCCACCTCGTGCTTCGCGATCTCAGCGATCACCGGCGCCGCGCCGGTACCCGTGCCGCCGCCCTCGCCCGCGGTCACGAACACCATGTCCGCGCCCTTGAGCGACTCCTTGATCTCGTCGCGGCTCTCGTTGGCGGCGCCGTAGCCCGCCTCCGGGTTCGCGCCGGCCCCGAGGCCGCGCGTGAGGTTCGAGCCGATCTGAAGTTTGATGTCGGCGTCGCACATCTGCAACGCCTGCGCGTCCGTGTTGACGGCGATGAACTCGACGCCCTTCAGGCCTGCGTCGACCATGCGGTTGACGGCGTTCGTGCCGCCGCCTCCGACGCCCACGACCTTTCTGACCGCGAGGTAGCTACCGGTGTCCATCGCTATATGTCCTCGTTCGCGTAGGTGGTCGACGTGAGCCGTGCAAGGAACTTCTCCGTCCGACGCTCAACCGAAACTCCAGGGTTTTGCAGGGCCCTCCCGACCGGACGAATCCCGCACTGTAGGCGGTTTCGCTTCCAAGTGTCAACGTCGGGTTACCGCTGGAGCCCACCCTAACCCTCAACTTGGGCTTTACGGTGGCGTCTAACCGTCGAGTCATGGTTGAGGCTGAGTCGTAGTCGTTTGCGCAGGCGCAACCGTGGCCGGGGGCGCCGTGGCAGCGGCCGCG
>DASWST010000140.1:0-23775 GCA_036402515.1 Pseudonocardia sp.
GGTCGACCAAATGGCAAATCGAATCGCCTGTTGAGGAATTATCCATCCCCAGGCACGGCAGGCAACAAATTGCCCGAACTGATCTTGCCGGCGCGCTAACTTAGTGGCATTGTCAATCCGGCTGGGAAATCCGGATGCATCATGGCCGGCCGGAATTCATTCCGCCCCGTTGGCTGGATTCGACTCAGGCACCCCGCCGACAACCCGTGCCCGCATAACTCGCGGATTCCGCATAATCGGACGTTAAGTCACCATTCGCGCCCGCGCCATCCCTGCCGAGGCATTCGCGTCGAGTGATCGACGCGCGGGATGGTGCCGGCCGAGGGCCTGCGCGACATCGACCCGGACCTCCAGGCCAGCGATCAGTTCGGGCTGGTGCCCGACCTCCAACCGACGGCTCACGGCGCTCGACGAGGCTGGTCGACCAGGTAGACCTGGCCGGTCTGGCCGCCCTCGATAGACCGGACGTATGCGTTGGCCGCGCGACGGACGGGGACCGGCTCGAACCCGCGGAAGGTGTCCCCGTAGTCGGCGAGCGACTCGGTGAACACAGTCGGGCTGACCGCGTTGATCCGCTGCTCAAAAGGCAACTCGATGGCGGCCGCCTGGACGAAGGCCTCGATGGCGCCGTTGGCCAGGGAGGCCATCGAACCGGTCAACACCGGATCACGGGCGAGTACCCCGGTGATCAGCGTGAATGAGCCGCCCCTGGCCACCTGGGCGATACCCTGCCGGACCAGCTCGACCTGGCTGAACACCTTGCCCACCAGGCCGTCCCGCACATCCTGCTCAGTGAGCTGGTCGAACGGTCGCCACGGCACCGTTCCCGCCGCGCTGGCCACCGCGTCGATGGCGCCGACAGCGGAATACATCGCGCGGATGGACTCGGGGTCAGTGATGTCCACGGCCAGCTTGGGGTCGCTCCGGGACGCTGTCAGCACCTCGTGGCCGCGCTCGCGCAGGGCCTGGTGCACGCTCTGGCCGAGGGTGCCGGCCGCGCCGATCAGCAATACCTTCACGAACCACTCCTCCGCGTTCCTACCTGTTGTCGCCAGCATGCTCAACGGGAGTTGTGCAGTCCAGCTACATAAGCTTGCGTTCCTTTTAAGATGAGCTAATGCTGGACGTGAAACGCCTCGTTCTACTGCGTGACCTAGCCGACTACCGCACGGTGACGGCGGTGGCCGAGCTGCACCAGGTCACCCCTTCCGCGGTCTCCCAACAGCTGCGCGCGCTGGAGGCCGAGGCCGGCGCCGAGCTGGTGCACCGAGAGGGCCGTACCGTCCGGCTGACGGCGGCGGGTAGCGCGCTCGCGGCGGAATGTGAGCACGTACTGGCCGCCCTCGAGCGAGCCGGCAGCGCCGTACGAGCGACCCGCAACCAGGTGAGCGGGGAGCTGCTCGTCGGCTGCTTCCCCAGTGCTTTGAGCACGTTGGCCGCGCCACTGGCCGCCGCCTTGCGCGACCGGCACCCCCGGCTACGGCCGCGGATCGTCGAGGCCGAGCCCGAGGAGGCGCTGATCCAACTCAAGCAACGCGAGCTCGACCTCGCCCTGAGCTACCGCTACCAGCATCTCGGCACCGCCATGCCCGCCGGGCTGACCTCGCGGGTGCTGTTCGAGGAGCAGATCGCCCTCGCCGTACCGGAGGACCTGCGGGAAGTTACCGAACGCGACGGCGTCCGCGGATTGCGCCGCCAGGCCTGGATTGTCACTCCCGAGCCGAGCGGCTGCCGCGATGTGCTCCTGCACGTCTGTCACAGTGCCGGGTTCACCCCGAGGGCCGAACACACCTATCGAGACTTCCGCTCGGCATTGTCCCTGGTCGCGGCGGGCCTGGCGGTCACCATCCTGCCGATGATGCTGGGCCGGAACCCACCGGAGGGCGTCGCGGTGCTGCCCCTGCCCGGGCCCGGCCGAGCCATCGAGACGGTCATCCGCACCGGTACCGAGCGGCACCCCGGCATCGTCGCCGCGATCAGCGCCTTGCGGCAGCTTGCTCCTTCGGCCTGATCAGCTCTGGTACTTACCGTGCAGCAGGTCCAGTACCGGGAACAGGTGCTCGGCGAACCCCACCGGGTCCTCGGACATCGGGAAATGTCCTCGACCGGGCATCTTGATCAGTTGGCCGCCCAGCCGGGCGGCGGCCTCCCGGCTCATCTCGGTGGTCGCCGAGTAGTCGTACTCGCCGCTGAAGACGAACAGCGGGCAGCCGGCCGGCCCCAGCTCCTGGGTGTGCAGAGGCAGGTCGCGCGAGTAGAAGTAGGTGTCTCCTTGATAGACGCCCGGGCCGGACTGGGCGTAGCCCCACAGGGTCTGAGCGCGCGGTCCGGCCGGACTGCCCGGCGCGATCAGGCCACCGACCCAGCTGGTGAGGAAGGCGGAGTGGTCCACGTCGGCGCGGTGCGTCCAGTCCACGAACCGCCCGGGGTTGCCCAAGCCGCCCTCCAGCGCGCAAACGCCGGTGAACCGGTCGCCGTGCCGGCTGGCCAGGTACAGCGCGAGGGCGCCGCCCATCGAACAGCCCATCAGCACCGGCCGGCTCAGCCGCAGTGCCTCCATCACGGCCAGCACGGTGGCCGCGTAGGTCTCAGTGGTCAACGCGTAGCGGCGGCGCTGCCAGTCGTCGGGTGGGTCGGAGCGCCCATGCCACGGCATGTCGAAGGCGATGACCCGGTAGCGGGCGGTCAGCTCGGGGTCCTCCAGCAGGTGGCGGAACTGGCGTGAGTCGGCGCCCGCGGTGTGCAGGCACAGTAGCGGGACCCCCTCGCCGGCCCACTCCAGGTAGATGCGCTGGACCTGGTTCTCCACCTCGACGTGCAGGTAGCGGCCCTCGATCGGGCTCAGGCCCAGCGGCGCCTGGGCCGGTTCGGGGCGCACCGGGTGTGGGTCCTGGCCCCGGGCCCTGATCGCTTCCACGATCCGGTCCAGCGCGCCCGCTGCCCGCGCCCACACCTCGCGACTGCCCCGCACCCGGTGTGCGCCGGCGGTGGCGACCAGCGCCTGGGCCGAGGTGTGCCCCCGGCGCACCGGCAGCGCGCGGAACTCCGACCACTCCGCCTCGGAGATGCTGAAGCTGAAGTCCCAGCTGGAGTTGATCGTCACGTCGCCGAGGAACGTGAGCTGGCCATCCTCGACCCTCACACCGAAGGCGAGATCGCCGATCTCCAGCAACGCCGACCACGGGTGGCATGCCGGCAACCCGTCCAGCGTGACGTCATCGCAGCTCTCTCGGACTTCCTCGTACGAGGGAATCATCGGCACCTCCCGGTCGCCGGAAGGATTGTAGGACTGTCTGACGATCTGCGCAGTTGGTCTCAGCGGCAGTTGTCACCACTCGGCGAAGGAGCCGTCCGGATGCCGCCACAGCGGCGGGCGCCACCGGTGCCCGGCCGCGTCGGCCCGCCGCACCGCCGCCTCGTCGATCTCCACACCCAAACCGGGCGCCTCGCTGAGCCGGATATGGCCGTCCGGGAAGGCGAAGGGGGCGGGATCGAGCACGTAGTCGAGCAGCTCGGCGTCGGTGTTGTAGTGGATGCCGATGCTCTGTTCCTGGATCAGGAAGTTCGGCGTGGCAAACGCGACCTGCAGGCTTGCCGCCAGTGCCAGAGGGCCCAGCGGGCAGTGCGGGGCGAGCAGCGCGTCGTGCGCCTCGGCCAGCGCCGCGATCCGGCGCACCTCGGAGATCCCGCCGGCGTGGGAGAGATCGGGCTGCACCACCGCGACGCCGGCGGCCAGCACGGGCAGGAAGTCGGTGCGGGAGAACAGCCGCTCCCCGCAGGCCACCGGTACCGGGGAGGCGGCCACCACGTCGGCCAGGCGGTGCGCGTACTCCGGCAGCACCGGCTCCTCCACGAACAGTGGGTGCAGCGGCGCCAGCAGCGGAATCAGCCGCCGGGCCGCCGCCGTGGTGAACCGGCCGTGGAAGTCCACCGCGACGTCCCGGTCCGCGCCGAGCACCTCCCGGACCGCCGCCAGGCGCTCCACCACCGCGTCGGTCTCGGCGGCGGTGGGCATCGGCGAGATCCGCCCGCTGGCGGTCATCTTCACCGCGGTCAGCCCGGCCTCCACCCGCGCGGTCGCCGCCTCGGCCAGCTGCTTCGGGTCGTCCCCGGCGATCCAGCCGTAGACCCGAACCCGCTCGCGCACCGCGCCGCCCAGCAGCTGGTGCACCGGGACCCCCAGCGAGCGGCCGAGGATGTCCCACAGCGCCTGGTCGATCCCGGCGACCGCGCTGGACAGCACCGGGCCACCCCGGTAGAACGCCGCCTTGGTCATCAGCTGCCAGAGATCCTCGATGCGGCGGGGATCCCGGCCCACCAGCAGATCGGACAGCTCGTCCACGGCGGCCCGGACGGTCTCCGCGCGCCCCTCCACCACCGGCTCGCCCCAGCCCACCAGGCCCTCGTCGGTGGCCACCCGGCAGAACAGCCAGCGCGGCGGCACCAGGAAAGTCTCCACCTCGGTGATCTTCATCGCCGCTCCTGACCGGGCCGTACCGTCGCGTCCGCGTCGTGCGCCGACTTGTCCAGTAGCGCTCGTGCAGCGGCCGAGGCCGCGTCGGGGTCGGCACGCCGGATCGCGTCCACCACGGCAGAGTGGGTGGGTAGCGGATCGTCGGCGTCCGCCGCGTGCACCAGCAGGTCGCGCACGCGCAAGGCTGGCTCGAGGAACACGTCCATGCCGGCGAACAGCTCGTTGTGCGTGGCCGCGAGCAGCGCCCGGTGCCAGCGGAGGTCGGCGGCCACCTCCGCGCTGGGATCCCCCGCATCGGCCATCTCGGTGAGCGCGGCGTCCAGCTCGGCCAGATCGGCGCCGTCGCGGCGCAGGGCGGCCAGCGCCGCCGCGGCGGGTTCCACCGTGGCACGCACCTCGGCCAGGTCGCGCAGCAGGATCCGGGTATCGCCCGCCTCGCCGCGCCAGCGCAGCACATCACCGTCCAGCAGATTCCACTCGGACCGGGCCCGGACGAAGGTGCCGCGCCTTTGGCGAGCACCGACCAGCCCCTTGGCGGCGAGCACCTTGAGCGCCTCGCGCAGCGCGGTCATGCTCAGGTCCAGCTCGCGGCCCAGCGCGGCCAGGTCCAGCACGGTGCCCGGGGCGACCCCGCCGGACACGATGCGCGCGCCGAGCAGCGCCACCGTCTGGCCGTGCAGCCCTCGGCCCGGGTAGCCGCTCACGAGGACCTCTTGTAGATGCTCCAACCGCCGTCCACCACCAGCGAGGCGCCGGTCACGAAGGACGCGTCGTCGCTGACCAGGAACGCGATCGCGGCGGCCACCTCGTCCGGTCGACCCAGCCGGCCGAGCACTGTCTCCGCCGCGCTGGACTCCCGCCCCGCCGGCTCGATGCCGTCCCAGGCGGCGGTCAGAATCGGGCCGGGCAGTACCGCGTTCACCCGCATGCCGGTGTCGCCATACTCGCTGGCCAGCTGGCGGGCCAGGCCGGTCAGCCCGGCCTTGGTGGCCGCGTACGCCGGGCGCCCCGGCAACCCGACCAGCGCGTGCACCGACGAGGTGAGCACCACCGCCCCTGGACGACGGCGCAGGTCATCGAGACAGGCCCGCACGCCCAGCCACGCCCCGGTCAGATTGACGGTGAGCTGGCGCTGCCACGACTCCAGGCTCAGCTCGTGCGCCGGCAACACCTCCACCGTGTACGCATTGCTGACCAGCACGTCCACCGGCCCCAACTCCGCCCGGCAGCGGCGTATCGCCTCGACCCAGTCGGCCTCGGAACCCACATCGCAGCGCAGCACGAGCACTCGGGAGCCGGCTATCGCCGTGTCGCTCGGCCTGTCGCTGGGCATGGCGCTTTCGGCGGCGAGCGCGGTGTTGCTCGGGGTGCTGTTCTCGGCGGCAAGCGCGGTGTTGATCTCGGCGGCCAGCGGCTCGGCGTCGGCCACGTCCAGCAGCGCCACGGCGGCGCCCTCGGCGGCCAGTCGGCGCGCGGTGGCGGCGCCGATCCCCTGGGCCGCCCCGGTGACCAGCGCCACCCGCCCGTCCAGCCTCCCGCTCACTGGTGCGCCTGGACGGACGCCGCACAGTCCACCAACAACGCCTGCTCCCCTCGGTGGCCGCAACTCCCCGGTGCGGGCCGGCACTGATTCCACTGAGCTGTCGTGCCGGACAAACTACCGCTGAGTGGAAAGTCGCCTGGTCAACTCACTGCGTCCCGCGCGCGGGACAGTACGCCGCCCTACCCGGCCACCTAACCATAAATTACTAATTAATCGCCGCCCCACCCTGTTACTCGTCTCCGGCGGGATCGGCTTCTTCTTCTACATCCTCGGTGGCTGGCTCGGGGAGCGGTACGGCCGCCGGGCGGTGCTCGTGGTGTCCGGCCTGCTGACCGGCCCGTTGAACCTGCTCCTGCTGCTGGTGCACCAGCAGGTGGCGGTCGCGGTGATCTACTTCCTGGTCTACCAGGCCACCAACGGAACCTGGTCGGGCGCGGGCTACGCCTACTGGGCCGAATGTTTCCCCACCCGGGTGCGTGGCACCGCGATCGGCTGGTTGGGTTCAATGTTCACCGGTGGGCTCATCATCGGCAGTCTGCTGTGGACCACGCTGATCGGCCTGACCAATACGACCGTCACCTGGCTGGTGATCGCCGTCGTCATCGGCATCGCCCAGGGCCTCAGCACCCTCGCCCTGCCGAAGGTACCGCCCGGCCGGGAACTCGAGGAGCTCGTCGTTTAGGGCGTCTAGCGGGCGGGTCCGTCCGGACCAGCAGCAGGATCGAACCGGCGACCGCGGCCGCGACCGCAAAGACCAGGAAGTTGGCGTCGACCCCGAACCCGGCGCTCAGCAGCAGCCCGCCGACTTGGGGCGCGGCCACCGCGCCGATGCGCCCCACCCCGAGCGCCACGCCCAGCGCCGAGCCGCGCAGCGTGGCCGGGTAGTGCGACGCGACCGCCGCGATGATCAGACACTGGGTGCCGTGGGTACCCACGCCGGCGAGCACGAGCGCGGCGTAGGACACCGCCGTGCCGGGCGAACCGATCAACACGAGCAGGCCAACCGACGCGGCCAGGCAGGCCAGCACCGCGGTGCGCACCGGCCCGAACCGCACCCCGCCCCAGGCGCTGACCAGCGACCCGGCCACCGCACCGAGGTTGAGCGCCAGCAGGAACACCAGTGCCGGCCCCAGTTCGAACCCGGCTCGGCGCATCAGCGCGGGCAGCCAGGTGCCCAGCCCGTACCAGGCGAACAGCGTCGCCAGGGTGGCCGCCGCGAACAGCACGGTGGGCCGCAGCAACTGTCCGCGAAACAGCGCGGCCGGCCCGCTGACCAGCGCCGCCTCGGCCGTCAGCGCGGCGGGCCCGGTGACCGGCGTCAGCACGGCGGGCCCGGTGACCGGCGTCGACGAGGCCGGATCCCCGGGTAGCCCGAAGCGCCGCTCGACCCGCTCCGCCTCCGCTACCCGGCCCCGCGAGCGCAACCAGGCCGGTGACTCGGGCAGCCGCCAGACACACACCGGCAGCACCAGCACCAGCGCGAGCAGCGCGATACCGAACATCGGCCGCCAGCCGTGCGCGGGCAGCACCGCGATCCCGATCACCGCGGCGGCCGAGCCGCCGATCGGGACTCCGGACATCATCAGGGTCGCCACCACGGAGCGGTGCCTGGCGCCGACGAACTCCGCGCCCAGGGCATTCGCCGAAGGGACCAGGCCACCCAACCCCAGGCCGGCCAGCAGCCGGAACGCGCCCAGCGCCGCCGGGCCCACCGCAATCGCGCACAACCCGGTGAACAGGGAGAACCACAACACGCAGCCCAGGATCGTGGTGCGGCGTCCGAGCCGGTCGCACAGCGCTCCGGCGAGCAGCGCACCGAAGAGCATCCCGAGGAAGGCGAGGCTGCCGAGCAGACCCGCGGCCGCCGGGGTGAGCCCCCAGCCCGGCTCGGCGAGCAGGGCGGGGAGCACCGTGCCGTAGACGATCAGGTCGTAACCGTCGAACACCACAACCACCCAGCACAGCGCGGTCACCATCACCGCGGCCCTGCTCGGCGACCCGGTTGTCGCCCCGATCTGGTCCATGCCGGGACACTAAGTTGGTTCCGTCGCTAGGGATTCGCCATTCTGGCCTGCGGAATCGTGGCCGTGCTGTCAGCCTTGCGCACCGAAAGTGGGCGGCGAGAGGAGACGGCCGCCCGCGATCTCCCTATGCTTTGGCTGTGTTGGTCTGCAAGGTCCTTGGAGCCACCGAGGTCGAGGCCGACGGCGTGAGGCTCGAGTTGGGTGGGCCGTTCCCCCGGCGGCTGCTCACCGCGCTGATCGCGGCGCAGGGCCAGTTGGTGCCCGATGAGCGGCTCGCCGAGGCGGTGTGGGGAGCGGATGCCCCGGTGCCGGCCGCGGCCGTACTCCGGGTGCACGTGTCGCGGCTGCGACGGGCGTTGGGCAACGGACGCCGTGAGCTGCTCGAGCGGCAGAGCTTGGGCTATCGACTGCGTTTGTCCCCCGATGCCACCGACGCCGAGCGGTTCGCCCGGAGTGTGGAACAAGGCCGCAAGCTGCTCGCCGACGGCGACGCCGCATCCGCCCTGCGCGTCCTCACCGAGGCGCTCACCCTCTGGCGGGGCGAACCGTACGCGGACCTGCCGGCGTCCCCCGTCGTGGAGGCCGCCCGGGGGCGGTTGGAGGAGCTGCGCGAGGTGGCCGTCGACGAGCGGCTGGCGGCCCGGCTGGCCACCGGCGAAGCGGCGCTGGCGGTCAGTGAGCTTGGCGCGGCGGTGCAGGCCAGCCCGTACCGGGAACGGCGCTGGGCGTTGCTGATCCTGGGTCTGTACCGCACCGGACGGCAGGCGGACGCGTTGGCGACGCTGCGGCGGGTGCGGGCGCTGCTGGCCGAGGAGCTGGGCATCGACCCCGGCACCGAGCTGCAGGAGCTCGAGCGGCGGGTGCTCGGCCAGGACCCCTACCTGATGCTGCCCGAGCTGGCCGAGCCACAGCGCCCGGAGCCTGGCCGCCCGCTGTCATCGTTCCTCGGCCGCGACGCCGAGCTGCGTTCGGTGGCGGAGGCGTTGGCGCAGCGTCGGCTGGTGACCGTGGTGGGTCCGGCGGGCGTGGGCAAGACCCGGCTGATCGTGGAGTACGGCACCGACTACAGAGCCCAGTGGAGCGGCGGGGACGGCCCGTGGCTGGCCCGGCTGGCCGACGTCGCTCAACCCGAGGTGCTCGCCCAGGCGGTTGCCGACGCGATCGGGCTCGCCGAGGTGACCGGGGACCCGAGGGCCACGCTGATCCGCGCACTCGCCGCGCGACCGGGGCTGCTGATGCTGGACAACTGCGAGCACCTGGTGGACGTGGTGGCCGAGCTGGCCATCGAGCTGCTCGGCGGCTGCCCCGGGCTGCGCATCCTGGCTACCAGCCGGGAACCGCTGGGCGTGGACGGCGAGGCGATCGTGCCGCTGCACCCGCTGCCGCTGGAGGCCGAGGACGGGTCCGACGGGCCGGCGGTGACCCTGCTGCTGGACCGGGTGCGGGCGGTGCGCGCCGGGTGGACCCCGACGGCCGAGGAGTCCGCCAAGGCTCGGCAGATCTGCGCGGCACTGGACGGGTTGCCGCTGGCCCTGGAGCTGGCCGCCGCCCGGGCCCGGGTGCTCGGGCTGGCCGAGATCGCCGAGCGCCTGGATGACCGGTTCAGCGTGCTCGGCGCGGTGCCGCGCGGATCGCTGACCGCGCACGCCACCCTGCACGCGGCCATCGAGTGGAGTGTCGAGCAGCTGCCTGACCCCGAGCGGGCGCTGTTGTTTCGGCTGTGGCCGTTCGAGGGCGGCTTCTCCCTGGAGGCGGCCGAGGCGGTGCGGCCCTCCGACGCATCCATGATCGAGTCGATGTCCACGCTGGTGGCCCGCTCGGTGGTGATCGCCGACACCACCATGGAGCCCACCCGCTACCGGCTGCTGGAGACGCTGCGCGCCTACTGCCGCGAGCACGACCCGGATCCGTCCACCACACAGGAGGCTCACGCGCGGTGGGCGCGGGAGCTGGTCGCGCGGTACCTCGGCGAGCTGAACGTGCCCCGCGACGCCCACGTCCCTCGCATGCTGCGCCGCGAGCTGCCCAACCTGCGCGCCGGGATCAGGCACGACCTCGCCGCCCACCCGGAGGCCGCGCTGCGCACCGTCGGCCCGCTGGACCGCTTCTGGATCAACGGTGGGCACCTGGACGAAGGGCGCCAACTGCTGGATGCGGCGCTGCGGGCGGCACCGGGCGCCTCTTCGCTGCATCGGGGTCGGGCGAGCCTCGCCCTGGCCAGCCTCAGCGCGCTGACCGGAGACTTTGCGGCGGCCGGACACCACTACGCCGAGGCGATCGCGCTGGCCACCGCGTCCAGCGATCACGACCACCGGTTGCTGCATGGGCGGGTGCTGTTCCAGTCCGCGTTGGGCGCGATCATTTACCAGGCGGCGGACCCGGCCATGGACGCCGCGGAACGGGCCGTCGACGTAGGCGAGGATGTCGGCGACGACTGGATGATCGCCAGTGGACAGACCATGCTCGGCGCCGCGCTCGTCCTGCAAGGTCGCCCCGAAGACGGGCAGGCGATGCTCACCAAGGCAGCCGAGCTGGCCGAACGGGGCGGCATCATCTGGACGGCGGGGTGTGCGCAGCTGTTCCTGGGCTGGGCGATCCTCCGCAAGGAAAGCGCGTCCAGGGACCCGGAGGGGCACGCACTGGAGGCACTGGTCGCGCTGTGTCGCGCGTTGACCTGGTTCCAGCAGCTCGAGGACGACACCTTCTCGCTGACCGCGCTGAACACCGGCGCGACGGCGATGGCGGTGGCCGGACAATCGGTCGAGGCGGCCCGGCTGCGGGCGGCGGTGCACCACCACAGCGCCCGGTTGGGCATGCCGGAGGACTACCTGCGCCGGCTCGGCGCGATGATGAGTGAGCTGCCGCCGGTCCAGGCGCTCAGCCCCGCTGATCAAGCCCGCGCCGAGGCCGACGGTGCCCAACTGACCTGGTCGGCGATGCTCGACCTACTCCCCGCGAGCACCCGTACCCTGTCGGACTCCGCCGGATACTGATGCCGGACCAGGACGTGGTCATCGTCGGAGCGGGCAGCGCCGGCGCGGTGCTCGCCGCCCGGCTCTCCGAGCAGCCCGATCGGCGCGTCCTGCTGCTCGAGGCGGGGGCGGACCACACCTCGGCGGACACCCCGGCGTCGGTGCGCGGGCGGAGTCTCTGGGCCGCCTGCGCGGAGCCCGGACGCCGTTGGCCGGAGCTCGTGGCGGTGCACGGGCGCGGCCAGCCGCCGATGCCATACATGCGCGGACGCGGGGTGGGTGGGTGCTCGGCGGTGAACGCCATGGTCGGGCTGCGCGGCGTGCCGAACGACTACGACCGGTGGGCCAACGAGCTGGGCTGCGCCGGCTGGGCGTGGTCGGACCTGCTGCCCTGGTTCCGCCGGATCGAGGACGACCTGGACCTCGGTGGCGACCGCCAGCACGGCAAGGGCGGCCCGATCCCACTGTGGCGGCCGCCGGTGCACCACTGGTCGGCCCTCGACCGGGCGCTACGGATGGCCACCGCCGACCTCGGCTACCCCCGCTGTCCGGACCAGCACGCGCCCGGCGCGACCGGGTTCGGCCCGGCGGCGCTGACCGTGCGCGACGGGCGGCGGGTATCCACCAACGACGCCTACCTGGAGCCGGCGCGCGGCAGGGCCAACCTGCGCATCCTCGGCGACACGCTGGTCGAGCGGGTGCTGCTGGACGGGCGGCGCGCGGTCGGGGTGCGCACCGCCGACGGCACCGAGCATCTGGCACCGGAGGTGCTGGTGTGCGCGGGCGCCATCCACTCGCCGGCGCTGCTGCTGCGTTCCGGGGCCACCGAGCGGCCGGTCGGTGAGAACCTGATCGAGCACCCGTTGCTGCCCCTGGTACTGGTGCTCTCCGAGCGGGAACGAGCCAAGGCGGCCAACGCCCGCACGGTGTCCGCGCTGCTGCGCTACAGCTCCGGGTTGGCCGGCGCCGGGTGCAACGACATGCAGATGGTCGCGCTCACCCCGGCCGGGCTCGAGCCGCCGGAGTCGGGGCTGGCCATGCTGGCGGTGTCGGCCACCCGGGTCTTCTCCCGGGGCCGGGTCACCCTCGACCCGGCCAGCCCGATCGACACGCCGAGCATCGACTTCCAGATGCTGTCCGACCCGAGGGACCGGGACCGGATGCGGGACGGGTTCCACCGCGCGGTGGCTCTGGTGCGCCACCCCGCCGTGGCCGCGCTGGCCGACCTGGTGCTGGCCGGTCAGACCCCGTTGGCCGAGCTCGAGGCTCCCGGCGCGCTGGATGACTGGATGGACCGCACGGTCAGCAACTACGTGCACGCCTCGGGCAGCTGCCGGATGGGCGCGCCCGACGACCCGGCCGCCGTGGTCGACCCGGGCTGCCGGCTGATCGGCTACCACGGGTTGGGTGTGGTGGACGCCTCGGTGCTGCCGGACATACCCAGGGCAAACACCCACCTCACCGTCGTCGCGGTCGCCGAACGCATCGCCGCGCGCCTGGCAACCACGCTCTCCTGATTCCGTGACCGGGCGGAGCCCCAGGCGACCGGTCGTAGGCACCCCGTTGATCAGGGCAAATCGCACCTCGTCCGGCCAACAATATCTGATATGATTCGGCCGCTTGTGATCCACACCACACAGGGGGCAGCGGTGCCCGATCTGAAGTCGCAGACCATCTATCGGGCGTTGCGCGAGCGGATCTTGAGCAACGAGCTGGTCTCCGGCACCCGGCTGGTGCTGCGCGCGCTGGCCATCCAGTACGACACCAGTGATATCCCGGTGCGCGAGGCGCTGCGGATGCTGGAGCGGGACGGCCTGGTCGAGATGCTCCCCTACCGGGGGGCGCGGGTGACCACGTTGACCGCGCGGGAGATCGAGGAGACCTACTTCATCCGGGGCCACCTGGAGAGCATCGCCACCGGGCTGGCCGCCGAGCGGATCACCGACGCCGAGCTGGCCGAGCTGGATCGCCTCATGGTGCGGATGCGCGAGGCGGTGCGGGCACAGGACGGCCCTGGCTTCTCGGACCTGAATCGGGAGTTCCACCGCACGATCGTGAGCGCCTGCGGCAACGAGATGCTCCGCGAATTGACCATGGACATCTGGCAGCGCCACTCCGGGTTCCAACGAGTGTTCCGGCTGGTACCCGAACGGCTCGCCGCCTCCCAGTCCGAGCACGAAGGCATCATGACCGCACTGCGCGCCCGGGATGCCGCACGGGCCGCCCAGCTCGCACTCTGGCACAAGCTCTCGGTGGGCGACACGGTGAGCACCCTGCTGAAAGCCGATCAACCCGCCGAGGGCAGCGGGTCCACCGGGGCCATGGCGTGAACGGTATGAACAGCGCCGTCGGCTTCGATCAGATCTACAAGGCGTTCGTGCCACGGGGGCGGGACAGCGAGCCGGTGCTGGCGCTGCGGGACGTCACGTTCGACGCGCGGCCGGGCGAGTTCGTCAGCCTGGTCGGGCCGTCCGGGTGCGGCAAGTCCACCTGTCTCAACCTGCTGGCCGGGCTGACCGCGCCGTCCGAGGGCACCGTGTCCCACCACGGCGCGCCGGTGCGCGGCGTGAACACCTCGGTCGGCTACATCACCCAGGATGACAACCTGCTGCCCTGGCGATCGCTGCGCGGCAACGTGGAGCTCGGCCTGGAGCTGCGCGGGGTGCCCAGGCAGGAGCGGCGGGCGCGCGCTCAGGAGTTCATCGAGCTGGTCGGGCTGGCCGGGTTCGAGGACCACTACCCCGGCGAGCTCTCCGGCGGGATGCGCAAGCGCGCGGGGATCATCCGCACCCTGGTCTATGACAGCGACGTGGTGCTGATGGACGAACCGTTCGGCCCGCTCGATGCGCAGACCCGGGTGATTCTCCAGGCGGAGCTGCTCAAACTTTGGCAACGCTCGCGCCCCACGGTGCTGTTCGTCACCCACGACCTGGTCGAGGCCATCGCGCTGAGCGACCGGATCCTGGTGTTCACCAGCAACCCGGGCACGATCAAGCGCGAGTACGCCGTGGACATCCCCCGCCCGCGCGACCCGTTCCGGATCCATGAGACGCCGGGCTTCGCACCGCTCTACGAGGCGCTGTGGGAGGACATCCGCGCGGAGATCAGGTCCGACCTCGGTAACCAAACAGGCAACCAAGCGGCCAGCGCGGGGGCCCGAACGGAGATCGGCGAGGCCGCGAAATGACGCTGGACCTCGAGACCTGGGCTCGCGAGGGCGGGCGAGCCCAGGCGGTGCGTGACCGGGTCGCCCACGACGAGCGTGGCCGCCGGCACCGCGAGCGCACAGCGCTGTGGCTCGGCACCGTCGGCCTCGGGGTAGCCATCCTGGTGTTCTGGCAGTTCGGCCTGGGACACCTGGTGAACCCCCGCTACGTCAGCGACCCGGTCACCATCGCGGCGCGGATCGTCGAGCTCGCCGCCGAGGGCACCATCTTCACCCACGTCTCGGTCACCCTGGCCGAGGCCGGGCTCGGCTTCGTCATCGGCGCGGCCGTCGGGTTCCTGAGCGCGTTCGCGCTGTCCCAGACCCGGAGCGGATACGAGGTGTTCGAGCCGTTCCTGATCGGCTTCTACTCCATACCCAAGATCGCGCTCGCGCCGCTGTTCATACTGTGGTTCGGCCTCGGCACCCTGCCGAAGGTCATCATGGCCGCCCTGTTGGTGTACTTCATCGTGTTCGTGAACACCGCGACCGGTATCCGAGAGGTGCAGCCGGGGCTGCTGCGGGTGTGCCGGGTGTTCGGCGCGAGCCGCCGCGACCTGCTGCTCAAGGTCACCCTGCCGGCGGCGGCGCCGGCGCTGGTGGCCAGCGTGCGGATCACCTTCACCCGGGCCATCGAGGGCGCGCTGCTGTCCGAGTTCGTGGCCTCTACCCAGGGCCTTGGCTACCTGGTGTCCCGGGCGTCGCGGGCGTTCGACATCGCCACCGTGTTCGCCGGCATCGTGATCATCGCCGCGGTGGTGATGACCGCGAACACCCTGCTGCGCCTGCTGCAGAACCGGCTCACCCCCTGGCACAGCGGACGGGTGCACGGATGACTGCCCGGATGACACCGACCACCGGGGCGAGCGTCCTCGCCAACACTCGCCGCGAGCACCTCGCCGCCCGCCGGGCACACCGCCGCTTCCTGCTCCTGGCCCGGCTGGCCATCGTGGTGATCGCGCTGGTCGGGTGGGAACTGGTGTCCGGCACGCTGGTGCGGCCGTTCTACCTCAGCTCGCCCACCGAGGTGGCCGCGACCCTGGCCGGGTGGGCCGCGTCCGGCCAGCTCTGGTACCACGCCCAGTTCACCATGACCGCGGCGTTCTTCGGTTATCTGCTGGGCGCGGCGGCCGGCGTGCTGGTCGCCTGGCCGCTGGCCGTGCTCCGGCTCGCCTACCGGATCACCGAGCCGTACTTCCTGATCGCGTACTCGGTGCCGGCGGTGGCGATGGGCCCGGTGTTCATTCTCTGGTTCGGCATTGGAATGGCCCCGAAGGTCCTCATCGCCGCGTACTTCGTGTTCTTTATCGTGTTCATCAACACCGTCGCCGGCTTTTCCCAGGTTCCGGCAAGTCTGCTCGAGGTCACCCGGGTGATGGGCGCGTCCCGCCGCGACCAGCTGCCTACCGTCATGCTTCCTTCCGCCGCGCCGTTCATCCTGGCCGCGCTGCGGATCACCCTGCCGGCCGCCATGATCGGCGCGGTGACCGGCGAGTTCATCTCGTCGAACCGGGGGCTGGGCTACCTCACCCGGGCCGCCGCCGGCAGTTTCTCCACCTCCGGTGTGGTCGCCGGGGTGCTCTCGCTGAGCGCGATCGTGCTGCTGATGAACCTCATGCTCCGCCCGCTGCGGCACGCGCTGCGCTGGCAACGCGAGGTCGATGTACCGGACGCCGCCGCCGGCCGGTGACCGCTGGACCGGCGCCGGACCGGGCAGGTACGACTGACGAGGAGAGGTCATGGGAGGACTGGTGTTGACGGCGCGCAAGTCCGCGATGCTGGGCTCGGCCATCGCGTTGGTACTGACGCTCGCGGCGTGCGGCGGTGACTCCGCGAGCCAAGGCGGCCGCACCGCACTCACCGTGACCTCGCTGCCCAGCGCCTTCCTCGCCCCGCTCTACATCGCCGAGAAGGACGGCACCTTCCAGCGAGAGGGGCTGGAAGTCAAGATCGTCGAGCTGCAGAGCGGCGCGGATGGGGTGCCGGCGGTGGTCTCCGGCAGCGCGCAGGTCGCCGACATGGGCTTCGACGACCTGGCAACGCTGGCGGCCGAAGGGGAGAAAAGCCTGGTCATGGTGCACAACCTGGTGCGGCGGGTGACGTTCACGCTGGTGATGAATCCGAACGTGGCGCGCGAGCGCGGGGTGAGCAGGGCGTCGCCGATCGAGCAGCGCTACGCGGCGCTGAAGGGGCTGCGGCTGGGCGTCACCTCCCGGGGCGCGGCGTCGGACCGGTACCTGCGCTACTACCTGCGGGCCGCCGGCCTGGACCCCGAGCGGGACGCGCAGATCATCGCCATCGGCGACGGCGCATCGCTGCTGGCGGCGCTGGAGACCAGGCAGATCGACGCCTACCAGCTCTCCCCGCCCACCCCCTATGTGGCCCAGGCCAAGGGGTTCGGCACTATCCTGATCGACGGGGCGGCCGGTGACGTCCCGCTGTTCTCCGACTTCGCCTACACCGGATTCGCCATCAACCGGGCCTGGGGCGAACAGCACCCGGAGGCCGTCCGCGCGTTCAGCCGGGCGATCAACACGGCCATGGCGAAGGTGCGGACAAACCCCAACGACGCGGCCGCACAGATCGCCGACCGGATGTCCGCGAAGGACATCGGGATCCTGCAACAGACGCTCAACGCCCTGGTGCCGGCCCTGTCGGAGGACGGCTGCTTCCGCCCGGAGGCGGTGCGCAGCACGCTCGCCACCATGCACGACGTCCAGATCATCCCGGCCCAGGGCGACCCGGCCGAGGGCGCGCTCTGGACCAACACCTACAACAACTGCTGACCGGGAGGACCCCGTTGAAGATCGTTCGCTATCAGACCGCCGGCGCCGGCGCCTGGGGCATTCTCGAGGACGGCGTGGTGCTGGCCACCGAGGGCACCCCCTTCGTGGACCTGGCGCCCACCGGCAACGCGGTGGGCGCGCTGGACGAGGTACGGCTGCTCGCCCCGGTGACCCCCGCCACCGTGCTCTGCGTGGGGCGGAACTATCGCTCGCACGCCGAGGAGTTCGGCAACCCGGTGCCGGAAGAGCCGCTGTTGTTCCTCAAGCCACCCGCGGCGGTGATCGGCCCCGATGAGGCGGTGGTGTACCCGAGCCTGTCCAAGCGGCTGGACCCCGAGGCGGAGCTGGTGCTGGTCATCGGGCGCACCGCGCGGCACGTCGCGGCGGCCGACGCCTGGGACGTCATCGCCGGCTACACCTGCGGCAACGACGTCACCGCCCGGGACATCCAGAAGTCGGACGGCCAGTGGACCCGGGGCAAGGGCTTCGACACCTTCTGCCCGGTCGGGCCGTGGGTGGAGACCGACTACGACCCGGAGGACGTCGGCGTCACCTGCACCGTGGACGGTGAGCTCCGGCAGAACGGGCGCACCAAGGACCTGATCTTCCCGATCCCCTACCTGATCGAGTACATCACCCGGTTCACCACGCTGCGCCCGGGCGACATCGTGCTGTCCGGCACCCCCGAGGGCGTCGCGCCGGTGCAGCCGGGCAACACCATCACCGTGGCGGTCGAGGGCCTCGGGTCGCTGTCCAACCCGGTGGTCGCGGAGAACGGCTCGGCCGCCCGAGTCACCATGGGCTCATGATCAGACCATGATCAAATCATGATCAAACGCCGCCCTCGCCGGCGACCGCCGCCGGGCTCGGCGCCGCGCGCCACTCCGGTGCGGGGACGAAGGCCGGCTGCTCGAAGGCCCTGACCGGTGGCACCGGCTGAGTCATCGGCTCGACCTTCACCACCGTGTGCTGCCCGGCACAGCCCTGGGCCAGCCGGGAGGTCCCCCGATCCGCGGTGAGCACGTTCGGGTTGCCGTGGGCGCAGGTCACCAGGTCCGAGGACGGGTCGAACCAGGCCCCGGTGGACAGCTGGACCACGCCGGGCAGGACGTCCTCGGACAGCACCGCGCCGGCCAGGCAGCTGCCCCGCTCGTTCCACACCCGCACCACGTCACCAGCGGCGATGCCCCGCTGGCGGGCGTCGTCGGGGTGCATCCGGACAGGTTCGCGCCCGGCGACCTTGGAACCCTGGCTGTAGGCGCCCATGTCCAGTTGGCTGTGCAGCCGGGACACTGGCTGGTTAGCGATCAGGTGCAGGCCGAGCTGGTCGGCACCCAGCGCGCCGGGTGACTCGGTAGGGCGCAGCCAGGCTGGGTGTCCCGGGCAGTCCGGGTAGCCGAAGTCGGCCACCGTCTGGGAGAACAGCTCGATGCGGCCGCTGGGCGTGTCCAGCCGGTAGCGGTCCGGGTCGGCGCGGAACTCGGCGAGCAGCACCTGGTCACCGCGGCGGTCGGGCAGCTCGAGCGCACCGGCCGCCCAGAACTCGGCAAAACTCGGCACCCGGTATCCCCGGCCGGTCAGCTGCCCGAGCCACTGGTGGTAGAGGTGGGCCAGCCACTCCGGGGTGGTCCGCCCCTCGGTGAACTCCTCCCCCACACCCAGCCGGCGGGCCACCCCGGCGAAGATCTGGTAGTCGTCGCGGGCCTCGGCGACCGGCGGGCGGACCTGCTTCATCGCGAGCAGATGGCTGTCCCCGCGCCCCACGCCCAGGTCGTCCCGCTCCACGGTGGTGGTCACCGGCAGCACGATGTCGGCGTGCCGCGCGGTGCCCGTCCAGTACGGCTCGTGCACCACCACGGTGTCCGGCCTGGCGAAGGCGTGTCGCAGCCGGCGCAGATCCTGGTGGTGGTGGAACGGATTGCCGCCGGCCCAGTAGACCAACCGGATCTCCGGATAAGGCCGGCGCTGGCCGTTGTAGTCGAACGCGGCGCCGGGGGCGAGCAGCATGTCGGACACCCGGGCGACCGGGATGAACGACTGCACCGGATTGCGACCCCGCGGCAGCGAGGGGAGCTCGTATGGCAGGCTCCCGCCGCCTACGTCGCCCATCGAGCCGTAGCCGTGGCCGAACCCGCCACCGGGCAGGCCGATCTGGCCGAGCAGCGCCGCCAACGCGATACCCGCCCAGACCGGCTGCTCGCCGTACTCGCTGCGCTGCAGTGACCAGCTCACGTGCACGAAGGTGCGGCTCGCCGCCATGCGATGGGCCAGCGCGCGCAGCTCCGTCGCGGCGAGACCGCACAGCGGCGCTGCCCAGTCCGGGTCCTTGGGCTGCCCATCGAGGTCGCCGCGCAGATAGGCCAGGAAACGCTCGGCGCCGACCGTGTACCTGTCCAGGAACGCCCGGTCGGCGAGGCCGTCGGTGACCAGCACCCAGCACAGCGCGAGGATGACCGCGACATCGCCTCTGGGCGTGATCGGGTACCACCGGCCGGGCAGCCGCGCCGGCAGGTCGTCGCGCAGTGGGCTCAGGCTGGCCACCCGCATGCCCCTGCTGGCTGCCTCGTCGAGGTGGGCCCCCACGGTGTGCTGGGTGCGGCCGCCCGGCGTCATCCAGGTATTGCTGGTGCGCAAGCCGCCGAAGGCGACCAGCAGCTCGGTGTGCCGGGCGATGACCGACCAGGAGGTGCCGCCGGCGATCACCTGCCGCGCCCCGGCGGCCCCCACGATGTGCGGCAGCACCACCACCGACGCCCCGTGGCTGTAGGTGTTCACCGACCGGGTGAAGCCGCCGAGGCAGTTCAGGAACCGGTGCAGCTGGCTCTGCGCGTGGTGGAAGCGCCCGGCGCTGGCCCAGCCATAGGACCCGCCGTAGATCGCCGCGTTGCCGTAGTCGGAGCGGACTCGGTGCAGTTCCCCGGCGAGCAGGTCCAGCGCGTCATCCCAGTCGAGCTCCACGAACTGGTCATCGCCCCGCCGGCGGTCCGCGCCTGGCCCGCGCTCCAACCAGCCTCGGCGGATCGAAGGACGCCTGACCCTGGCCGGGTGCGACACCGCGTCGGTGAAGTTGCCCAGCAAGGGCGAGGGGTCGGGGTCTAGCGGATGGGGCTCGATCCGCAGACCGTCTCCCTCCCGCGCGGCGGTGAAGGCGCCCCAATGGGAGCTGTTCGCCACCAGCGGTTCCCGGCCCGTACCCACCCTCCCAACCTAGCCGCCACCCTCACATCCCGCCGCCCTAGAACCCGCCGCACCCCGCACCCTGCCGCCCGCCGCGGCGCCCCGCACTCCGACTTCGCATATCCAGCCTCCACTTCGCATACCGCACACAGATACCGCACACGGTGTGCGACGTGCAGTCCAGATATGCGAAGTGGGGAATTCGTGTTCACCAACCTGGTCGAGTGAACTGCTGAACTTTTACCAGCATTAAGCGTCAGAATGATCAACGGAGAATCGCGGGCCAGGCCTTCGCAATGCTGACCCACACCCGTTTGGGGCATAACCATGGCCGAAAGGAAGTCCGATGAGCAGCATTAAGCGACTGGCCCTAACCCTGGTCATCGTGGTTATCGGTTTAGGTGGCTTGGCGGGTGTCGCTAACGCCTCGGACAACCAGGACAACAACAACGACAGCGGTGTGTCCAGCGTGCAGCACCGGAGCGTGCACGAGCACAAGCACAAGAACAAGGACCTCGTCGATCCGAAGGGGGGTGAGGCCGACGATCCGGTCGGCGGCCTCCTCGACACCGTCACCAAACTGCTCGGTACCGTGACAGACCTGGTCGGCGGCCTACTCTGACCGAGCGCGGCCGCCACACTAATCCCGGCTGGTCAGTGCGCATATGACCCGACTAGGGGTGCCCGGTCAGTGCGCCTGCCTGGCGCAGCAGGTCGAGCACCTGAGGTTGGTCGGCGAAGGCCCTCGCGAAGTCATTCGGGGTGGCCACCCGGTGGGCGTTGCCGACGATGTAGCCGCGCAGAGCCGCGTCGAACTTGTCGGCCCCGACCCGTCGCCTGGCTTCGAGCAAGACCGCTGCACCTTGGTTGTAAACGGCCTCGGTGTAGCGGCCGAATCCGCCGTTCGAGGCCCAGTATGACATCGGCCGCCCCATAAGGCCGACAACCCGTGACGGGGTGTCGGTGAACTGATAGTCGCTGGCGTCGCCGCCGACGTTGGCCTCACCGAAGGTGGCCAGCGCCTCATCCAGCCAGGGGTCCTCGGCCTGGTTGTTGCCCACCAGCGAGTAGAACCATTGGTGGGACACTTCGTGCGCGATCAGTGCCTGCAGGTCCGCATTTTTCGAATCGCTCATCTGCAGCGCCGCCGGGAACTCGGTTCCATCGCTCTGCCCCGGGGTGATGGTGACCCAGAAGTCGGGGTACGGGAATGGCCCGAAGATCTTCGTCAGCCCGGTGACGGCCTGTTGGATCTGGTCGGCCCACTCGGCCGGGCTGGCTTTGGTGCCGCTGGTCGGCGTCGCCAGGTGCAGTTGCACGCCGCCGATGTCGCGGGTCAGCACGTCGTAGTGGCCCACCCCGACGGTGACGTCCCGGACCGCCGGTGCGGTAAAGCGGTGCGTGGTCGTGCCCGGGGCGGGCCCCGGCGAGTCCCCGGCCGCGGTGCCGGTCCCCTGCACCCGCAGGTCGCTCGGCGCGGTCACCGACAGAGCCGACAGCATGAAGTCCTCACTGGCCGCCGTCTCGCCGTTCATCGGCACCGCCGGATCCCGTACCCAGCCCTGGCCCCGAATCCAGGCGAGCAGCGGGAAGCCCGAACCGAACCAGGCGGTGTGGGTCTTGGCCGAGTACCCGACGCGCTCGTCGGCGTCGGCACCGAGGGTGAGTCGGAAACCCATGTTGGCCTCGGTCGACTGGCCCGCCGCCAGGCAGCTCGGCAGCGGAAGCCGGATCATCGTCCCCGGTGCCCCGCCCGGAGCGCCGGCGGCGATCACCTGTGGAGTCACCGGCCGTCCGGCCACGGCCGCGTCGGTCACCACGAGCGAGCCCCCGGTCGCGGAAATAGTGGGGTTGTTCGGCCAGGCCCGGAACACCAGCTCGCAGGTCCGGGCGTCCGGCGTGAACACCACTGACTCCCGTCCGGTCACCGAGTGGAGGTCGGGGGCGACGTCGAAGGACAGCTGGACTCTGGGACGGGCCGGCCACAGACCCGTGGTGTAACTGGCCTGGTCGGGCACGGACGCTGGGCCGGCGCTGGCGCAGCCGGCGAGCAACGCCGCCGCCACCAGCACCGCCACCAGCGCCGCCAGTGCCGAGGGATCAGGTCGCACACTTCGTCTGCTTCGGGTTTTGGTGATCGAGCCACCGAGACGATCGGTCACGCGACCGAGGGAATGGCCACGCTGGCGTGCTCGATGGCGTTCAGCAGGATGGTGAGTGCGACGTCGACGACTTGTTCGGTGACGTTGAGTGGGGGCAGCATTCGGACTACCCGGTCGTTGCGGCCGCCGAGTTCGAGGATCAGCCCCTTGCGCAGCGCCCGGGCCTGCACCTGCTCGGCGAACTTGCCGGCGCTTCGGCCGTCGCCGGGGGCGCGTAGCTCGATGCCCCACATCAGGCCTCGGCCGCGGACCTCGACCACGCCGGGGTGTGCGGAGAGTGGGGCTAGGCGGCGGGTGATTTGCTGGGCGCGGGCGCGGACGTTGCCCAGGATGTCGTCGCGGTGGAACATTTCGACGGCTTTGACGCCGGCGGCGAAGGCGAGTTGGTTGCCGCGGAAGGTGCCGGTGTGCGCGCCGGGCTGCCACACGTCCAGGTCTTGGTGGTAGATGATGATGGCCACCGGCAGGCCCATGCCGGAGAGTGCTTTGGACGCGACGATCACGTCCGGTTCGATGTTGTACTGCTCGAAGGCGAACCAGCTGCCGGTGCGTCCGCAGCCGGTTTGTACCTCGTCGACGATCAGTGGGATGCCCAGCTCGCGGGTCAGCCGGCGGACCCGTTGGGCGAACGCCACGCTGGCCGGGTTGACCCCGCCTTCACCTTGCACCATCTCCATGATCACCGCGGCGGGTAGTGGGATGCCGCCGTTGGGGTCGGTCAGCGCCTGTTCCAGCAGCGCCGCGGCGGTGCTGTCCCAGCTGGCCGGGTCCACCCCGTCGGGGGCGCCGCCGGTGGAGAAGGGGAAGAAGTGCACCCCGGGCATGCCGTTGGCGATGGGGCGTTTCTGGGAGAGGTTGCCGGTCATCGCCATCGCGGCGTGGGTGCTGCCGTGGAAGCCGCCGGAGAAGGCGATGATGTCGCCTCGCCCGGTGGCGGTCTTGACCAGTTTGATCGCCGCGTCTACCGCGTTGGCTCCGGTCGGGCCGCAGAACTGGATTTTCACGTGCTCGCGCATGCCGGGTGGCAGCATGGACAGCTGGGCTTCGGTGAAGGCGTCTTTGGCCGGTGAGGGCATGTCCAGGCCGTGGGTGAACACGTTCATCTGTTCGGTGGCCGCGGCCACCAGCTCGGGGTGGTTGTGGCCGAAGGACAGCACCCCGGCGCCGGCCAGGAAGTCGATGAACACGTTGCCGTCCAGGTCCCGGATGAACGAGCCGGCGGCCTGGGCCACGGCGAACGGGAAGTGTCGGGGGTAGACCCGGGCGTTGGACTCACGCTGTTGCTGGCGGGCCAGCAACTCCCTCGAGCGCGGCCCGGGCAGCTCGGTACCCACATACGGGTAGCTCGGCTGCCCGGCGGGAACCGGTGCGCGGGCGGGCAGGGTGGTGGTCATGACGTTCTCCTCACGCGGTGTTCGCGGGTAGGAACTAC
>DASWST010000141.1:0-40523 GCA_036402515.1 Pseudonocardia sp.
CTGCATGTGCAGACCAGCGCCGGTATCGCCGACGAGCCCCTGGCCCGGCAACAACCCGCCGACGTGCTGATCGCCTGCCTCGCCGCCCGCCAGCGCACTCCGAGATACCTGCGGCGGCTCGGCGAGGTGCTGCGGCCGAGCGTGCTCATCCCATGCCACCACGACAACTTCCTCCGCCCGCTGTCCAGCCCACCCCGCCCGGTCCCGCAACTGGACTGGCCTGCTTTCCTCGCCGACGCGGACGCCCTGCACGCGGATTACGGCACCCGCCTGGTGCAACTTCCACGCGGCGTCGCCGTCGCCCTGTGACAACGGCCCGCGAGTCGGCGCTCTCCATACACTGTGTTGCGGGTTTCAGCACACACCCACCCCCGCGTCCCGACCGCTGACGCGGGTTGATCTCCTCCAGGGAGCGGGCCGAGGTCCGGGGCCCGAGCAGGGCGATGTCCGCCGCGACGATGAGCATCGCAGTGGCGACGACCAGGAACACGCTCCCCGGGCCGCGGGCCTCCAGCAGCGGGAGCAGCAGGAAGGGCATCAGCCCGGTGGTCATCCGGGACAGCGCGTAGGTCCATCCAGTCGCCGAGGCGCGCAGCTCGGTGGGGAAGATCTCCGCCTGATAGATGTGGTAGGCGTTGGAGAAGATGTTGCTCACCGTGGTGAACGCCAGCCCGCACGCCACGATCAGCGCGGTCGAGGCTGGGGTGGGCGCGGTGGACGCCGCGCTGGGCGGCCTCGGCGGCTGCCCGTTCGCGCCCGGCGCCAGCGGCAACACCCCGCTGGAGGACGTGCTGTACGCGCTGCGCCCGGCGTGGCTGACGCACGAGTCGTTCCACCGCCTGGTCCGGGCCGGTCAAGAGCTCACCAGCGCGCTCGGCGAACCCGCGCGCAGCCGCGCCGCCGAGGGTGCTCGGCGCTCGCCGGCCGGGCACCCTTGGGCACTCGGTGACCCGGTTGCCGCGTGTTCGCCGGTCGCGCTGTGAGCCCCGGACGGACATGCTTGACGGCGGACCACCCGCACCGCGAGGCCGCCAGGACCGACCCGGGAGGAACCGCGTGAAGATCAACCGCTTGGACCACTTCGTGCTCACCGTCGCCGACATCGACTCGACCGTCGCGTTCTACACCGACCGGCTGGGTATGGAGGCGGTCACCTTCGCCGGCGGCCGCACCGCACTCGCCTTCGGCACCAGCAAGATCAATCTGCACGAGGTGGGCAAGGAGTTCGAGCCCAAGGCGGTGCGCCCGACCCCCGGCTCGGCGGACATCTGCCTGGTGGTCGATGAGCCGGTGGCCGATGTAATGGCCGAGCTGACCTCGGCGGGGGTGCCGATCGAAGAGGGCCCAGTGGAGCGCACCGGCGCCATCGGCCCGATCCTCAGCTGCTACCTGCGGGATCCGGACGGCAACCTGATCGAGCTGAGCAACTATCTGAGCTGAGTGCGTCGAGACGTCTCCGGGTCAGCGGCCGGAGCGCGGCCGCCCGCCGAGCAACCTGGTCGCCTGCTGGGCGGCCCTGACCACCAGCGGCGCCCAGGCCATCGACTGCTGCGGGGTAAGTCGCTGAGTAGGGCCACTGATCCCAAGCGCGCCGACCAGCTGATCTCCCGGGCCGAACACCGGGGCGGAAATCCCGGAGGCGCCGGCGTCCCGCTCCTCGGCGGTTACCGAGTAGCCCTGCTGACGCGTCTGATCCAGCAGGATGCGCAGCACCGACGGATCGGTCACGGTCAGCTCGGTGTACGCGGGCAGCGGGCCGGCCAGCACCCGTTCCGCCGCGGCGTCGTCCCAGGCCAGCAGCACCCGGCTGGAGGAACCGGCGTGCAGCGGCATGAGCTTGCCGACGTACATCTCCCGCCGGATCGCGTGCAGGGTCTCGGCCATCGCCACACACACCCGCAGGTCGCCCTCCCGGCGGAAGAAACACGCCGTCTCGCCGGTCTCGTCGCGCAGCGCGGTCACCGCCGGAGCGACCACATCACTGATGTCCAGGCCAGCCGCCGCCGGCGCCGCCCAGTAGCCCAGCCGCAGGCCGATTCGGTAGCGGTCACCGACCCGGTCCAGAAACTGCTCGACGACCATGTTGGCCACCAGCCGCTGGCAGGTGCTGGCCGGCAGCCCGGTCGCCTTGCGGATCTCGGGAAGGGACAGCTCCGGCTGCTCGGCGGAGAAGATCTCCAGGATTTCCCGGATCTTGGGCAGCACCAGCAAAGGCCGCACACCCCGGGGCAGCCCGCGCGGGCCGTCCGTGTCCAGCGCGGTGTCCCGCGAACCGTCGTCGGCCTCCACGCACCGATGCTATCCCGCGTCCACCGGCCCGCCGCGCCGATCGCCAAGCCGCCGCGCCGGCATCCGGGCGCGCGCCGAGCGCCGGGGCACTAACAGGCCTTGCGGGCGAGGTAGCCGACCACGGCCAGTGGGGCGCGCAGCGGCAGCCCGTCCCGCACGGCTTCGCGGGCCTGGTGCGTCGCCGCCTCGAGGAACGCCGCTTCGCCGACGTTCTGGATCGCCTCGTACGCGGGGCCGGTGGAGGCCAGCGCACGGGCGAACATCTCCGGGTCGGCAAACTCCCAGACGAACGGCACGTCGACCCGTTCGATGTCCACAAAGCCGCACCGGGCCAGAAACTCCTCGCCCGCGCCGGGTCGGCTGAGCTGCATCGCCGCCTGGTTTTGCACCTTCGAAGAGTCGGCCATCCGGAACGGCGCCAGCGCCCATGCGCCGGGTGACAACTTGATGTGCCCCCACACGGTCAGCCCCAGCCGGCCACCGGGCACCAGCACGCGGTAGATCTCGTCCACCGCCGAGGGAGTAGTGCCCCAGATCCCTCGGAAGCTGGTCGCAACGTCGAAGCTCGCGTCCGCCCAGGGCAGCGCGTGCATGTCGCCGACCCGAATGTCGGCGCCCGCGTTCCGGTCCACGGCGACCGCGATCAGCCGGCTCGACGCGTCGATGCCGGCGCACTCGGCACCCCTCGCCCTGGCCAGCTCGACGGCGAGACCGGAGCCGCACGCGATGTCGAGCAGCCGGTCGCCCTCGCTGACGCCGAGCCGCTGATGCACGGCCACGTACTCCCGGCAGTTGCCCGGCTCGCTGAGCGTGGCGAAGTCGACGGCTCTGCGCCCCCAGCCCTCGTCGACCACTCGCCAGTCCACTTTGTCGCGGCTGTGCTGATCGATTGTCATGGGTGCCACCTGTTCGGTCCGGAGTCGGCGGGGACCGGCGCTGTCGGGCGCAACGCCTCGAGGATGTCCTCGAGTTCGTGCGCGCTCTGGTTCGGCGGCAGCACGAC
The DNA here is from genome assembly GCA_036402515.1 of Pseudonocardia sp. GTDB lineage: Bacteria > Actinomycetota > Actinomycetes > Mycobacteriales > Pseudonocardiaceae > Pseudonocardia. Next base: position 3,293 of record DASWST010000141.1, read on the forward strand.
GACGGGCATGTCGGCGCCGGCGTCGTACCAGCTGTCCAGACCCGCCCGTGCGTTGGCCGCGGTCCCCCAGAGGGTGAGTTCGTCGAGCAGCATCCCCGCCGACTCCGGGATCTCCGGGGTGCCGCCGCGGGTGGGGTTCGCCGCGAGCACCTCGCCGACGGCGTCACCGAAGCCCAGTCGGCGCAGCGTCTTGGCGTACAGCGGACCCATGCTGGTCAGGTAGAACGCCACCCACCAGACCGCCGTCGCGCGGGCCCGCGCCGGGTCCGACGAGATCGCTACCGGGATGCCGGGGCAGATCCGTGGTAGCGGTCGGCCCGGTTCACCGAGCGCCGCGCCCGCGTGCAGATCCGCCTCGGCCGCCTTGAGCGAGGAGACCGGCAGCAGGAACGGGTACCAACCGTCCGCGTGCTGGCCGGCGACCCGGACAGCGCGCGGCCCGAGCCCGGCCAGGGTGATCGGCACCCGGGAGGGCGGGAGCACGCCAAGGCGCAGCGGCCTGCTCCCGCCGGGTTCTGAGGGGATAATGCGCTCACCGTCGAGCAGCCGCCGCACCTGCCTGGTGGTCGCTTCCAGCCGGCTCACCGGGGCGCGGAACGTGACATCGTGCAGCCCTTCGGCGAGCTGCGGGCTGCCCGCGCCGAGCCCGAGCACAAACCGGCCGCCGGACAGCTCGTCGAGGCTGGCGGCCAGCATCGCGATGCTCCCCGCGCCGCGTCCCCAGACGTTGATCACCCCGGTGCCGATCTGGATCCGGCTGGTGTTCACGGCGACCTCGGCCAGCAGCACGGATGCGTCGTGACCCCACGCCTCGGCGACAAAAAACGCTGCGTAACCGAGCTCTTCGGCCCGTCCGGCGAGGCGCACGATGACGTCTCGGCGGGTCTCCAGTGGGGTGATCCCCACGGCGAGGGGTCGGGTCGTGCTCATCAGGCGGCCGCCTTCCTGGCCAGGATCACCTTGGTGATCTCGGGGATGAGCGCCTCGCTCTCCGAGGCGGCGAAGCCGGCGTCGACCAGCCGGGCGGCCAGGCTCCGCCCGGAGAACGACACCCCGTCGGAGCGGTAGGCGACGTACTGCAGGAACCACAGCGCGGCCAGCGCCGGTCCGGCTTCGTTGTCGTCGAGCATGAAGTCGTGCACGACGAGGAGCCCGCCGGGGCGCAGGCAGGTGTAGGCCTTGGCCAGCGCGACGTCGATCTCCCCGTCTCCGATCGCGCTGAGCAGGTACGACATCAGCACGATGTCCTGGTCCGGCGGCCATGGCGTGTGCATGGCGTCGCCGCCGAGCAGGCCGATGCGGTTGGCCAGCCCGGCCGCGTCGCGGTACTCCCGGGCCACGTCGGTGACGGCGGGGAAGTCGAGCACGGTCGCGCGCAGCCTCGGGTTGCGCGTGCACAGTGTGATGGCGAACGCGCCGCTGCCGCCCCCCACGTCCAGCAGCGTGCGCGCCTGCCCCATCGGCACCCGCCCGGCCAGCGCCCTGGCCGCCGTGAGCGACCCGGCGTGCTGCGCGGAGGTGAAGATGCGGGCCTCATACGGTCGGGAGAGAAGGTCGGTGAACGTGCCGAACGCCGAACCGGTGCCCTGCAGCCCGGAACCCAGGTGCAGCAGCGCGGGATAGATCTGCTGCGCGATCTGCAGCCGGAAGTACTCGCCGAAGTCGCCGGGCGCTCCGCGCACCAGGTAGCGGTCGGAGGCCGGCGCGTTGGCGTAGCCGCGTCGCCCGTCGGCCACCACCAGGCCGAGTCCGACGAGCGCATTCAGCAGCGTCCGCAACCGGTTCGGCGCGACCCCGCTCACGCCGGTCAGTTCGGCGACGGTGCGTGACCCGGCGGCGAGGTGGCTGAACAAGCCGATCTCCAGCGCGGCGAACAGCGCCTGGGAAGCCATGAAGCCGTAGGCGATGCCGGATATGTCCGCCCGCCGCACCGCCGGGGCACAGGTGTGGATCCGCACCTACAAACCCCGGGTAGTGGGGCGGATGTTCTGGTTGACGTGGAAGGTGTTGTCCGGGTCGTAGCGGTTCTTGACCTGCACGAGGCGGTCGTAGTTGCCCCGGTACGAGGCTTTGACCCGGTCCTCGCCCTCGTTCATCATGAAGTTCACGTAGGCGCCGCCGGCGGAGGTCGGGTGCAGCTCGGCCCAGTAGTCCCGGGCCCACTGGGAGATGAACTGGGCGCTGGCCGGGTCCGGGTCGACACCCACGATGACCCCGGCCCATCCGCCGCCCCGGTACGCGAACGCCGTGGCGTCCTCCCGCACCCGGCTGGCCGCGCCGTCGATCGGGTACAGGTGCATGGTGGAATGGCCGGTCGGCAGCAGCTCGCCGTACTTGCAGTGGACGGCGATCGCCTCGTCAGAGATCTCCTCGAACATGTCCGCCCGCCAGTACCACTGCAGGCCGGCGGGGTAGAGGGCGTCGAATGCGGTCTGCAGCACGTTGAACGGCATCTCGTGCAGCCCGACGACCAACGGCGAGCCGAATGCCTTGATCGGCTCGAGCACCTCGTCGGCCTTCTCGTGCGACCCGGTGTAGCACCACACGATGCCGCACGCCTTGCGGCCCCAGAGTTCCTCGGGGAACGGCGGGGCGGGCGGGATGGTCAGCGTGCCGATCCAACCGCTGAGCTCCTCGGGCAGCGACGGCAGCAGTTCCCGGTACCAGCGCATCACCTCGGCGGTGTCGGCCAGGTCGTACAGCACCGGCCCGCCGATGATCAGACCGTGCTCGCCGATGTCGTGGCAGCGGAACGTGAAGGAGGTGACCACGCCGAAGTTCCCGCCGCCACCGCGCAGCGCCCAGAACAGGTCGCTGTGGGAGTTCTCGCTGGCCGTGACCAACGTGCCGTCGGCGAGCACCACGTCGGCGGAGAGCAGGTTGTCGACGGTCAGCCCGAAGCGCCGGGACAGGTAGCCGATTCCGCCGCCGAGAGTCAGGCCGGCGACGCCGGTGGAACCCAGGAAGCCGCTCGGCGTGGCCATGCCGAACGCCACGGTGGCGTGGTCCACGTCGGCCCAGGTACACCCGGGGTCAACGCGCACGGTGTGGTTGTCCGGGTCCACCGTGGTGCTGCGCAGCAGCGAGAGGTCGATGACCAGGGCGTCGTCCCATACGCCGAAGCCGGCCGCGTTGTGGCCGCCGCCTCGGATGGCCAGGGTGAGGTTGTGGGTGCGGCCGAACCGCACGCAGGCCACCACGTCGGCGGTGTCCCGGCAGCGGGCGATCGCCGCCGGCCGCTTGTCGATCATCGCGTTGTAGACGGCTCGTGCCTCGTCGAACCGCTGGTCGTCCGGGGTGATCAGGTCCCCGCGCAGGGTGGCCGCGAGCTCGTCGTACGCGGCGGGACTGACCTCGATCGATGTGGTGGTCATCTGGCTCTGCCTCCGGTGGGGTCTCGATTTCCCAGCTGCGGAAGATTAGGAACCGTGGCGTTCGCCCAGCGTTCGTGATACCGGCTCGGCGGAGGCATCCGGGCGAACGTCGGGCGGCTCCGGGCGAACGTCGGGGGGCTCGGGGCGAACGCCGCGCTCGGCGAGGTCGTGCTCGCAGCGCCGGAGCAGGGCAACGCTGCCATGTCCGGCAGCCAGCCGGGCGGCCGAGCGCAGCCGGGAGACGGCCTGGTCCGGATCGGTGTCATGGGCGGCGCGCAGCCGCATCACCTCGGGCAGCCACCACAGGTCGTACCGGGCCCAGCCGCCGACCGAGGCGGCGTCCAGGGTCGAGCGGGCCGCGTCGGGCTGTCCGGTCCGCACCAGCAGGTCGGCCAGCAGCGCCAGCCAGTAGGGCATGCGGGCGAACGACCCGTCCGATTTGAGGTTGTCGATGCCGCGCCGGGCGAGCTGCACGCCCGACTCGTCGCCTCGGCACCAGCCGTCCAGGACCAGCCCCCACTCCCGGTAGTAGCCGAAGCCGTGCCGGTCGCAGAGCTCCCGCAGCTCGGTGACCGCGCGGCGCAACTCGGCCTGGTCGGCGCGCATCTGGTGGGTGATGCCGGCGTAGGCCAGCGCCACGGCGAGGCTGTAGGGCTGGTCGACCGCTGAGCGGGCCATCCGGACCGCGTCACGGCAGCTGGACAGGGCCAGCTCGTCGTGGCCGAGCAGCCAGTGCGCGTGTGCCGCCCATGCTCGGGTGTGCACGTCGGGTCGGGTTCCGATGGTCAGCGACTCGCTGCCGGCGAGCGCGGCGGCGATCTCGAAATGCCGCAGTGCCTCTGCCGGGCTGCCGAGGTTGACCGACGACCCGCCGAAGGCGAAATGGGCCGAGCCGCTCGACTCGGTGCCGGGTTCGGCCACGGCCACCGCGCGGGCCGCGGTCTGGTGGCCGTCCGCGATCCGGCCTTGCACGAACTGGGACGTCCACAAGCCGACCAAGCCGTTGAGCACCGAGTCCGTCCGGCCCAGCGACTCGGCCAGGACGATCGAGCGTTCCAGCACGGATTGCAGCTCCCGGGAGGAGTAGCCGTACCGCGCGTTGAGCGGTGCCGCCATGGCCTCCAGGACGGCGAGTTCCTGGCGGTCGGCGTCGCGCCCGGTCGGCCCGGCGCGCACGATCGACAGCGCTTCGTTGTGCATGCGGGTCGCCTCCGCGTGCGCGAACATCCGGGACGCGAGGTCGGCAGCCTGGCGGTAGTAGGCGACCGCCCGATCCGGCCGTCCGCCCCGCGCGTACTGCTCCGCGAGCTGGGCCGAGACCGGGCCAAGGTCGTTCGCGTGCAGCAACTCCAGGCTCTGCGCGAGACGCCGGTGCAGCAGCCACCGCTTGGGCGGGCTGACCTGGTCGTACGCCGAGTCGCGGAGCAGGTCGTGGGAGAAGTCGTAGCTGGTCCCGCGTTCGTGCACGATCCTGCGCCGCCACAGTTCGTCCACCGCGCGCACCACGCTGTCGGCGTCCAGGTCGCTGGCTTCGGCGAGCAGGTCCAGGGTGAAGTCCCGGCCCACCGCCGCGGCGAGCCCGGCGACCTCCTGGGCGGCCGGGGTGGTCTGCGACAGCCGGCTGCGCAGCACCGCGGCGAGATCGCCTCCCGGTAGCGGAGTGCTGCCCAGGTCCGCCACGGTGCGCACCGCCTCGACGATGTGCAGTGGGAATCCGCCGGTCGCCGCCTGCAGCAGGCTCTGGTCATCGTCGAGCAGCGGGCGCCCCCGGATCGCCTCGGCGAGGCGCGCGGTGTCGGCCATCTCCAGGGGGCTGAGCGAGAGCTCGGTGAGCATGCCGGTGGCCCGCATCCGGACGGTCCAGTCCGCGAGCTCGGGTTCGGGGTCCTGCTGGTCGATGCGCAGCGTCCCGGCCACCAGCACGGGCGCATCGGGGGAGTACCCGAGGTAGAAGGTGAGGAACGCCAGCGTCTCCTGGTCACACCACTGCAGGTTGTCCAGGACAAGCAGGGTCGGACGGTCGACACCGAGCAGCGCCCGGGTCACGCCCTCGAAGAAGCGGTGTCGTTGCCACGCGTCGACCATGGCTCGAGAGCTTGGCGTCGGACCTCCCCGGGCCGGGTCCGAGGGCACCAGTCGGTCCACCTCGTCGCGCCAGACCGAGTCGAGCATCCCGGTCGCCGATCGGAATGCCGGGTTGCGCAGCCAGTCCGCGATCGGCGCGAGCGCAAGCCGCCCTGAGGTCCCGAAGCACTGGCTGCTGGCCACCACAGCGCCCTGCCGGCGGGCGAGGTGCGCGATCTCGGCGAGCAGTCGGGTTTTGCCGACCCCCGCGCCGCCTCGGACGATGGCCATGCTGGGGCGACCGTCGGCGGCGGTACGCCACACCTCGTGCAGCGCGGCGAGCTCTGCCGCTCGGCCGACGAGCTGGGCCGCTGCCAACCCGGCCCGCCCGGCGGCCAACCCGGACCGCCCGGCGGCCGGCTCACTCGACGCTCGAGGGGTGTCGGCCGGCTGCTGGTTGGCCATCAGGCGCTGCAGCGCCGCCCGGGTCGACTGATCGGGCAGGACGCCGAGCTCGCGCTCCAGGACGGAGGCACAGTTGTGGTAGGTGCTGATGGCCGAGGCTCGGTCGCCGAGGTCGGCGTGCAGCCCCATCAGGACCCGGTAGCCGACCTCGTCCAGTGGTTGCAGCTGGATGCGGCGGCGGGCGGCGTCGAGTGCCCTGGTCAGCTCGCCCCGGCGGATCCGGGTCTGGCAGATCAGCCCGCACAGCTCCACGCACTGCTGTTGGAGCTCGGACCTCGCCTCGAGCAGCCAGTCGTCGTAATTGCCCGGCAGCAGTTCGCCCTGGTACTCGGCGAGCGCGGCGTCCGCGTGGCGCAGTGCGCTGTCCGCATCCTCGGCCGCCTCGGCGGCCAGCGCGGCCCTGCGCTCGAGATCGAACAATCGCACGTCGACGCGGGCGGTCGGGGTGTCCCGCCAGCACAGGTCGGTCTGGGTCACCAGGACGCAGCGCTCCTCGCCCAGGATGTGGCGCAGGCTGTGCAGTTCGCGGCGCAGGTTGGTCAGCGCCTGGCTGTCGCTCGAGTCCGGCCAGAACATCCCGGCGATGCGCTGGCGGGACTGCGGCGATCCGGCGTGCAGCACGAGGTAGGTGACCAGCGCGATGGTGCGCGACGACCGCGTCCGGGCGGTGCCGGTCGCGACGTCGATGATCGACTGTTCTCCGAGGAGTGTGACGTGCAGCATGCCCGCTGGCCTCCCGCGAGCGGGGTAGACCTGTGACGGCGCGCCTGGCGCCGGCCGCGGTCCGCCAGGTCAGTCCCTGCTCAGCTTCGGGTCATTCTGGGGGTTCAGCGCCTGGCGGAGAATATGTTTACCGGGTTGGCCGCGGTCGCCGCGCCGAGGTCCAGCTCTACCCGGGCCCCGCCCTGAGGCGAGCGGCCGATGCGGAGGCGTCCGCCGGACTCCTCGGCGGTTTGGCGCGCGATGTCCAGGCCAAGCCCGGTGGAGGACGTGCTGGAGTGGCCACGTCGGATGGCGGCGAAATCGGAGAATCCTCGGCCCGCGTCATCCACGCTTACCCGGGCTCCGCCCGCCCGCCCGGGCACGACGCTGACCCAGAACGGCACGCCGGGCTCGGTGTGCGCGAATACGTTGCTCAGAATCGCGTCGAAGCTGGCTTCCAGGTCGGCCGCGCTGGCCCGCACATAGATCGGTTTCACTGGCAGCTGGCGCTGGATCGCCCGTCCGGTGTCCTCGGCCAGCGCGGCCCAGAACTCCACCCGCTCCCTGGCGAGCTGGGTCACGTCGCAGCGGCGCAGGGTCACCGGGGCCGGGGGGCGCCGGGCCACCTGGATCACCTCGTTCACCGCCCGGTTCACGCTGTCGTAGTCGGCGAGCAGCCGCCGGGTCGCCGGGGAGTCCGGAATCGCGTCGATGTCCAGCCGCAGCGCGGTGAGTGGAGTCCGCAACCGGTGGGTGAGGTCCGCGCTGCGCTGGCTGCGCTCGTCGAGCAGGTGATCCACCCGGATGGCCAGGTGGTTGAGCTGGTCGCCGACCCGCCGAATCTCCGCCGGGCCGTCCGGGGTGACCCGGGCGGCCAGGTCGCCATCGGCTATCCGGTCGGCGGCGGCGGCCAGGTCGGCGACGGAGCGCAGCAGGCCCCGGGCCAGGCGCTCGGCCAGCAGGACCGCGACGAGCGCGGAGGTGGCTCCCAGGCACAGGCTCAGCACGGTGAGCAGGTTCGACCCGGATCCCATGGCCTGCTTGTCGGCGAACACCCGCACCACGGCGTCACAGCCCGGCCCGTTGCGGACCGGCAGCAGGACCTCAACCCCGCCGTCCTGGTCACCGGTGGATGGGCGGCACGACGACAGCGCGGCCTGGATCCCGGCGGATCGGGGTGTGGGTACCCCGATGAGCTGGCCGTTGGCGGTGAGGATCGAGACGGAGAACCCGCGCTCGGGGTAGGCGGGCAGCGCCGAGGGAGCCAGCGAGTGAGCCAACGGGGCCAACTCCGCCGCCTGCTGCAGCGCGGTCAGGGTCACCCGCTGCTGGGCGTCCCGGTGCACCATGATCAGCACCGGGATCAGGAAGGTGAGCAGCACAACCGACAGCGCGGCCAGTACCACCCCGATGAGCTGCCCGCGCACGCTGCCTCAGCTCGTCGGCGCGGACAGCCGCAAACCCACGCCACGCACGGTGTGCAGGTAACGCGGGAACTGGGCGCTCTCGCCGAGCTTGCGCCGCAGCCAGGACAGGTGCACGTCGACGGTCTTGTCGGTTCCGCTGAACGGAACCTGCCACACCTCGGTCAGCAGCTCTCGCTTGGTGACTACCTCGCCGTGGCGTTCGGCGAGGTAGTACAGCATGTCGAATTCCCTGGGGGCGAGCCGCAGGTCCTTGCCGTCCAAGGTGGCCGTGCGGGCGGACTGCTCGATGACCAGCCCGCCGATGGAGAGGGCCGGCTTGGGCTTTCGGGTGTCCAGCCGGCCGCGCCGCAGGGTGGCGCGAATGCGCGCGACGAACTGTTCGCCGCCGAACGGCTTCACCAGGTAGTCGTCGGCGCCGGCGTCGAGCATGGTGACGATCTGGCGTTCCTCGTCGCACGAGGTCGCCACGATGATCGGCACTTCGCTCACGGCGCGGACCATGCGCAGTACCTCGTTGCCCTGGATGTCGGGCAGGCCGAGATCCAGCACGATCAGGTCCGGCGCCGATTCCAGGGCCGCCTGGAGCCCGGCCATACCGGTAGACGCGGAGGTAGCCGCGATGTCCGCCACGGCCAGCGACCGCATCAGTCCGCGACGGACGTCAGCGTCGTCCTCGATCACAAGGACATGTGGCACGGCGGCAGACTAGCGGGGGCTGGCGGTGCTTCCCGCGCCGGCTCGCGGCATTCGGCGGAATTGAGTCACCTCGTTCGGCCCAGATCGTTAGCCAGATGTGCCCAACGCGACGGAGAGGGCGGGGCTGGTGGACTCCAGCACCGTCCCGTTGAACGCACGTCCTGGCACGTTGAATGTATCCCCCGCGTCCCGGAGCGCGGCCGGCCTGGGCCTGGGTCGGCTTCCGTTGACCGTCCGTCAGTTAGCCCGTCGGATCTCTGAGTCGCTGCGTGCGGGTCGCGGCCAGTCGCCGGGACGGGAATTTCAGCTGTGTCGGACCTGGGTTGTGGCGATCCTGTGTGGCCTGTTCGGTCTCTCCCTGGTGCTGGTGGTCCTCGCCGTGGCCGGCAGCCCCGCCCCGGCGCCCGCGCCCCTGACCGTGGGCACCGGCCCTGGCCCAGCGACTTCCTCCGCCCCGCCCTCGGCGGCCCCGCCGGCGCCGGCCGGCCGCTCCGAAGCCGAGGCCCCGGCGCGGCGGTCCAAGGCTCCGGCCCGGTCGGCGGGTGGATCGGCGTCCAGCGACCACAGCGACGACAGTGCCGATGACGCCGGATCGGCCGACTCGGACTCAGCGTCAAAGTCGGACTCCCAGAATGAATGGGCGCCGCGTCAGCGCGGGTACGACATGGCCCGGGACATGATGCGCTATCGGATGAACAGCCGGGTTCATCCGCACCCTTGGTGAAGTCCCCTAGAGCCGTGGCTCGGTCCGGCTCGTGCGCGGTGTCGCGGATTTAGGGCTCTCTTATCTCGACCTTATGGTCCCCGCCGGCACACTGGCCGGACGGCGAGGCAGCAACGAAGCAGCGCCTCCGCCGGCCAGTTCATCCGTGGACGGCGCCACGCGTGGTCCGGTCAACGTATCCGCGCATGGCCCGTCATCATTCGGTGAGGCGAGGGTTCCCTTGATGCGGCAAGACTTGTACTACTCAGTTTCCGAAGCGGCGGCCGCGCTGAATGTGTCAAAGATGACGGTATATCGGCACATTCACACCGGCCGGCTGGACGCCATTCGCGTCGGCACCTCGTACCGGGTCTCGGCCACGTCGCTGGAGCGCATCACCACGATCGCCCGCGACCAGCCAGCCTGACCTCGGGCGCGCTGGCCGGGCCCCTAGTCCAACAGGTCCGGCTGCTGGCTGACGATCATGTCGTAGAGCGGCTGGAACTGGAACCATCCGGCGTACGGGGTGCCGATTTCGGCCTGCACCTCGACCGCTTCGGAGTGGCTCAGCTGCACTGGGTCGCCGGCGGCCATCGCGGCCAGCTGCGCCTGGCAGGAGCGCTCCATGGTGATGAACCACCAGGCGGCTTCGTCCACGGTGTGCCCGACGGTGAGCAGCCCGTGGTTGTTCAGGATGGCGGCCTTCCCGCCGTTCATGGTCCGGCCGATCTGCCTGCCCTCCTCGAAGTCGAGGACCAACACCTTGCCCTGGAACCGGGTGTGGTCGCGGTAGAAGGCACAGGCGTCCTGGGTTAGCGGGTCCACCATGCAGCGCAGGGTGGACAGGGACTTGCCGAACACCGAGTGGGCGTGCGCGGCGGCGATCACTTCCGGGCGTTCGGCGTGCAGGCCACCGTGGATGGCGAAAGCGGCCTGGTTCACCGGGCGCTCGCCGTAGATCACCCTGCCGTGCTCGTCCACGCAGATCAGGTCGCTGGCCCGGATGAGGGAGAAGGACATGCCGTAGGGGTTTACCCAGAAATGGTGCGGCTCCTCCGGGTCGCGCGCGGTGATGTGCCCGGCGACGCCTTCACCGAAGCCGAACTTGGCGAACAGCCGGAAGGCGGCCGCCAGCCGTTGCTTGCGGTGGATGCGTTCCTCCGCGCTGGAGGAGAAGGTGGGGATGGTCGGCAGCTGCGGTTCGCCGGTCTGCCTGGCGAGCAGCGTGGGGACGTCGGTGGTGGTGCTCATCTGGTCTCCTCCGTGGTGAACTCCAGGCCGGGGGCCGAGCTGGCCAGCAAGGTCCGCTCGGTCGGCTCGGGGATGGGTTGGCCGGTGGCCCGGCGCAGGGCTAGCGCGAGGATGCCGCCGAGCACCATGAAGCCGGCGATCACGAACATCCCCGGTCGGAAGCTGCCGGTCGAGTCGCGCAGCCAGCCCATCAGATACGGGCCGACGAAGTTGCTGGACACACCGATCGTGTTGATCAGCGCGATGGCCGCCGCGGCCGCTGTCCCGGTGAGGAACTCCGAGGGAAGCTGCCAGAACACCGGGATCGCGCAGAAGACCGCCGCCGCGGTCACCGATATCGCCGCGATCGCGAGCGGGGGCGAGGACATGTACAGCGCGGCCGAGGTGCTGATCCCACCCACGAACATCGGCAGCGCGACATGCCAGGTCGCCTCGCCGGTCCGCCGGGAATGCCAGCCCCAGGCGAGCATCACCGGGATCGACACGAGATAGGGCAGCGCGGTGAGCAGGCCCAGTTGCAACGGGCTGTAACTCGCGCCGTACTGCTGCTTGAACGAGGTCAGGATCTGCGGCAGGAAGAAGATCAGGGCCACCAGGCCGAAGTTGATCCCGAAGTACACCGAGGCCAGCGCGAGCACCCGCCGGCTGCGCAGCGCGCTGGCCACCGAGTGTCGAACCGTGCGGGTGGTCTCGGCGGCCTCCGCGTCCAGCGCGGCGCCCAGCACCTCCTTCTCCGGCCGGGACAGCCACGTGGCCTGCTCCGGTCGGCTGGTCAGCCAGAACAGCGTGACGACGCCCAGCACGATCGCCGGAATGCATTCGGCCAGGAACATGAACCGCCAACCGGTGATCCCGAATATGTGCGGCTGGGCCACCATCGGCAGGGATATCGGCGCGGCCACCACGTTCGACAGCGGAATGGCCAGCACAAACAGGGAGGTGGCGAAGACCCTCGGTCGGCGGGGCAGCCAGTAGGTCAGGTAGAGGATCATGCCGGGGTAGAAGCCGGCTTCGGCCACCCCGAGCAGGATGCGCACCAGGTAGAAACTGACCGGTCCCTGCACGAGCGAGGTGAGGCCGGAGACGAATCCCCAGGTGATCAGGATCCGGGCGATCCAGATCCGCGCGCCCACCTTGTGCAGCAGGATGTTGCTGGGCACCTCGAAGAGCATGTAGCCCAGGTAGAAGATCCCGGCGCCGAGCCCGAACGCGGCGGCGGACAGCCCGAGCTCGGAGTTCATCCTGGTCGCCGCGTATCCGACGTTCGCCCGGTCCACATAGTTGACCAGGTAGAGCAGCATCATGAACGGCAGCAGCCGCCAGATGACCTTGCGGGTGACCGAGGACAGCGGGGGCGGATCGGCCATGCACACCTCCGCGCAAGCTGGTCTGACAAGTAGACCAGCAGCTAAGCATCCCCCTCCCGGAGGGCGCAAGACCGGGCGCGCGCCAGAATGAGAGCACTGCACGGCGAGGAAGGTTGCGGCATGCCCAAGGACGAGACGCTGCGGTTCACCCCGGTCCCGAGGCCCACCCGGGCGTACGAGGTGATCGTCGAGCAGGTCGAGAACGCCATCTACACCGGGCAGCTCGTCCCCGGGGCGCGACTGCCCAGCGAGCGGGAGCTGATGGCCCAGTTCGGGGTCAGCCGGGCCACCGTGCGCGAGGCGCTGCGGGTGCTGGAAGCCGGTGGGCTGATCCGGAGCCGGCGCACGGATCCCGGCGGCGGCGCCGAGGTGCTGCCGTTCTCCACCGAGAGCCTGTACAAGGCACTCACCTCGCTGGTCGCCATGGAGCAGCTCGACCTGCTGGCGGTGGTGCAGTTCCGGATGGTGATCGAGGGAAACGTCGCGGGCTTGTCCGCCCAGCTGCGATCGGACGACCAGCTGGCCGCGATCGAGGCGCAGCTGGCCGCGATGCGGACCGCGCTGGAGAAGGACTACGACGCCTTCGCCGCCGCCGACGTGGCATTCCACAACGCGGTCAACGCCAGCATCGGGAACCCGCTGCTCGCGGTGTGCAACGAGGTGGCCCGTGGGGTGACCATCAAGCTCGCCGGCCTGCGGTCCGCGCACCGGGACGACCCCAAACAGTTCCAGGCCGACCAATTCCTGCGCCACCAGGAGATGTACGAGGCCATCCGGGACCAGGACTCGCCGACCGCCGTCCGCGCGGCGCGCACGCACCTCTACGAGAGCTTCGAGGAGTTCCTACCCGAGGAGCAGCGGGACCAGCTGCGCCCCTTGGTGCGGGCGGCCGGCGAGTTCTGAATCGCCTTCTGGCGCTGCCGGTGCACGCCGCATACTGGCCGTCCACGTCACAGAGCGTGCGGGTCCCGCGGCGTCGAGGTTGGCTCTGTGACGTCGAGATGGGACCGGCGCCGTCGCGTCGTGTCCCAGCCCCCCGACTGGAGGAACCAATGATCGTCGCGCTCGGTAACGACCACGCCGGGTTCCCGCTCAAGGCCTATATCCGCGGCGCGCTGGAGCGGCTCGGCCATGAGGTGATTGACGTGGGCACCTACGACGACACCCCGGTGGACTTCCCGGACGTCGCCAAGGCGGTCTGCGAACCGGTGCTCGCCGGCGAGGCCACCCGGGCCGTGTTGGTCTGTGGGACCGGGGTCGGCGCCGTCATCGCGGCCAACAAGATCCCCGGCATCCGTGCCGCGGTCGCCCACGAGACCTACACCGCGCGCCAGGCGGTGGAGCACGACGACGTGAACGTCGTCTGCCTGGGTGCCTGGCTGGTCGGCCCGGCAATCGCGGAGCAGGTGCTCGCCGAGTTCCTCGCAGCCGACTTCAGCACCGACCCGGACTGCCGGCGCCGAGTGCGGATGCTGCACGACATGGAACGCGCCGCCACGCTGCCCGGCTGACCGGTGAAATGCGCGCGACCTCATACGTCAGTCGGGTGCAGGCAGTTTCAGCTGCGCCCCATCGACGCCCTCCGCTTCGAATGAGCGGGCGCGGCCTCGCCGCTACATGGTGAACGAGCCGAGCAGATACGCTGCCAGCACCAACAAGATGATCATTACGATGATCACAGCCGCGGTCTCGAGGCCAATCCTGGTAAACGGATTCATCCCACGTCCCTCTGACCGGGCGACAGCGCAACGTCACCCTACCCGCCAATTGATCGAGGCAGCGGCGCCAACGCCGCCCGAACGGTCCAATTCGGTGCCGCAGCCCCGCGGCGAACCCACCCGAGACGTGCGGTTGAATCTCGAGACTGCGGCCAGGCCTGTCACGGTTGGGCGTGGGCCTGCACCATGGATCGAATCTGACTACTCAGTGCAGTCGGCTATGCACTCCCTGTCACTCACAGGAGGAGAGTCCGGCGAAGATCGTGACGCGATACCGGTCCGACTCGTTGCCGGGACGTGGAGGTCTTCGCAACCCGGCGTAGCGGGCGGCGGACTATGGGTAATCGGAGGAACATCACATGTTGAAGAAGGTCATCATCGCTAGCGCGGCCACCGCCATCGCGCTGCTCGGCGCGGCCGGTGTTGCCTATGCGGACGACGAGAGCGACAGCGGCCCCGACGCGGCCCCCCAGCAGGGACACTCGCAGGACCTGAACCTGGATAACGGCGCCAGCCGGAACCTCGACACCGGCCACTTCCTGGGCTTCCTGTCCATCTGAGCGCTCGACGGGTACCCGGTGCCCCGGTGACCAGTCAAGCTGGTCGCCGGGGCACTGCTCTGTGATGCGCTGGGTAGGGGAGTGGTTCGCCTCATCGGGCGTTGCCGTTTCGTTGACCGGCGATCATGTCACCCCGTATGGGCGGATCACTGCGCGCCACCATCGACTCCTACGCCGCCGGCACCCTGCCGTTGCACCGTTTCGCCTGGGAGCTGGACTCCCGCCTGACAACCCTGTCCGAGCTGTCCGAACTGCCGCGCCGCGGGTCACTGGCCACCCTGTGCGTCGCGCGGAAGACCATCACCGCGATCGACACGGAACTGTGCGCCACGGGCCGGGGAGGCCTCACCGCCGCCGAGAAACACACCCTCGCCGCGGCGGTGACCGCGCTGCGCACCGAGCTCACCCGGCTCGCTCCGAGCGTTCCGAGCACGCCGACCGTCCAGCGCGCGCCGATCGGGCGGGTCGACCCGGCCGGGGCGTTGGTCGCCTGAGTCCCGACGCCATTCCCGATGGCGGTCAGCTCGTGGGGAAGCGGATGGCGATCTCGTCGAGCCGCGCGCTGGCCAGGGCGAAGGCCGCGGTGCGTGGGCTGGTGCGGTACCGCTGAGCGTGCTCGAACACCTGCTCGCTCAGCGCCTGGATCCGCGTGCCGATCTTGGCGAAGGACTCCGCCGCCGTTCCGTCGATGTCGCCGAACAGCACCCACCACCACCAGGCATTGGTGGCCGAGTTCGCCAGGAAGTCGGGGGAGATCACCACGCCGCGCTGCCGCAGCGCCGCCTCAGCCTCCGGGGTGACCGGCATGTTGGCCGCCTCCACGATCACCGCCGCGGCCACCTGCTCCTGGTTGCTCGCGTCGATGCAGTAGGACGCCGCGGCGGGCACCAACACGTCGGCGGGCACCTGGAGCCATTGCTCCCCGGGCAACCCAGGCGCTGGTGGCGGTCCGGGTGTGTGACGTGGCCGCCGACGGCGCCTCCACGCTGATCACCCGGGGGGTGCTCAACCTGACCCACCGCGACGGGCACCAGCGGCCCGAGCTGCTCGAACCCGATCGCCGTTACCGGGTGCGCTTTCCGCTGCACGCGATCGGCTACTCGATCCCTGAGGGTCACCGGGTGCGGGTGGCGATCGCGCCGACCTGTTGGCCGATCGTCTGGCCATCCCCGGAGCCGGTGCGGCTGACCGTGTTCCTGCCCGGCTCACACATTCACTTCCCGGTACTGACTGGGGACGCGGATACTCGGTTCCCATTTCCCGAGCCGGTGCAGGCACGGCAGTTCCCGCATACGACCGTCGACGAGTCTGAGCAGGGCAGCATCACGCGCAACCTGGTCACCGGCGAGGTCACCGCTGTCTACGAGAGCGGCGAGGGATACCAGCGCGAAGAGCTCGGCGAGGACATGCGGTATCACTCGCACGAACGGGACACTTTCCACATCGTGGACGAAGACCCGAACTCCGCGACCGTGCGCAGTGAGCGGCGCATTCAACTGTCCCGCGCGGACTGGCACACCACGGTGGTCGCCCAAGGCGAGATGACCTGCGACAAGGACGCCTACTACGTGGACACCGAGCTGACCACGTTCGTTGGCGACCAGCAAATCTTCCACAAGCGCTGGAGGTTCGCCGCGCCCCGTGACATGACCTGACCACTTGTCGTTGGAAAAAGACGCGGCAAGTGGCTGCTGTCGTTGGAAGAAGACGCGACATGTCGACGGTGGTAGGAGGGTGGGTGCGTTCGGGCGCGGGGGAGGAGGATAGGTGTAGATTTATATCTATCTCTGTCACATCTTTTGCGCGGGAGGTCGCCACGATGGCTGTCGGCAAGGCGGTGATCGGTGTGCTCGTCGGGGTAGTGGTTCTGGTTGCCTGCGCTGGACCGAGTCGGTCAGCGGCTCCGGCCCGCTCCGCCGGTCCGGTCGCCCCGCACGACTGTCCAACCGCTCCCGCTGGTCCCGCACCAGCCGCGCCAGCCGCAGCGGCTGGGCAGGCCGCGCCGGCTAGTCCCGCGCCGGCTGGACAGGCCGCGCCAGCTGGGCAGCCTGGGCCGGCTGGCTCGGGCATCGCCGTCGCCTCGTCGGTGGCGCCCAGCGATACGAGCACCAGCATCGTGCTGACCAACCTGACCGGCCCGCAGATCCAGTGCGGCAAGACCGGGCTGGACACCTACTCGGACGTGCTGTTCGCCACGCCGACCGGCCCCAGTGGTCAGCCACACCCGCTCAAGATGGACATCCAGGCGCCGCAGGGCGTGTCGCGCGCTCCGCTGGTCGTCTACGTCACCGGGGGCGGGTTCATCTCCGCCGGCAAGACCAACGGGCTGAACCTGCGCAGCTACGTCGCCGAGGCCGGCTTCGTGGTGGCCAGCGTCGAGTACCGGACGGTGTCCGACGGCGCGACCTGGGTGGACGGGGTGTCCGACGTAAAGGCGGCGATCCGCTACCTGCGCGCGCACGCCGACCAGTACCGGATCGACCCCGCCCGGGTGGCGGTCTGGGGTGAGTCCGCCGGCGGTTACCTGGCTTCGCTGGTGGGGGTCACCGCCGGCATGTCGGAGTTCGACGTCGGTGAGAACCTGGACCAGAGCAGCGCGGTGCGCGCGGTGGTCGACAAGTTCGGCCCCTCCGATCTGGCTCGGCTGTCTGACGACTTCGACCCGGCGACCCGGCGGGCCTGGCTTGCCCCGGAAACCGCCGCTGCCCGCTACGCCGGAGTCGGCGCCGGCCGCTCGCTGCTGGACAACCCCTCGGCAGTGGCGGGAGCGGACCCGATCACCTACGTGGACCGGTTCGACCCGCCGTTCCTGCTGATGCACGGCAGCGCGGACACGCTTGTATCGCCGAGTCAGACGCTGTTGCTGCACACCGCGCTGCGGGCCACCGGAGTGGACAGCACCCGGCTCGTGCTCACCGGCGCCAACCACGGCGACCTCGCCTTCCTGGGCAGCCCGGCCGCGGCACTGCCCTGGTCGACCCAAGAGGTGATGGACGGCCTCGTGCAGTTCCTGCACACTCATCTCGCACCGGCCTGATCCGGCGGCGCCCCGCAAGATCTCCATCTCCGGTGGCTCGGGGGCCAGGCAGATCAACGCCTGAGTCGTATCCGAGCCTGCGCCTCGCTCGAGGCCTCACCGCGGGTTTAGCCGTCTCCCCGATGGGGCACGGTGCTGTGTCCCAGCAACAGATCGAGCAATACCAGGGGTAGCGATGAGTTTGACCAACGTCTGGCTCGACACCCTCGCCGACGGGTTGATCCGCGCCGATGTCGTCGTGGGTGTGCACGCCCACCGCACGCCCGCCATCACCGGCAAACCGTCCCGCTGGCTGCTTGACGTGGTGGTCCCGGCCAGCACCGGCAGCGGCCGCCAGGACAGTTGGGTCATCGGCCCGGCGCACCGCACGCTGACCCAGACCGACTGGGAACCGAGCGACGCCCCCCAGCAACTGGTCCGGCTGCTCGCCCAACTCGACGCCGCCAACGGCGAGGGCATCATCAGCATCACGGTGGTCCCCGACTCCGCCGGCTCGGCTCCCGCCGATGGGGGCCGCTCCACCGAGCCGTCCAGCGGTACCGGCGGCAACGGCGCCTCCGGCCCTGGGCCGCGGTTCCGGTTCACCCCGTTCCGCGCCGCCGAGGCCGGCCGCCACTACGACCCCGAATACCTCTAGTTACAGCTGGTCGACGCTCACGACACACCCCGTCGCGCCGCCTCACACAACGTCCAACCTGTGTGCGGCGGCGCGAGGGTGTGTGCGGTCGTCAACTGGCACCGCTACCGGGTCACAGAGGGCCGTACGGGTAGTCGGGCGCTGGGACTCGGGTGACCGTGGTGTGGTCGTGGCTGTCCCGGTAGTGCGAGCGGTTGTGCGAGTAGGTGTTGGTGTGACTGTCGATCTCCGGCGCGGTGACCGTGCGGGTGTGCGTGCTCGCGTCGGTCCGAGGCTGCAGCGCGGTCTGCGTCGCGGTGCCGTCGCCGGCTGAGTTCACCGCGGTGCTGCCGCCTCCGTCGGGATCTCCTGGGAAGAAGTCGGAGACGGCGACCGCGCCGCCGTGGGCGGCGGGGGCGAGCGAGTGGTTCTCCGTCGCGGTTGCGGTACCCGCCGTCACGAGTAAGCCGACGGCTACCAGGGCGGCCATGGCTGGCAGCCTCTTCACGCTGTTCATGGGCGTCCTTTGCGGTCTCGGTTTGGCTCCGCCGGTGCTTCCTCCGGCGTGCCGTCTTGCGGGAGGGACTCGCGGATGCTAATCCCACGAACCTCAGGAGTCACTACTGTCCCAATCAAAACCCCACGTCCGGATGGGTACCGATCGGCGTACTTGATTCAGCCGCGATTGGTTGGCACGTGGCCAGTACGTTGCCTGACCGCCCGCTCCGGATCACGGAGGCGGATATGACCGCACTGATCGAGTGCGAGGAGCGCGAGGAGCACGAGGTGCGCGAGGAGCACGAGGTGCGCGAGCGGCAGCTCGGACCGGGCGCTCGGCTGCCCACCGAGCGGGATCTGGCCGAGCGCCCCGGTGCGAGCCGCACCGGCGCGGCGACCTGCCGGGTCGGCGGAATCCGCGGCGTGATCGCCGCGTAAATCAGCCCGGTTCAGGAGACCAGGCCACGGCGGAAGCCGTGCGCCACCGCCTCGGCGCGGTCGGTCACGTGCATCTTGCGGAACAGACGACGTGCGTGCGTCTTCACGGTGTCTTCGGAGAGGTAGAGCTCGCGGCCGATCTGGCCGTTGCTCTTACCCTGGCTCATGCCCCGTAATACCTGCAGCTCGCGCTCGGTGAGCTGCAGCTCCGGGCCGCGCGAGGTCCGGTCCGGCATCGGCAGGGCCGCAGTGGCACTGACCGCGTGGGCCAGGGTGGCGACCAACTCCGGTCGAGCCACGTCCCACCGCAGGTAACCACGGGCGCCGGCGGCAATTGCCTGGGCGATCCGGCCCGCGTCCATCGGGGTGCCGAACACGATGACGTTTGCGTCGGGGTATGCGGTGACCAGCCGGCGGGCGATGTCCACCCCGGTCGGAGCGCTGCGCTGGGCCCCCACGAGCACCAGGTCAACTGGCTGGCGGGCGTAGCGCATCAGCAACAACTCGTGGGATATGCCTTCGACGCGGAGGATCCCGTCGACCGCGGACATGACCCGCGTGAGTTCCTCGCGAACGATTCGGCGATCGTCGCTGACAAGTACCGTCGTCACAGAGACTCCTTTTCGCGCCAGCTGCCGGCCGCTTTCGAGGTTTACTTCCCCACTTCACCTATCGGCTGCCGAGAAGGCAACCTTGACCATGCAAATGCGCTCTGTTGCATCTCAGTCGCGGCGCAATCTCCAGCGACGTGTGGGTGATCAGCCACCGGCCGCCCCTGAGGGATGGGCATGTGGACTCCCATTGCGGTCCGGGGTGAGGGAACGAGAATCAGCACTGGGATCGCTGGTCATGGTCACTCGCGTGCCACTGGCCGTGGGGCTGACCGTCAGAGATTCGACCAGCGCGCGGATCATGTCCAGCCCGCGTCCTCGGAATCCGGCGTCGCCGGGCGGCGGGCGCCAGTGCCCGTCGTCGGTCACCGTGACCACCACCCGACGGGCTCGGTCGTCGCCCGCCTCGGCATGGGCGTCGAGCTCGATACCACCGCCGCGACGATCGGCCGGGAAGGCGTGCTCGACGGCGTTGGTAATCGCCTCGTTGACCGCCAGCACCAGGTCGTCGGACGCATTAACCGGCCAATTCCCGCTTTCCAGCCACTGTCTGAGCAGTCGACGGGCCAGTGCCGGTGTCCTGGGATCGACCGGGAGCCGCTGGTGGAGTGGATTACGCATGGTCAGGCGGGCGGCTCGTTGCCCACCGTGAGGCTCAGCTCCTGGCGCTTCCCGGCGCGCACCACGGTGAGCGGCACCCGTTGGCCGGGCTCGGTCTCGCGCAGGGCGCCGAGCACGTCTTCCACCGTGGTGATCCGGTGGCCGGCGAGCTCGACGATCACGTCGCCCGGCTGGAGGCCGGCCGCGGCCGCCGGGCCGCCCGCCTCGACTCCGATCACCAGGGCGCCGGAGGGGACCGCGACGCCCAGGGACTCGCGGATCTCCGGCGTCAGCTGGCGCAGCGCCACGCCGAGATAGGGGTGGGTGGCACTACCTCGGGTGAGCAGTTGATCGGCGATGTGCACCGCGGTGGCGGCGGGGATGGCGAAGCCGAGAGAGACGGCGCCCGCGCTGGGTGGGATGTACGCCTCGTTCACCCCGATCACCGCTCCGTTGGCATCGAGCAGCGCGCCGCCCGAGTTGCCCGGGGAGATCGCGGCGTCCACCTGGATGAGATCGACCAGTGCTTGGCCCTGTGAGGCGGAGCCGGGGATCTGCCGGTTGAGCCCGGATACGATTCCGGCCGTGACGGTGTTCTCGAATCCGAGCGGACTGCCGATCGCGAGCACTGTCTCCCCTGGTCGGGGCAGCTGAGTCCGGTACTGAGGCACCGGAAGCCCAACGCGGGTGGTCCGGACGACCGCGAGGTCGGTGACCGCGTCGGTGGCCAGGACCTTTCCGGGGGAGGAGGTGCCGTCGGCATAGTCGATGGTCACGTCGACGGTGTTGCCGACGACGTGCTGGTTGGTCAGCACGACGTCGGGCCGGTACACCACCCCGCTGCCGATCGACCCGCCGGTACGGACGGTCACCACGCTCGGCGAAAGCCGCTCGACCACGGCGGGCAGGCCCGCTTCGGTGTTTGGCGCAGCGGCGGTCGTGGGCGTCGCGGCCGGCCCGGCTTGCCGGTCCGCGGAGGCGCAGCCGGCACCGGCGAGCAGAACCAGGGCGAGCCCGATGGCGGTGGCGGTAGCGCGGGGCGCGGCAGGCATGCCACTCCGTACCCGCGGACGCGGCGGATATGCCAGCAAGCGCCGAGCGGTGCGTTGCCGGTCCGCTACGAGGCCGGCTGAGCGGGTCGTGGCGAGGCGAGCGGGCCGGTTGCCCGGCGGGCGAGCCAGTCACGCCCCTTCTTGAGCGTTCGGCTTGTGGTGGTGGGTCCGTGACGCGCCTCGAGCCGGTCACCGAGTTTGCCGAGTAGCCAGCTCACGATCGGAGCGCCAATGGCCAGGAGCAGCCAGAGCCGCAGTCGTGCGGACAGGAACGCCCACATGTGGTGATCTCCGTTCAGCGCTTCTTGAGGGTTCTACGGACGTCCTTGGCCGCGTCCTTGGCCGCGACTTTGACCAGCTCGGCGGCGTGCCTGACGCCGGCCATCGCCTGGTCGGTCCTGCCTTCGGCATGCAGACGGGAGTTGCCGGTCATCCTGCCGGTGCGCACCTTGCCGAGCGCATTCATCCGACGCGCCTTGTTCTTGATCTTGTTGCCGATGCCCATGTCCAGCGCCTCCTGTCGAGAGTCAGCCACAAGGTGCCCATGCCGGGGGGCCTCGAAACCGCTTCGAAACCGCGATTGCGCGGGGATCGGTCAGTTGGCGGTGATTCGGCTGGCGAGGACTCGGGCCGGGCGAGCGGATGACGGACCGGGGCGCGGCCGGAGTTACCGCTCGGCGGCCAGCCGCACGCCCAGCCCGATGAACAGGCCCCCGGTGGCCACGTCCACCCGGCGCCGCGGCGTGCCGACGCCGCAGCCAACCACCGATCTGCCCGGCGAGCACCCCGACCGTGCCGTCGACCAGGAACTCCAGCGCGATCATGATGGCGCCGAGCACCGCGAACTGCAGCCAGACATCACCCAGGTGCGGGTTGATGAACTGGGGCAGGAAGGCGATCGTGAAGATCACCATCTTGGGGTTCAGCAGGTTGGTCAGCAGGCCGTTCAGGTAGGCCCGCCGGCCGGAGATCCCGCCGACGGCCACCGGCACCTCGCCTCGGTTGTCGTTGCGGTGGCGGATCAGCCGCACACCCAGGTAGATCAGGTAGGCGGCGCCGAGCAGCCGCACGCCGGTAAAGGCGACTGGCACCGCCGCGAACAGCGCGGCCAGCCCGGCAGCCGCCACAATGATGTGCACCGCCTCGCTGGTCGCCACCCCCGCCGTGGCCAGCAGGCCCGCGCGCGGCCCGCCCCGCATGCCACAGCCCAGGATGAACAGCATGTCCGGCCCGGGCGTCACCATGGCGACGCTTGTGGTCACCGCGAATAGCACGAGCAGGTGGTGGTCGACCGGCATGCCTCGATCGTTGCCGATGTTCAGCGCCAGGTAAACCGCTTGCCGCGGTGGTCAGCCGAGGGAGGGGGCTTACGTGCCGTCCTCGCCCGCGACGGTGTCCGCGGCGACCGCGCCACGGGTGCCGAGTGGCTCGGGCTCGCCGAGGGTGGTGTCGCGTTCGGTCTGCCGCTCGCTCTCGGCATTGATCTCCGCCCCCAGTAGGACCAGGTAGGCGGTCAGGTAGAGCCACAGCATCAGCACGATGACGCCGGCCAGCGTCCCGTACGTCTTGTTGTAGCGGCCGAAATTGTTGACATAGAGGCTGAACAACGCGGTTCCAACCAGCCACAGCACAGTCGCCACCACCGCGCCGGTGCTCACCCAGCGGAACCTCGGCGCGTCCCGGTCCGGAGCGACCCGATACACCACCGCCAGAGCGGTCATCACCAGGGCGAGCAGCATCGCCCAGCGCAGTATCTGCGCCAGCACCCGGCCGGGCCCGCCGAGGCCGATGGCGTCGAACATGACCGGGACGACCGCGGCGAGGGTCACCGCGAGCAGCACGAACACGACGGCTCCGAGGGTCAGCCCGAGGGCGATTGCCCGCAGCTTGAGCACACCGCGGGTCTCCGTTTCGTCGTAGGCCACGTTCACCGCCCTGATCAGGCCGGTCGTGCCGCTGGACGCACTCCACAGCGCGGCGAGGACTGAGACGACCCCGACTGCGCCGTTGCTGCCCTGGGTCACCGCGGTGAGTTGGTCCATGATCAGCGGCTGGGCCGATTGCGGCAGTTGCCCGGCCAGCGCGCCCACCTGCCGGCTGACCTCGGCGGGGTCGGCGACCAGGCCGTAGATGTTCAGCGTCGCGATGATGGCAGGGAAGAGCGCCAGAAACGCAAAGAAGGCCACCCCGCCGGCCAGCACCGACACGTTGTCCGCCTTGGCCTCGGCGAACGCACGCCGAACCACCTGCAGCCAGCCCCTGGCCGGGATCTGGGTAGGGGCCTGCGCCCGCCGACCCGGCACCGCCGCGTTCCCTGCGCTGCTCACCATCGGGTTCTCCTCCGCTGCCTGGGCACGTGAACACGCCGCTTACCCGCCCCGGCTGCCGCCACGCGTGGATTCCGGGCCTAGTTCGACTGGCTCGCGAAGACCGCGCCGCCGCTGGCTGCCGGGTGGGATTGCCTCGG
This sequence comes from Pseudonocardia sp., assembly GCA_036402515.1. Classification (GTDB taxonomy): domain Bacteria; phylum Actinomycetota; class Actinomycetes; order Mycobacteriales; family Pseudonocardiaceae; genus Pseudonocardia. The sequence continues at coordinate 26,939 of DASWST010000141.1, forward strand.
CGATGGCGGCGTGTAGGGCGTCGGCCAGGCGGGCGGCTGCCTCGGGGAGTGGGTGTGGCAGCCGGGCCAGCAGGATGCGGCGCTGTTCCCCGGAGCCGCCGCGCACGTTGAGCACGCGCACACCGGGGGGAGCGGCGCTGGCCAGCGAGGAGGGCACCGTGGTCAGTCCGCAGCCGGCCGCGACCAGGTGCAGCTTGGCCAGCCAGTCGCGGGCGGTGTGCGCGATCTCGGGTCTCTCGTCCAACCCTGGCCAGACTCCCATCAGTTTCTCCTCTCCGGAGGAAGGGCTGGCGATCCAGCGTTGGCCTCGCAGGTCGGCAACGTCGACCGAGTCAGCCCGGGCGAGCGGGTGGGTGGCGGGCACCGCGAGGCTCAGGCTTCGTTCGGTGAGCGTGCGCAGGATCAGCGGGGGCGACTCGGTATCGGGCGGACGGAACGGCGGAGCCGAAGCCAACACCGCGAGGTCGACGCGGCCGGCCCGCAGCGCGCGGACCAGCGCGGGTGTGCTGCCCTCCCTGGTGGTGACCGTGATCGCGGGGTGGCTGCGCCGCAGCGCGGCGATGGCCGTCGGGATCAGCACGGCACCCGCACTGGTGTACCAGCCCAGCCGCACCGTGCCAGCCTCGGCGGGCAGCCCGTCCAGCTCGCGCGCGGTGGCGTCGATGTGGTCGAGAACGGCCACCGCGCGGCGCAGCACGATATGCCCGGCGGGGGTCAGCCGTGCCCCATCTCGACGCCGCTCCAGCAGCGGCGCCCGCGCGGCGCGCTCCAGGGCCGCGATCTGCCGAGACACCGCGGACTGCGTGTATCCCAGTGCGGTCGCGGCTGAGGTGAGCGTGCCGCGCTCGGCCACCTCGCGGAAGACCCGCAGCCCGGTCAGCGAGACGTTGCCGAAGTCCATGACTATTACGCATACCAGCCATGTCAAAGTTTCGTTGGCCGCATGGCCGTGGCGTTCTTAGCGTGGATGTCATGACAGCACGCATTGCATTGGTTACCGGGGCCAACCAAGGCATCGGCCTTGCGCTGGTCGAGGGGCTCGCCGCTCGCCTGGGTCCGGACGACCTGGTGCTGCTCACCGGTAGAAACGAGCAGCGGGTCGCGGACGCCGCCGCCCTCGTCGCCAAGGCCCCGGACACCAGGAGCCGGGTGGAGGGACGAACGCTCGACGTGACCGACGCCCGGGCCGTCGCCACGCTGGCCGCCGGGCTCAAGGAAAGTCACGGCGGGGTGGACATCGTGGTGTCCAACGCGGCCGCCCGGATCACCCCTGACCGTGCGCAGTCCGAGCAGGCCGACGAGTTCATCGACGTCGCCAACGGCGGCACCCATGCGATGCTGCGCTCGTTCGGCCCGATCCTTGGCCCCGGCGGCCGGCTGACCGTGGTGGCCAGCTCGCTCGGCACCCTCGGCCACCTGAACCCCCGCCTGCACCCCCTGTTCGACGGCGCCTCGCTCGAGGAGGTCGAGGAGGTCGTTGAGTCGTGGCGGACCGCCATCCACGCCGGAACGGCCGAGGAACTGGGCTGGCCGCGGTGGCTCAACGTGCCGTCCAAGGTGGCGCAGGTCGCCGCGGTGCGCGCGGTCGCGGCGCAGCGCGGGGAGCGTGATGCCGAGGAAGGGACCTTGGTCGCGGCGGTCTGCCCCGGCCTTGTCGACACCCCGGCCTCACGTCCATGGTTCGGCGACTTCAGCCAGGCCCGGACGCCGGCGCGGGCGGCCGAGGCAATCGTCGACCTGGTGCTGTCCGACCGAGTCGACCCGGCGACCTACGGCGAACTCGTCCGGTTCGGCAAGGTATTGGCCTGGCACAGCGGTACGCCCCCGGAGTACCAGAACCAACTGCTCACCAAGTAGCGCGGCGCCGAGCACTGGCTGACGGGCTACAACTCCGCCGGCCCCTCCTGGGGAACCATGCCGAGCTGGTCGGCCACCGTACCCATGATGTCCTGGATGTCGATGGTGTCCGCGAGCGGCATGACCGCGCTCTCCGGCCGGCCCGCGGTGACGCACTCGGTGACCTCACGCAGCTCGTGCGAGTACCCGCCGCCAGTGTGCGGGAGGGTGATCGTCTCGGGCTCGTGGCCCGCGCGGTACAGGATCAGGGTGTCGGGGTGGTGGAAGCGGGGGAGCACGTCGATCCATCCGTCGGTGCCGAACACCCGGGCCTGGCCGGGGGTGGCGCAGCGCAGCGAGGAGAACAGCGAGGCGCTGCGCCCGTCGGCGTACCCGAACAGCACGGCTTCTTCGACGTCCACCCCACCCGGGGCGAGCACCCCGTGGGCGGTGACCGAGTCCGGGGTGCCGAGCACCATCTGCGCGAGTGAGATCGGGTAGACGCCCACGTCGAACAGGGCACCGCCACCGATCGCCGGGTTGTAGAAACGGTCCTCCGGGTCGATCGGGGCGCGCACCCCGAGGTCGGCCTGCACCGCCTGCGCGGCGCCGATCGCGCCCTCGGCGATCAGCTCCCGCGCCCGCACGATGGTGGGCATGAACCGGGTCCACATCGCCTCCATGGCGAAGACCCCGGTGTTGGCCGCCAGCTCCGCGATTTCCCGGGTGGCCGCCGGGGTGACGGTGAACGCCTTCTCCACCAGCACGGCCTTGCCGGCCCGCAGCGCGGCCAGCGTCACCGCCCGGTGCTGCGGGTGCGGGGTGGCGATGTACAGGACGTCGACGCCGTCGTCCTCGACGATCGCGCGGTACGAGTCGTGCGCCCGGTCGATCCCGTGCGTGTCGGCGAAGGTCCGCGCCCGCTCGGCCGACCGGGACGCCACGGCCACCACTTCGGCGCCGGGTACATGCGGGAAGTCCTGTACGACTTTCGAGGCGATCCGTCCCGGCCCCACCACACCCCAGCGGACAATGCTCATGCCGCCCATCCTTGCCTGTCCGGCGGCGAGAACTTGTTCACCGGGTCCGTTGTGGCGTGCCGCGGCGCTCGACTTCGGGCTGCCGTGAACCGATCAGCAGTACCAGCTCGTCCTCCCGGTGCAGCAGGCAGAACATCGGATCCAGGGCCGCCTCATAGGTGCCGTGGCCGGCCCATTGCGAGGGCATCGGGGCGGCTCGTTCCGGGCCCATGTAACTGACACAACATCTTGCCGCCCAGCACGTCGCCCCGATCTCCTTTCCGATCTTCAGGTGGCTCGGTCCGGCCAGGCGGTCACCCCCGGAGGAAGTACAGGACGGTCATGCTGGCCGCGGTCGTCAGGATCACGCCGCGCAACAGCCGAGCGCGGATGCGGCGGGCGAGGCGCGCGCCCAGCAGTCCGCCGGCCACCCCGCCGACCAGCATCGCGGCCAGCGGAGTCGGATCACTCAGGACGTCGGCGGCGACCAGGAACAGGCCCGCCGCGGCCGCGTACATGGCGGCGAGCTGGCCGAGGCGCATCGGGTTGCCCGCCGCGGTGTCCAGCCCGAGCCCGATGCGCCACAGTGCCAGCATGAGTATGCCTACGGCTCCACCGAAGTAACCGCCGTAGATGGCCAGGACGAACTGGCCGCTCAGCACGGCCGGTGAGGTCATCCCCGCCGTGCCCCGCGTCGCCGTGCTGAGCAGTGCGGAGAGGCGGCGTCCGAACGCCAGGAGCACGGTCGCGAACGCGAGCAGCCATGGCACCGCCGCGTCGAACGAGACCGAGGGCAGTACCAGCAGCAACCCGGCACCCAGTCCGCCGCCGATCAGGCTCACCGCAGTCAGTGACCACCTGGACGTGGGCCCGACCGGCGCGTACTCATGGCGGTAGGTCCACGCGCCGGCCAAGACGCCGGGCAGCAGGGCAACGGTGGTCGACGCGTTCGCGGTGACCGGAGGCAGACCGGCGGCGACCAGGGCGGGCAGTGCCACGAAGGTGCCGCCGCCGCCGACCGCGTTCAGGGCCCCCGCCGCGACACCGGCCAGCAGCAGACCCACGAGCTCAAGCACCCGTCGAGCATCAGACCGCCGGCGCGGGTGCACAATGCGCGATCGGCATACTCAGCCTGAGGCTGTGCCATAGGCTGACGCGGTGCACTACGACCTGGTCGATCTGCGGCTTTTCGTCCACATCGTGGCGGAAGGATCGATCACCGGGGGCGCCCGCCGGATGCACCTGAGCCTGCCCTCGGCCAGCGCCCGGATGCGCGCCCTGGAGCGCACCGCCGGCGTGGCACTGCTGGTGCGCGGGCGCCGGGGGGTGCGGCCCACGCCGGCTGGGACAGCGCTGGATCGCCATGCGCGCGAGGTGCTCAGCCGCGCGGCGGGGCTGGAGGGTGCGGTGGCGAGTTACCGCCGGTCCCCGGCCGCTCCGGTGATCCTGCTGGCCGGCAGTTCCGCGATGCACCGGCTCGTGCCGCGCGCGCTGATCTCGGTCCTGCGCGAGCATCCCGATCTCGACGTCAGCGTTGCCGAGCACCGCACCCCGCACATCGTCCGGATGCTCGCCGACGGTGAGGCGGACCTCGGCATTGTGCTTCACGAGGAGGCGCACGGCTCCGGCCTGGACCTCGAACCGCTCGGGGACGACTCTCTTGTGGTGATCGGCCAGCCCGGCGGGGTGCTGGCTGGCCGAACCGCGCTGACCTACCGCGAGGTCGCCGAACACCCTCTGGTCGGGCTGCACTCCGAGTCCGCGCTGCAGCGCTGGATCGAGACCAGCCTCGGGGCGAACGCTCCGATGGCCCGGTTCCGCACCCTGGTGGTCGATCTCAACACCGTCGTCGCCCTCGCGGCGGCTGGGGCAGGCCTTGCTGTGGTGCCGCGGCTGGCTCTCGACCCCGACGCGCAACTCGAGATCCGCCCGCTGGACGAGGCCTGGTCGCGACGACACCTCTCGTTGTGTTGGGGTTCGACGCCCCGGAGTTCGCCGGCGGCCACCGCCGCGCTCGCGGACCATGTCCGTCTCGCGGCCGCGCCGATGCGCGGAGTCAGTACAGATGACCACACTCTCGGCGGGGCTGTGTCAGGATCGTGCCCACTCGAGTGCGGGGAGGATGGGCCGTGTCGTTGCGGCATGCACTGCTGGCGCTGCTCGAGGCCCGGCCGATGACCGGCTACGAGCTGGCCAAGCAGTTCGACGTGTCGGCTGCCTACGTCTGGCACGCGCACCATCCGCAGATCTACACCGAGCTGCGTCGGCTGGAGGCGGCGCGGCTGGTGGAGGCCGAGGAGGGGCCGAGGGGCGCGGGCGGCACGAAGCGGCACTACTACCTCACCGACGCCGGCTGCGACGAGCTGCTGCGCTGGCTCGGCGAGGTGTCCGAGCCGGGCCGGGAGAGGGACGCCGGTTACCTGAAGGCGACCTATTTCGAGTTCGGTTCCTTCGAGCGGGCGCGCGGGCACTTCCGCGCCCACCTGGAGCACTATCGGCGGGTAGCGGCGCACTGGTCCGCGCACGCCGACCAGTTGGAACGCCGGGACACCGCGCTGCTGCGCCAGCGCCTGGCGCACGCGCCCGAGCACGCGCGGGACGCGATCGTGGCTTACAAGGTGCACGTCTACCGGGGGCTGACCGAGCGCGCGCGGACCGAAATCCGCTGGGCGGAGCAGGGCATGGCACTGGTCGACCGGCTGGAGCGGGACGCCGGGATAGCCGGCGACGTCACGGTCTACCAGCCCACACCGCCGGCCCGGCAACCGTCCGCCAGCTGAGCCTGGCGGCGGTCGGGTGGCTTTTCTTTTATGTACGTCTTTACGTATACCCTTACCGCTCTCGCGACCCGGTAGCGACGTCGGGTCGGGTTGGGCGGCGGGAGGTCGAGGATGACCGGCGCGGCGACGGTGGACATCGCGGAGGTGATGGGCCGGCGGGTGATCGGTCCGGTGCGGGCGCTGGCCGTATCGCTGTGCGCGCTGGTGGCCCTGCTCGACGGGTTCGACCTGCAGATCATCGGCCTGGCCGCGCCCGCCATCGCGTCCGCGCTGCACATCCCGGTGGCCGGCCTCGGCGCGGTGTTCGCCGCCGCGCTGGCCGGCTTGGCGGTCGGCGGGATCGGCGTGGCACCGCTGGCCGATCGGGTGGGACGCAAGCCGGTCTTGGTGGCCGCGGTGGTCTGCTTCGGCGTCTTCACCCTGGCCACCATGACCGCGAACTCGGTGCCGATGCTGCTGGTCTACCGGTTCGCCACCGGACTCGGGCTGGGCACCGCCGTGCCCTGCGCGGTGAGCCTCGCCTCGGAGTTCGTGCCAGCCCGGCGGCGGGCGACCACCGCCGGACTGCTGTTCGCCGGGTTCCCGTTCGGCGGCGTGCTTGCCGGGCTGCTGGGTAGCCGGGTGCTGCCAACCGCCGGCTGGCACGGGTTGTTCCTGGTCGGAGGGGTGGCTCCGCTCGTGCTGGCGGTATTGGTGGTGCTGCTGCTGCCCGAGTCGCCCATCTTCCTGGTGGCCCGGGGGGCGCCGGTGGCCCGCATCGCGCGGGTGCTCGCCAAAGTGGCCCCCGACCTGCGGGTGGACGCCGGCACCCGGTTCATCGGTGTCCAGCCGCGCACCGGTCGGGCGCCGGTCGGCCGGCTGTTCGAGTCGGGCCGGCGGTGGAGCACCCTGTTGCTGTGGGCCGCTTCCTTCGTGGCCTTCGGCGTTCTGGTGGTCAATTCTTCGTGGACCCCGACCCTGCTCGCGCCGCTCGGGCTGCCGGTGGCCCGCACGGCGGTGGCCCTCGCCGTGTTCAACGCCGGCAGCGTGCTGGCCACGGCGGCCGGCGGGTGGCTGATCACCCGGTTCGGCGCCCGCCGGGTGCTGCCGGCGGCGTTCGCGCTGGCCGCCGTGGGTGTGGCCGGCGTCGGTCTGGCCGCGCCGTCGCTGGCTGGGGTGGCCGCCCTGCAGGTGCTGATCGGGCTCGGCCTGGGGTGCGCCAGCTCGGGCATCATCGGGCTGTCCGCGGTGGCCTACCCGACCGCGATCCGTTCCACCGGCATCGGCTGGGCGCTGGGCATCGGCCGGGTGGGTTCGTTCAGCGGCCCGCTGCTGGTGGCCGCGCTGGTCGCCGCCGCCTGGGCGGTGCCCGGGGTGTTCGGCCTGCTCGGCGGGCTGTGCCTGGTGGGCGGCGTGGCCGCCGCCGCGCTGCGTCCGATGCGCGCCGAGGCCGACCCGGTCGCTACCCCCGCCGTCGTCGAAGGAGCCCCGTGAGCCGCGTACCGATCACCCTCGCCTGCTGGGACTACGACCGCACCCAGGCGCTGGCGGACGGATCAGTGCGCCCGGACGGTGTGGACCTGACCTACCTCTGCCTGCCGGTGGAGGAGACGTTCTTCCGGATGCTGCGCCACCGTGAGTTCGAGGCGGCGGAGATGTCGCTGTCCTCCTACGTCACCGGTCTGGGGGCCGACCAGGAGAACGGCCCGCTGGTGGCCATCCCGGTGTTCCCGTCCCGGGCGTTTCGGCACAACGGCATCTACGTGCACAGCGGCAGTGGCATCGAGAAGCCGGCCGACCTGGTCGGGCGGGTGGTCGGAGTCCCGGAGTACCAGCTCACCGCCGTGGTCTGGATCCGGGGCATCCTCGCCGAGCACCACGACGTGCCGGTGGCCTCGGTGCACTACCGCACAGGCGGCATGCACCAGCCCGGGCGGGTGGAGAAGCAGGCGCTGAACCTGCCGCCGGAGATCGACGTCCAGCCGATCGGCCCGGACCGCACCCTGGCCGACATGCTGGTCACCGGCGAGATCGACGCGCTGTACGCCCCGCGCACGCCCCGGCCGCTGCTGGAGGGCCGCCCGGAGGTCCGGCGGCTGTTCGCCGATCCCAGGGCCGCCGAGGAGCAGTACGCCGCCGAGACCGGCATCTTCCCGATCATGCACGTGGTGGTGTTGCGCCGGGAGGTCTACCAGGCGCGGCCGTGGTTGGCCCGCTCGCTGTACACCGCCTTCGAGCGGGCCAAGGCGGCCACCGAGCAGCGGATGGGGGAAACCGCCGCGAACCGGTACATGCTGCCGTGGCTCTACGACGAGGTGGAACGGACCCGACGGTTGCTCGGCGAGGACTTCTGGCCATACGGGCTCGAGCCCAACCGGGCCACCCTCGAGGTGTTCCTGCGTTACGCCCACGAGCAAGGCCTCACCGACCGGAGGCTGCGTCCGGAGGAGCTGTTCGTGCCGGAGAGCTGGGAGAGCTACGTCATTTAGCGCCCCGTCGGCCAATGTGATGGCGCTCACTGTCTGCGGCGGGTAGACAGGTAAGGGTTCCCTCGGTGCGGAGGGACCGGATGCAGAAGCGGTAGCCCTCGGCCGCGTCCTCGCTAGTGCCGTGTGCCTGGTCTCGGCGCGTCCCCGGGTGAGGCAGTCGCCTCGGCAAGGAGGTTCGAACGTGCAGCGTATCGGCGTGGATCAGCTCACTCACGTGCTCGCGGGTATGCCCTATCCGGCCGCATTCTGGCAAGTCATCGCCTGGGCGGACTACAACGGCGTGGACAGCCAGCTGCGCGAGATCATGCGGAAGCTGCCCGCCAAGACCTACCTCAGCCTGCGGGATGTCGCCGTCTCCCTCGAACGGTGCCAACTTCCGCCGAACAGCGGGAACGGGTCGGCCGGGCGCCCCCCGCGCCCCGCCTGAGTCGGGCTACTGGTACAGCACCGCCTGGATCTTCGGGTCGTCCACGTTGCTCTTGTCGTACCAGAAGAACCCGGTGTCGATGACCTTCGGCAGGCTCTGGCCCTTGATCGCCTTCATCGCGGCGCTGACCACCTGCTCGCCGATGCCGATCGGGTTCTGGGTGATCGCGCCGAGCATCGCGCCACCGCGGATCGCGTCGACCTGGGCTTTGCCGGAGTCGAAGCCGACGATGGCCAGGCCAGTCTTGCCGCTCTCCTGGACGCCCTTGATCACCCCGGTCGCGGAGCCTTCGTTGGACCCGTAGATGCCCTTCAGGTTCGGGTTGGCCGCGATGATCGACTTGGTGATGTCGGCGGATTTGGCCTGGTCACCGCCTCCGTACTGCGGGGGGAGCAGCTGGATGCCCGGCGCGTTGGCCTTCATCCACTCGATGAACCCGTCGCGGCGGTCGATGCCGGAGCGGCTGGTCTGGTCGTGCACCACCATGGCCACCTGGCCGGTGCCACCGATCGCCGCGGCCAGGTGCTTGGCCGCCTCGGCGGCGGCCGCCTTGTTGTTGGTCGCGGCCGTGGTGACCGGGATGTCGCTGTCCACCCCGGAGTCGAAGGCAACCACCGGGATCTTTTCGCTCTGTGCCTGCTGCAGCAGCGGCGCCGCGGAGCGCGAGTCCAGCGCGGCGAAGCCGATCGCGGCCGGCTTGCGGTTCAGCGCGTTGGTCAGCATGGTGAGCTGCTGCTCGACGTCCTGCTCGGTGGGCGGGCCGACGAAGCTGATCGTGGCGCCCTCCTTCTGCGCCTCCTGCTCGGCGCCCTTCTTCACGGCCTGCCAGAACTGGTGCTGGAAGCCCTTGGACACGATGGCGATGCTCGGCGCACCGCCCCCGCCCGCGGCGGACCCACCGCCGGAACTGCTCGAGGAGGAGCCACAGGCGCTGAGCGCGGCCGCCAACCCCACCGCTGTGATCAACGTTCCGAATCGCCGCAACCGCATCTGACTCTCCACTCCGTTGTGCCCAGATGAAGCTCTCCGCCGGCGCCGCCGCGCCCGCCCGTTCGTCACACCACGCTGGCCCGTTTCCTGGCCATGTCGGCGTATACGGCCACCAGGATCACGCAGCCCAGGATCACGTTCTGCCACTCCTGCGGGATCGACATGATCTGCAGCCCGTTGTTGAGCACCGAGATGATCAGCGCGCCGATCACCGTGCCGACGATCGAGCCCTTGCCGCCGGACAGCGAGGTGCCGCCAATGACCACCGCGGCGATGGCCTGCAGCTCGTAGCCCACCCCGGTGGCCGGCTGCGCGGAACCCAGCCGCGCCGAGATCAGCACCCCGGCCAGCCCGATGAACAGGCCGGCCAGGGTGTAGACGATCAGCTTCCAGTAGCGGACGTTGATCCCGGACAGCGCCGTGGCCTCTTCGTTGCTGCCGATCGAGTAGGTGTAGCGGCCGAGGATCGTCTTGTTCAGCAACACCCCGGCGACCACCGCCAGCACGGCCAGGATGAGCACCGCGTTGGGGAAGTTCGTGCCGGGGATGATGCTCCCGGTGGAGATCTTGGTGTAGTTGGGTGAGTCGTTGAAGTAGATCGGGGCGCTGCCCGAGATGACCAGCGCCAGTCCCTGCGCGACCAGCATCATGGCCAGCGTGGCGATGAACGGCGGCAGCTTCAGCACCGCCACGTTCACCCCGTTGACCAGCCCGATGGCCCCGCCGAACAGCACCGCGCCGAGCACCCCCAGCGGCATCGGCAGGCCGCTGTGCACGATCAGCACCCCGGCGATGACCGCGCACAGCGCCATCCCGGTGCCGATCGAGAGATCGATGCCGCCGGTGATAATGACGAAGGTGGTGCCCAGCGCCAGCGTCCCGATCACCACCGTGGAGAACAGGATCGCGGTGACGTTGCCGTAGTTCAGGAAGTCCGGGCTGACTACCGAGAAGAACACGAAGATGACGATGAGGCTGGCGAACGCGAGAAACTGCTGCAGCCGGTTGCGCAGCGTGCCCCGCACCCCGGCCGGCGCGGTCTGTTGAGCCAGTTCCGCGGTCGACGTGGTCATTTAATCCCCCACCTTCATCGCCGGGTCTATCGCCGAATCCGGGCCCGGCGGCTCGGCCAGCCCGAGCTCGGCGGCGTCCGCCGGGTTCTCATCCGGTCGCAGCGTCGCGTAGTGCATGACCCGCTCCTGGCTGGCCTCGTCGGCGGTGAGCTGGCCGACGATACGGCCCTCGCTCATCACCACGATCCGGTGCGACATGCGCAGCACCTCGGGCAGCTCCGAGGAGATCATGATGATCGACTTGCCGCGCCCGGCGAGCTCGTTGAGCAGCTTGTAGATCTCTTCCTTGGCGCCCACGTCGATGCCCCTGGTCGGTTCGTCGAAGATCAGGATGTCACAGTCCTTGACCAGCCACTTGGCGATCACGACCTTCTGCTGGTTGCCGCCGGAGAGGTTCTTCGCGGTCTGCGCGATGGACGGTGTCTTGATCCGCAGCGCGTCGACCAGCTCGGCGGAGGTGACCCGCATCGCGCGGTCCTTGACGAAGCCGAAGGACTGGAAGCGCTCGCGCAGCGCGCTGAGCCCGATGTTCGCGGCGACGTCCTGCTCGAGCAGCAGCCCCAGTTGCTTGCGGTCCTCGGACAGGTAGCCGATCCGGTGCTTCGCCGCGTCCGCCGGCGTCTTGATGGTGACCGGTTGGCCGCGCACGCTGATCGTCCCGGACTCCACCGGGTCCGCCCCAACCAGCGCTCTTGCCACCTCGGTCCGCCCGGCACCCATCAAACCGGCAAAGCCGAGGATCTCACCTTCCCGCAGCTCGAAGCTGACGTCCTTGAGCAGCGTCTTGGTGCGCAGCCCGGACACGGTGAGCACCGTCGGGCGGTCGGCGCGCACGTCCACCGGCTTGACTTCGCCGGTGATCTCGCGGCCGACCATCAGCGCGATGACCTTGCTGATCGAGGTGGCCGCGGTGTCCAGGGTGTCCACGTAGTGGCCGTCCCGGATCACCGTGATGCGGTCCGAGATGGACTTGAGCTCCTCCATCCGGTGGGAGATGTAGATGACCCCGGTGTCCGGGCGCAGGAACCGCCGGATCAGCTCGTGCAGGACGCGGACCTCCGCGTCGTTCAGCGCCGCGGTCGGCTCGTCCATGATCAGGATCTTGGCGTCGTAGGAGAGCGCCTTGGCGATCTCGACCATCTGCTGCTTGGCCACCGTGAGGCGACCGACCACCTGCCGGGGCCGCAGCGGCAGGTGCAGCCGGTCGATCAGCTCCTGGGCCCGGGCGTTCAGCGCCCGCTCGTTGAGCAGGAACCGCCCGCCCCGGGGCTCGCGGCCGATGAAGATGTTCTGCGCGACCGTCAGGTCGGGCATCAGGTTGAACTCCTGGTGGATGATGCTGATGCCCTGGTCCTGGGCATGCCGGGGATCGGTGATCTCCAGCTGCGCGCCGTTCAGGAAGAACTGCCCGCCGTCCGGCCGGTAGATGCCGGAGAGCAACTTCATCAGCGTCGACTTGCCCGCGCCGTTCTCCCCGACCAGGGCGAGCACCTCACCGTGCCGCAGCTCCAGGTGCATGTCCTCCAGCGCGCGCACACCGGGAAAGCTCTTGGCGACGCCCCGCGCCGACAGCAGTGGGGTCCGGCTGTCGTTCGCCGTCGAACGGTGCTCGGAGTTCACAGCAGGTGTCCTCCCGATCGCTAGATATACCCATGAGGGTCTCCGCCCCGTCAAGCCCTCAAGGTCACGGATTGCTCCCAGTTTGACGCCCGCACAGATCAGCTACCGCCGGCACAGACCGTGCCCGGTCTGCACGAACTAGACCAGGTCTGCGCCGGCCAACAGCCATATCGGGGTCGGCGCTCAGGGTCGGCGGGCCTGGATGAGCCAGGCCGCCGAGTCGTACCGCACGCCGCGCTCGGTGTGGTGGGCGGCCAGGCTCGCCCGCAGGTTGTCCAGCGCGAGAGCTTGGGTGTCCGGGTCCAGGTCGCGCAGCATCCCGGCGCGCTGTCCGGCGACGAAGCGGAAGGCGTCATCGGGGTCCGCGCCGAAGTACATCTTTTCGCTGAGCCCCTGCATGCCCACCTCGGAGAAGCCGGCCGCGCCGAGCAGTGAGCGCACCCGGGCGGGGTCGCTCAGGGCGAATGGGCTCGGCGCGTCCGACGGTGGAACGGACACCGGGCGGTCAGGGGACAGCGCGGTGAGGAAGGCGCTGAGCCACTCGTTGCGCTCGAATGGCTGCCAGGTCAGCAGGACGAGGCGACCGCCAGGACGCAGCGCTCGCGCGATGTTGCTGAACGCCGCGACGGGAGACCCGAAAAACATCGACCCGTGCCGGCTGATCGCGACATCGAAGGCCCGCTCAGGGAACAGGTGAACCTGCGCGTCGGCCTGCTGGAAGGTCACGTTCGGCACCTGCTCGCTCGCGGCACGACCGCGCGCAAGGTCGATCAGGCGTGACGAGAGGTCCACACCCAGCGCTGATCCACCGGGGGCGCGCCGGGCGGCATCCCGGGTCGCCTGCCCGCTGCCACAGCCGACATCGAGCACGGTCGCGGTCTCTTCGATCGCCGCCGCGCTGAGGAATTGGCCGTGGTAGGCGGCAACTCCCTCGTCAAAGCGGTCGGCGTGCTCGGCCCAGAACGCGCCCGACTCGCCGTCCCAATTGTCGAGCTGGACGGCGTTGGTCGGGTCGACCGGCTGTGTGGTGCTCACCAGCCCCACCCTCTCAGACGGTTCCCTCCGGTCGGAAGGTCACCCGGCGAGCGAGCTTGCCTGGAACTCCGGCGCCGGTGGCCCGGCCGGTGTCCATTCATGTCGGGGGATGGTGGGGAGGGCGTGTTGTGTGGTGGCGGTGGGGGTGAGCCAGGCGAGGGTTTTGTCGTCGCGGAGGTGTTGGAGGCGGTTGGGGAGTTGGGTGAGGACGTGTTGCATGCGGTTGTGTTCGATGGCGTAGAGCAGGCCGTAGGTGAAGGCGCTGTGTCCGTTGTTGTGGGCGGTGGCGGCGAGTTGTTTGAGGATGGGTCGGGCGATGACGGCGTCTTGGTATTCG
>DASWST010000142.1:0-6305 GCA_036402515.1 Pseudonocardia sp.
GATCGGCCTGGCCGGATTCGCCACCGCGTCCGCCGCGAGCGGGATGGCGACCGGGATCCTCACGCTGAGCCTTGCCCGCGCGGCGCAGGGCGCGTTCGGCGCATTGCTCGCCCCCACCGTCCTGTCGCTGATCGCCGTCACGTTCACCGAGCCCCGGGAACGCGCACGGGCGTTTGCCATCTTCGGGGCGATTGCCGGGGGTGGCGGCGCCACCGGACTGCTGCTGGGCGGCCTGCTGACCGAGACGTTGGGTTGGCGAGCGTGTCTGTATGTCAACGTGCCGGTCGCCGTAGTCGCCGCGCTCGGGGTCCGCACGCTGCGCGGTGCCGGGCACACCGAGGGCGGCGGGCGCCTGGACGTACCTGGCGCGGTGCTCGCCACAACCGGACTGGTCGCCATCGTGTTCGGCTGCTCCCGGGCCGCGGCCCTCGGCTGGCGCTCGATCCCGGTGGTCGGCCTGCTGGTCGGCGGGCTCGCGCTGCTCGCCGGGTTCGCGGCATGGGAGCGACGGGTACCCGCGCCGCTGTTGCCACCGCGGATCCTGGCCGACCGCAACCGGATAGGCGCCTACCTCGCGGTGGCGTCCTCGGTTGCCGGCCTGCTCGGCTCGTGGTGTTCACCCCCGCGATCAGCGCGGCCACCAGCGGGATCGCCCCTCGTGACGCGGGCATCGCCGCCGCCGTGGTCGGCACCGCGCAGCAGATCGGCGGATCGGTGGGGGTGGCGCTGCTCAACACCGTCGCCGCCGCGACCCCCGGTTACTGCCCGGGCACATCCACCGCTGCCTCGGCCGCCGCCGCAACGGTGCACGGATACACCGCGGCCGCCGGGGTCGCCACCGCGATCGTGGCCGAGGGCGCACTGCTCGCCGCCGTCCTCATCACCGCCAAGCCTCACCAGCAAGGGAGCGAACGATGATCCTCGTCGTCGGAGCCAGCGGCCACGTCGGCACCGAGCTGATCGCCCAGCTCGCCGGGTCGGGGCACAAGGTACGAGCGATGACCCGCCGGCCCGAGAAGCTCAGCCCACCGGGGGGCGTCGAGGTGGTCCGCGGCGACGCAACCGACCCCTCCGGCCTGTCCTCAGCGTTCGCCGGCGTGGACCGGGCGTTCCTCATGTCGGCCGAGAACACCGGCGCCGCCCCCCGCCCCACCCACCTCCCCCGCCTGGTCGAGGCCGCGGCACGGGCCGGTGTCGAACACGTCGTGCTGCTCTCGGTGTACAGCGGCGGCACCGGCGGCGACGCGATCGCGGACTGGCACGCGCGGACCGAGCACGCGGTCACCGGCAGCGGTCTGGACTGGACGCTGCTGCGCCCCGGCCGGTTCATGTCGAACGCCCTGCAATGGGCGGCACAGATCCAGCGCGGCAACGAGGTCAACATCCCGTTCGCCACCCGCCCCTCGGCCTCCATCGACCCCGCCGACATCGCCGCCGTCGCCGCCGTCGCGCTCACCACGGACGGCCATCGAGGGGCGGCGTATCAGATGTCCGGCCCGGAGGTACTCACGCCCGTCGAAGAGCTCGCTGTGCTCGCCGTGCTGCTCCACCGGCCACTGCGCGCGGTCGAGCCACCACTCGACGCGGTCCGTGCCGCGATGAGCCGCACCGGAATGCCGGACAGCGTGCTCGACGCAATCCTGGCCAGAACGCGCGACACCCACGAGGGCACGCAGCTGCTGCCCACCGTCGCCGACCTACTCGGCCGCCCACCCCGCCCATTCGCCCGATGGGCCGCCGACCACATCCATTTGTTCACCGACCGAGCGAGGGCACACCATGACCACCAGCGAGCAGATCCACGAGCTGGGCCGGCAATGGGCCGAGGCCGAGCAGCGCGGCGAGACCGCCGCCCTGGACGCGATGACCACCGACGACTTCACCCTCATCGGCCCGGTCGGCTTTGTGCTCGACCGGGACCAATCACTTGCGCCGCGCTTCTCTCTTCCCTAATACCTCTCATTACCGCGGCTTTTTCTGGGACTGACGTCCTATTTTTCAGTGGCTTGTGCTCGATTCGTTCTGCTAGCTTTCCGCGCATTCCCCCTGTCAAGGAGATGGTGTGGCAATGGGCGAGATGAAAGCCCTGAATGTCGGTCCGTCGGGTATTGAGGTGGCCTACGAGCGTTTCGGCGACCCCCAAGCACCGCCCGTGCTGCTGGTCCAGGGCCTCGCCGCACAGATGATCAACTGGCACGAAGACTTCTGCGCCGAGCTCGTCGCGCGCGGCATGCAGGTGATCCGGTTCGACAATCGTGACGTCGGGCGTTCGTCGCACTTCCCCGACGCACCCCCGCCCGACCTGCCGGCGGTGCTGGCCGGGGACCTGTCCTCGGCGTCCTACAACCTGTCCGACATGGCGGCCGACGCCGTCGGCCTGCTCGACGCGCTCGGGCTGGACAGCGCGCACATCGTCGGCCTCTCGATGGGCGGCGCCATTGCCCAGACGATCGCGATCGAGCGTCCCGGCCGGATCCGCTCACTGACGTCGATGCTGTCCACCACGGGTGACATGTCTGTGGGGCAGGCGACCCCCGAGACGCTGTCCGCACTGTTTGCCGGGCCGCCCGCCGAGGGCCGCCAGCAGGTGATCGACCAGCGGGTCAGGGCCGCCCGGGTGGTCGGGTCACCCGGCTTCGAGTTCGACGAAGCCGCGGCGCGTGACCGTGCCGGGCTCGGCTACGACCGGGGCTACGACCCGGCCGCAATCGCCCGAACGGCCGTCGCGTCCGTTGCTTCGGGAGACCGGACGGCGCTGCTGAGGGGACTGGACGTACCGGCCCTGGTGATTCACGGCGCTGACGACCCGATGTGCGACGTGAGCGGTGCGCGGGCCACCGCGGCGGCCATTCCGGGCGCTGAGCTCGTGATCATCGATGGCTTGGGGCACGACCTGCCCCGTGCCCTGTGGTCCGAGATCACCTCCCGGATCGCCACCCTCGTCCAGCGCGTCGAGTCGGTCACGGTCAACGACTGACCGCCGTGACCGCTCGAGGATCAGTGCGCGGGCGTGAGCCGTTCGCCGTGGCGGAGGCCGAGGTAGGCGGTCCTGTCCACGACCAGCTGGCCGGCTTGCATGACCCAGGCGATGCCCGTCGGCGGGTGTACCGGATCGCGGTAGTCGCACAGGTGGTCGACCGTCCTCGGGTCGAACGCCACCAGGTCAGCGACGTAGCCCGGCCGTACCTGGCCGCGCTCCGGAATCCCGAACACCCTGGCCGGCAGCGAGGTCATCCGCCGGATGGCCTCGCCGAGGGTCAGGACGCCGTGCTTGCGCACGTACTCGCCGAGCACCCTGGGGAACGTGCCGAACACCCTCGGGTGCGGCTTTCCACCCGAGCCCGGCGGGAGTCCGTCGGTGCCGATCATGGTGTCCGTATCGGCCAGCGCGGCGCGCACGTCGTCCTCGTGCATCGCGAACACCACCATGCTGGCCCGCAGCCGCTCCTCGCGCAGGATCCGCACCAGCACGTCCAGCGGCGGTAGGTCCAAGGCGCGGGACAGCTCGGTGATCGTGTTGCCCTCGTAGCGGTGGCTCGCCGTGGTGGACACCAGCACGCCGTCCCAGCCGGCCGCGTGCAGGTGGCTGTCCCAGCCGGACAGTCCGGTCCGCATGACGGTGGCCAGTTCGCGCAGCTGCGCCTCGGATTCCAGTCTGGCCAGCACACCCTCGTCACCGTCGGCCAGGAACGGAGGTGGCAGCAGCGCGGTCAACATGGTGGACGAGGCTGGGTAAGGATAGACGTCCTTGGTGATGGACAGCCCCGCCTCGGCGGCCCGGTGAATGACCGAGAGCGCGGTGGGCATCTGCCCCCAGTTGTTCTTCCCGGTCCATTTCAGGTGCGAGATGTGGACTCGGCATCCGCCTTCGGTGCCGATTTGTACGGTCTCGGCGATCGAGGAGAGCAGCGAGTCGCCCTCACCCCGCATGTGGGTGGCGTACAGGCCGGACGGGCCGAGGTGGCGAGCCAGTTCGACGATCTCGGCGGTGTCGCTGTAGACGGCGGGTGGGTACACCAACCCGCTGGACATGCCGAACGCCCCACCCTCGAGCGCCTCGTCCAGCAGCCGGCCCATCGCCGCCAACTCATCGGCGTCCGGCCGAGCGTCGATCATGCCGAGCACCGCGATGCGCAACGTGCCGTGCCCGACCAGCGGGGCGTAGTTGGTGACGTAGCCGCGCGCGTCGGTGCGCTGGAGGAACTCCGTCCAGCGGGACCAGGTGAAGTCGATCGGCGGGAAGATCCGCCTGGCGAACGAGGTGAGCGACGCGATCGACTCGGCGCCGGTGGGGGCCAGCGAGAAGCCACAGTTGCCGACCACCTCGGTGGTGATCCCCTGCAGGATCTTCGAAGTGTCGTTCTCGACCAGCAGCGGAGCGTTGTCGGCGTGGGAATGGACGTCGATGAACCCGGGGGCGACGACGAGTCCGTCCGCGTCCACGACCTCCCGGTCCGCCGGGGGAATCACGCCGCTCGGCTCGACGGCGGTGATTCGCCCGCCTCGCACCAGGATCTCGGCGGGCACCGGCTCAGCGCCGTTGCCGTCCGCGACCAAGCCACCTCGGATCAACCTGTCCGGTCCGCTCATCGTCTGATCCTCGCCCAGCCGCGCGGCCATGACAGGCCGCCTGTGGCGGACCACACGCTGCCAGCCTCAGGGTCACACCTTCCGCATGCTGGTGACCTTCCAGATCTTCCCGTTCGCCTTGGACAGCAGGTACAGCTCGCCGCGCGCGTCGGTACCGAACCGGAGATCAACCTTGAGGTGTCCGGCCAGCTCGACGTCCGGATTGCCGGCCAGTTTCTCCAGCGTGACCTGTCGGCCGGCCTGGTCGAACAGGGCCAGCTCCTGGATCGGGGCGAGCTTGCCGGCCTCCCGGCGCATCTCGGCGACGTTCGCGGAGAAGATCCGTCCGGTGACGCCGTCGCCGAACACGAACTTGCCGCGCAGGTCCGGCAGGTCGTTGCCGCGGTACACCGACCCGGCGATCACCGCGTAGCCGCTGTCCTCGCACTTGGGCCAGCCGGGCGGGCGCAGATTGTGGCCGTAGGCCGCCACCGGGTAGGTGAATCCGTTCTTGTGGTCGTCCTCGGGCAGCGCGTACACGTCGCACGAGTCCGGTCCCTCGCCGAGCCGCACCACGAACGGGCCTTCCCGCCCGCTCCAGCCGAAGTTGTCCCCGGGCCGCACCTCGTAGATCGACTCGACCTCTTCGTTGCCGATGTTGCCCAGGAACATCCGGTGCTCCTCGCCGGGATCCCAGCTGAAGCGGTACGGGCCGCGCAGCCCGGAGGCGTAGATCTCGGCGAGCGCGCCGGGCTTGCCGACGTACGGGTTGCTCGGCGGAATCCCGTACCCGCCGCCGGCGCCGTTCTTGCCCAGTGGGTCGATGCGCAGGATCTTGCCCTGGGGCAGGTGCAGGTCCTGCGGGTCCAACGTTTTCATGCTCTCCGTCGCGTCGCCGGCCGCGCCGCCATCGCCGACCGCGAGGTAGAGCAGCCCGTAGTCCCCGCTGCCCGGGTGCGCGGTGGGGTTGAAGCCGATCTGCTGGACGCCGTGGATGTCCCATAGGAAGCCGAGCCGCAGGACCTGCCGGCTGGTTCCGGAGAAGGTGTCCGAGGCCGGGTTCGTCGCGGTCCACTCGGTGATCACGCCGTGGCTTTCGGCTTCGGGTGGGGCCGGCAGGTCGGGCTTGGCGGTCTTCAGCGCATCCCGTCCCTCGGTGTGGACCGTGTAGAACTTTCCGTTCCTGGCGAACTCCGGGTGGAACGCCACGAAGCCGAAACCCGTGCCGATGCCTTCGTGGTTCCAGAACTGGGGCATGAACCTCGCGCCCACGTCCAGGTAGACCTGGGGTTTGCCGTCCCGCAGCACGTACAGCTTGCCGTTGAGGTCGGGTACGAACAGTCGGCCGGAGCCGTCCGGGACCTCGCCGAGGAAGTTGATCCGGTTCCGCCGGTCGAGGTTGTCCCCTGTCTCGACCGCGGGATTGGGCTTCGACTCGGGCAGGGTGGCGAACTCGGTGATCGTCAAACCCCAGCCGGACGGCGTCGGATCCGGCAACGGGTGCACCAGCGGTTGCCCGGGTGCGGGTGTCGTGGCTGGACCTGGCACTGACGGCGGAGCGGCGGCGCAACCAACCGCCAACGCCGCAAGCACTGCCAACACAGACCACCGGAACATCGACATGCCACCCGCCCACGCTCGATTGCGGTATCACGTGAACGGCAGGCTAACGATCAGACCGACCCGCGTTCGGCGCGCCGCGGATTCGGTACTCGATCAGAGGAATGCGTTGCTGG
>DASWST010000143.1:0-15666 GCA_036402515.1 Pseudonocardia sp.
AGATGATTCCCACCACGATGGCACCCCAGACCCGCATACCAGTCCCCGTCCGTGTCCTCGGCCGGCGCGCCGGTCGAACCCTGCCTGCCACCGTTAGCGTCGCACGTTTTCGTCCAACCGCCGGTGTGAAACGCTCGCGAGGTAGCCACCTCCGCTGAGAGGTGGCGGGCGCGGCCGGATGGGTGGCGCCCAATCTCGAGTGATAATGCGATCCGACGCCGGCGAACAATTCGAAGCAAACAACGCTCCCAAACGCAAAATCTCAGGATCAGCCACTTATCAGTATTCGACGGTGGCCTTCGTGTGAATATCGCGTCCATTTTTCGGCGTACGCGTTGAGGGATGCATGAGACTTCACAAGGGCTCGCTGCTGGTGGCCGGTGGGCTGATCGTGCTGCTAGCCGGTTGCAATAACGGCGGCTCGACGGCGACCCCGGCCTCGGAGTCGGCGTCACCGACTGACTCGAGCTCAACGTCGGCGGACTCAGGCACCGGCTCCGGCTCGACGACGACCACGGTCGTGGTGCCGACGACGGTGGCCCAAGCGCCCCCGCCGGTCAACCAGGCGCCGGATACCACGACGGTGACCGAAGGGTCGGGCGGGGGCGGCAGCGCAAACCGACACAACGGCAATGGCCATCAATTTGGCAACGCCAATAACAACGGAGCCAATAACAACGGAGCCAATAACAATCGAGCGAATAACAATCGAGCCAATAGCAATGGCGATCGCAACGGAAACCGCAACGGCAATGGCGGGCTGCGCGCGATGAGCAACAACGAAAAGCAGATGTTCCAGCGCTGCCAGCGGGACACCGGGCAATCCGGGTGCAATGTGTACACCAGCGACTCGCTGCGCAAGCGGGGCATCGATCCCAACAGCTGAGCCCGGACCCGGCCCGCGCTAGCTCCAGGCCACCCCGAACGCACGGGCCGGGTTCGCCAGGAATATTTCCTCGGTGGCGGCCGACCCCAGCTCGTGCACCAACCTCGGGCGCAGCCGGCGCAGCAGGTATGGAATTCCCGGACCCCCGCCGGTGGACCCTCGGGCGGCCGACGTGGTGGTGTCCCCGCCGATCAGTTCGATTACTTCCAGGCCGGCGGTGCCATGCTCCAGGTGCACTCCGATCGGCGCTCCGGTGGCGTGGTGTGCCTCGGCGGCGGCGGTCATCACCCGGCGGACGTGCTCGGACAGCGCGTGGAACTCCCCCGCCACCTTGATCAGCCCGGCGCGCACCCGGCGGCCCAGCCCGTACGGCGTCCACTGCACCACCGCCCGGCCACCCACCGCGCCGAACGCGGCCAGCTCAGCGGTGGCGGCGTCCGGGTCGTCCAGTTCCTGACCGGCCAGCAGTTGGCTGGTGAAGAACAGGTGGTCGTGCGCGTCGCAGACGCCCAACTGGTCGGCCGGCAGGTCGCCCAGGACCGTCCGGACGACGTCGGGGCTCAACGTGAGGCTTCCTCGCCCAGCGCGGCGGTGGCCACCCGCAACCCGGCCAGTGTTTTGGGCATGCCGATGTAGGGCGCCAGGTGCACAAACACCTCGAGGATCTCTTCGCGGCTCATCCCGATCCGGACGCTGGTCTTCACGTGCCCGGTCAGCTGAGGGTCGACTCCGCCAAGGGTGGCCAGCGTGGCCAGATTGATCAGCTGGCGATCGCGCAGGCTCAGCCCATCCCGTTGGTAGATGCCGCCGAACAGCGCGGTGATCACCCAGTCGGCGAAGCCGGGCACCTCCCGCTCCAGCATCCCCGACCAGCCTTGCCGGGTCTGCTCGTCCTGCAGCTGGTCGAGCAGCTGGTAGCCCGCCTCCCGGTCCAGTGTGGCCGGCCGCAGCCCTGAGTCCTTGGCGTCCATCGCGTCCCACTCCGCTCCGTCGCTGTGCACTGACATCCGCCAACCTATAGATGTAACGGCTGAGGCGTTACCATTTTCCGGTGAGCACTGGGCCGGAGTTCCGCTTCGACGGCGGCGCCACCTGGCTGGACCTGCTGGCCACCCGGGGTCGGAGCTTCGGCGCGCGGCCGATCGAATGGTTGACCTCGCCCGCAAGGCTGGCGGAGTGGCTGGCCCGCTGCCATTTGACCCCGTCTCAGCCGCCGTCGGCAGCGGACCTGGCCAGTGCCAGGGAACTGCGGGAGACCCTGCGGAGCCTGGCGCTGGCCACCGTCTCCGGCACCCCGGCGCCCGCCGACGCGGTGGCCGATGCGCAGCGGTGGGCCTCCGGGGCTTCGCGGCTGCGGCTGGTCGACGGTCAACTGCGCCGCGAGTCCCCGGTCACTACCGACGAGGCGCTCGCCCGCATCGCCCGCCAGGCCTTGGAGCAGCTCACCGGCGCGGAGCGCGATCAGCTGGTCAGCTGCGCCGAACAGGACTGCCGCTGGGTGTTCCTGGACCCGACCGGCCGCCGTCGCTGGTGCCCGTCCCCCGCCTGCGCCAGCCGCGGCCGCGTCCGCGCCCTCCGAGCCCGCCGCAAAGCCGCCACGCAGAGCTAGCCGTTCAGCCGAGCCCAGAGCGCGGGCGTGCCGCTTGTTACCGAGCTTCACCACACGCCTGCCGGCGGCGCCCAGAACCTGCCTGCTGTGCAGTTCGGTAACAGCGCACCCCGGCTACGGGCCTCGTCCCCCTGTGGCGCCCGGGCCGGCGCCGGTCACGGGGCGCCTAGCCGGGGGCGGTGTCTAGGTTGGCCAGGGTGGCGGCTAGGGCGTGGACGCCTATGGCGATTTGGGCTAGGTCGGTCCACTCCTCGGGGACGTGGCTGCGCCCGCCTCGGGACGGGATGAAGATCATGCCGAGCGGGCCGAGCGGGGTCATGTGCGCGGCGTCGTGGCCGGCTCCGCTGGGGATCGGGGTCCACCGGATACCCAGCTCGTCGGCGGTGTGCGCGATCTGATCCTGGACCGACGGGGTGGTGGGCACCGGGTCCTGGTCGGTGAGCCACTCGGTGGCCGCCTCGACGCCCCGCGCGGCCGCCTCGGTGGCGATTTGCGAGGCCAGCGCGCCCTTCACCCCGCTGAGCCAGCCGGCGTCCACGCTGCGCAGCTCGGCCCAGAGCCGGGCCCGCTCGGGGACCACGTTGAATGCGCCGGGCAGCGACTCGATCCGCCCGGTGGTGGACACCGCGTGCACCGGGGCCGCGCAGGCGGTGCGCTCGATGGTGAGCACCGCCTGGGCGGCCGCGGCCAGCGCGTCCCGCCGCTCGGTCATCGGGGTGGTGCCGGCGTGGTCGGCGCGCCCGTCGAAGGTGACCAGCAGCCGCTCGATGCCGGCGATCGCGGTGACCACGCCCAGCGACACGCCCTGGCGCTCCAGCACCGGGCCCTGCTCGATGTGCAGCTCGAGGTAGGCATGCACACCGCCGGCCGGCCAGGCCTGCCGCAGCGCGCCGTCCGGGTCAGCGCCGAAGCCGGCCATGACGTCGCCCAGCCGCCGGCCGCCGGCGTCGCGCCGATCCAGGTGCGCGCCGGTGAGCGCGCCGGCGATGGCCCGACTGCCCAGGCAGCTGATGCCGAAGGTGTTCGCCTCCTCGCCCAGGAAGTCGATCACATACAGGTCGCGGGTGAGCCGGGTGCCGGTCTCCCGTAGCCGGCGGGCCACCTCGATGCCGCCGAGCACACCGACCACCCCGTCGAACCGCCCCCCGCCATGCACCGTGTCTGTGTGCGAGCCGGTGACCAGCGGGGGCGCCGACGGCGAGGTGCCGGCCAGTCGGCCGATGACGTTGCCCGCCGCGTCCACCCGCACCTCCAGGCCGGCGTCACGCATCCGGTCACGCACCCAGTCCCGCTCACTCCGGTACGGGTCGGTGAACACCTCGCGGGTCCACCCCGGCGCGTCCGGGTTCCGGTAGGCGGCCAGCGCGGCCAGGTCGGCGGCGAGCCGCTCGGTGTCCGGCACCAGCGCGCCGAGGTCGGGGGCGGCCATGTCAGACCCGGTCCGGCAGCGGGCGGCCGGCCGTCTCGCGCATCAGGAACAGCATGGGCAACGTCGGCACGTAGCTGATGATGTTCAGAAAGTAGGACACCGAGCCGACGGTGGAGATCAGGAAGGCCAGCAGCACCGCCTTGGGCTGGCGGCGCAGCACCTCCTTGACCGGGGACTTCACGATCGCTCCGCTGTTCTGGCAGCGGCGGAACATCACGGTCTCCTCCATCATGTTGCGCAGCGGGATCATCGCCGCGGCCAGCACGCCACCGACCACGATGCCGGCGGCGATGCCGATCGAGGACGCGCTGAGGTTCCGGCGGCCGCCACGATCATCGGTCGGCGGGAGCTGCCCTGTTCCTCGGCGGCGGAGAGTTCGGCGGGTGCGGTGTCGGTCATCGCGGCTGGCTTCCTGTGCGGGGAACGGCCCGGTCAATGATCACTCACGGCGCCGCCGGCGGCCTCGGTGGGATCTTCGGATCGTTCGATCTCGCGGACCTCGGCGTCGGCCAGCACACCGGGCGGACGCGCCTCGGACAGCGGCTGGCGCTCGCCGGCCCGCTGGGCGACCAGCTCGCTGAGCCGGCCGTTGGCGATGAGCTCCATGAATCCCTCCAGGTCAGGAGCCCACCGGGTCTCATCGATGAGCACCGGAACGTGCCGGCGCAGCACCCGCAGTGCCGCCTCGGTGCCCTGGCCGAGCGGGTCGCGCTGGCCGACCTCGATGGCCTGCCCGGCGACGATCAGCTCGTACATCACCATGGCGTGGGTCAGCGCAACGAGCTCGCTGGTCTTGCGGACCGCGCTGGGCGCCATGCTGGCGTAGTCCTCCACGCCCTCGGCCAGCTGCCCCACGTAGTCCAGCGACACCGGGTTGGCCAGCGACCGGGCCTCGGCGGCGATCGAGGCGCAGGTCCGGCCGATCTGCTTGAGCCCGTTGGTCACCCCCTCCTCGGTGGCCAGCGCACTGGGCAGACCGCTGAACTCCCGCCAGAGCAACTTCTGTACCCGCTCGTTGGCCACCTTCACCGAGTTGGCGATGGCCAGCCGGACCAGGTCGAAGGCCATCGCCAGCGCGGACATGTCGAAGTTCCCGCCGGAGACGATGGCCTCCTCCTCGATCAACACCGCCGGATTGTCGTTGGCCGCGTTGAGCTCGCTCTCCAGTTCCCCGCGCACGTAGGCCAGCGCGTCGTAGAAGGCGCCATGGATGCGCGGGGCGCAGCGGAAGGACAGCGGGTCCTGCAGGTTGCGGGCGGCGTTCGGGTGCCACAGGTAGGAGCCGTCCAGCAGCTGGCGCAGCCGGGCGGCGGCGGTGTTCGGCCCGATCTGCGGGGACAGCCGGGCCGACCCGGGATGGATCACCGACAAGTTGCCGGCGAAACCCTCCAGGGACAGCGCCGCGGCGATCTGCAGTGAGTCGGCCAGGTCGGCGGCGTCGTTGAGCACCAGCGCGCCCCGGCCGAGGGTGAGCCCGTTCGCGCTGATCAGCGCGAGCGCTTCCTTGGGGGCCAGCTCGATCGGCGCCAGCCCGGCCTTGGCCAGCGCCTCGGCACCGGGCAGCACCGTACCCTGCCATTCCGCGCGGCCCACCCCGATCAGTACCTTGCCGATCTCGGCCATCTCGGCCAGATCGCTCTCCCCCACCGAGCCCAGCTCCCGCACCAGCGGGTGGACCCCGCGGTTGAGCGCCTCCACCAGCAGCAGCACCAGCTCACGGCGCACCCCGACGCCGGCCTTGGCCATCCCGTTCGCCCTGGTCAGCATCATCGCCCTGACCACCTCGGTGGACAGCAGCCGCCCGTAGCTGAGTGTCTGGTCGGCCACCACGGAGAAGGAGAACCGGCGCATCTGGTCCTGCGAAATGCGGTACTGCGCGAACGAACCCAGCCCGGTGTTCAGCCCGTAGACCGGCTCGTCGCGAGCCAGCACCCGCTCCACGACCTCCCTGGCCCGCACCACCTGGCGCAGTGCGGCGGCGGACACCGCGACCGGGGCGCGGTGTCGGGCCACCGCCACCACCTGGTCCACGGTGAGGTCGTTGCCGGTGAGCACCACGGTGTGCGCGGCGGTGTGTCCCGAGCCGTTGTGTTGGGCCCCCGAAAGTACCGGCGCGGTCTCGGAGGTCACGCCACGGCCTTACCGAGGTAGCGGACCAGCTCGATGCCCATGATCTGCTCCACCTCGCGCAGCGCCAGCTCGTCCCGCGCGCTGCTGGCCGTCGGCAGCCCGTCGGCGGTGGCCACCACCACGGCGACCGGCATGCCGTCGGCCAGGTCCTTCACCGCCATGGGCAACCCGGTGTCCAGGCTGAGCAGGGCGATGGTGTCCGGGTAGCTGGACAGCCGCTGGCCGTCGGAGTCCACCGCCATGAACTCGTTCAGGAACGGCACGGTCACGTCGGCCACGCCGAGGGTGCCGTGGTCGAAGCCGCCCTCGGTGCGCAGCGGCACGGCGAACCGGGCGGGCCCCTCCGCGACGATCTTCCCGCCGACCCGGCCGCACACCGCCTCGATCACCGCCCTGGGCCCGTCCGGCTGGCTGGCCCGGATGTCCCGGCCCAGCTCGATGGCCAGCGAGATGGAGCCCAGCGCGGCGTTGTCCCGCACCCAGCCCAGCTCCACCGGGTTGCGCGCCGCTGCGATGAAGCCGCCGGTCCGCACGCTGATGTCGCGCAGCACGTCGTCGCAGGTGGTGACGCTGCCCCGGAGCACCGCCTCGAAGTATCCGTGCCGCTCGCGGTTGCCTCCGGCGACCACCTGGACGGTTTCGTAGCCGGGCCGGGTGGTCAGCCCCAGTGAGCCTAGTTTGCCGGTGGGGTGGGCGCGCACGTCGCCGGCCGCGTCCAGGACCTTGACGCCGGTGATGGCTGACTGGATCCACCCGTTGAGGCTGGTGGAGTAGCCGTTCTGCGCGGTCATCACGGCGGCGATGGGCCGCTCGGTGGCCTCGGTGAGCCGGCGCAACGCGGCCACGTAGTCCAGCGGGCGGATCTCCCAGTGCGGCGAGGCCGGGGCGCCGATGGCGGTCACCGTGGCCACCCAGGAGTCGGCCGGCAGTTCGTCCACGCTCGCCAGCACGGGGGTGCCGACGGAGGTGGCCAGGGATCCCATCAGCTCGCCGTGGTGTGCCCAACCTCCGCCGCCGGCAGCGAAGAACCCGCCCCCCACGGCGGCATCGACGGCGTCCTGCTGGGTCAGCTCTCGCATGTCCGGCTCCACATCCTCGGGTCGATCCAGTCCTCGCCAGCGGCGATCTTCGTGGCGGTCTCGTAGCCGGCGGCGGCGTAGCGCATGACGCCAAGGCCGGTGTCCGCGTTCAACCCTCGTGCCAGTCTGACCTGGGCAGATGGCGTGCCGTTGGCCACAATGGACACCCCGGCGCTCTGCATGTGCCCGGTGTAGCCACCGCCGCCGGCGTGCACCGCGACCAGGTCGGCGCCGGCCGAGCAGAGCAGCAGCGCGTCCAGGATCGGCCAGTCGCTGATCCCGTCGCTGCCGTCGCGCATCTGCTCGGTGCCGATGCCGGGGTGGGTCATCCCGGCCGCGTCCAGGTGGTCCCGGGTGAACAGCACCGGGGCGGCCAGCTGTCCGGCGGCGACCAGTTCGTTCACCGCGACGGCCACCCGGGCCCGCTCCCGGTGGCCGAGCCAGCAGCTGCGCGCCGGCAGGCCCTGCGGGG
The DNA here is from genome assembly GCA_036402515.1 of Pseudonocardia sp. Taxonomy (GTDB): domain Bacteria; phylum Actinomycetota; class Actinomycetes; order Mycobacteriales; family Pseudonocardiaceae; genus Pseudonocardia. Next base: position 7,606 of record DASWST010000143.1, read on the forward strand.
GCACGTGCGCGCCGGCCAGGGCCAGCCAGTGGGCCACCTCGGGTCGCTCCGGGACCAGGGTGGGCACCAGCGCGTCGATCTTCTCGATATCGGCGGGGTCGCCGCTCAGCGCCACCCAGCGAAACGGCCCGATGCCCTGACAGAACAGCGGCCTCAGGTAGCGCTCCATGAAGCCCGAGATCTCGAACGCCTCGGCGACGCCGCCGGCCCGGGCGTGGGTGCGGATGTTGTTGCCGTTCTCGAACACCACCGCGCCGCGGGCTTGGAAGGCCAGCATGGCGCGGACCTCGCCGGTGATCCCGCGCAGCGCCAGCTGCTCCACCCGCTCCGGCTCGCTCCCCCGCAGCGCCCGCCAGTCGTCCATGGACAGCCCCGGCGGGGCGTAGCCGTAGCGCAGGTCGTGCGCGGCGGTCAGGTCGGTGACCACGTCGGGGGTGATGCCGCGAGCGACCAGCTCCGGGTAGACCTCGGCGGCGTTGCCGTGCAGCGCTACCGCCGCCGGCTCCCCCGCCTCCCTGGCCCGGTCCACCTCGGCGAGCGCGTCGTCGAGGGTGGTGACCGCGGCGCGCAGCAGCCCGGCGGCGCGCGCCTTGGCCACCTTGGCCGGGTCCGCCTCCACGGTCAGGCTGGTGACCCCGGCCAGCCGGGCGGCCAGCGGCTGCGCGGAACCCATCCCGCCCAGCCCGGAGGTGAGCAACCAGCGGCCCCGGTAGTCGCCGGCGAAGTGTTCCTCGGACACACACCGCAGCAGCTCGTAGGTGCCCTGCAGCACGCCCTGGCGGCCGATGTACTGCCACGCGCCGGCGGTCAGCCCGCCCCACATGGTCATCCCGTCGGCCATCAGCCGGTAGAACCGGTCGGCGGTCTGCCAGCTGCCCACCATGTTGTTCACCGCGGAGACCACCAGCGGCGCGTCCGGGCCGGTACGGAACAGCCCCACCGGGCGGCCGGACTGCAGCACCAACGTCTGGTCCTCGGTCATCGTGGTGAGTGCCGCGACGATCGCGTCGAACGAACCCCAGTCCCTGGCCGCCTTGCCCAGCGCGGCGTAGACCACCAGGTCCTCCGGCCGTTCGCCGACCTCCAGCACGTTTTCCAACATGCGCAGCAGGCCCTCCTGCCGCCAGCCCCGGCAGCGCGGCTGGCCGCCGCGGGCCGCGGTGATCCGCCGCTGTGTCACGCCTCCTCCTCCGGTGTCCACGAGGCCTTTGCCGAGCCCCTGGTCAGCCGGGTGCTCAGCGCGCCGGCCTCCTGCCGTACCGCCTCGACGCAGCCGGCCAGCCGCCGCCCGCGCAGCGACCGCTCGGTGCCGGCGATGCTGATCCCGCACACGCACACCCCGGCGCGGAACACCGGTGCGGCCACACTGGTCATCTGCGGGTCCACCTCCGAGGTGCTCACCGCGTAGCCCCGCTCCCGGATGGTGGCCAGCACCGCGGGCAGGGTGGCCGCGGTGGGGGTGCGCGCGGTGGTCGGCGGCATCGGCGAGGCAAGCACCTCCGCCAGTACCGCCGCCGGCGCGTAGGCCAGCAACACGGTGGCCCCGGCGCCGCCGTACAAGGGTCGGGTGGCGCCGCGCTGGAAGGACAGCGGCAGCCGCCGCCGGGGGCTGACCCGGTCCAGGCAGAGCGCGGTGGTGCGCACCCGGACGGTCAGGATCGCGGTCTCGTCGGTGCGTTCGCGCAGCCGCACCAGGTACGGCTCGGCCACCCGGACCAGGTGCTGGGCACCGCTGCTGCGCCCGGACACGGCGAGGCGCCGGCCCACGCTGTAGGCGCCGGCGACCTCGTCCAGGTAGCCGTGTTCGCGCAGCGCGCGCACGTAGCGGTAGACGGTGCTCACCGGCATGTCGACCGCCGAGGCGAGCTCCTCCACCCGCAGGCTGCCCCGCTCGACCAGGACCTCCACGATTGCCAGGCCACGCAGCAGCGCGGACGACCGAGACCCTGCGTCGTCCGAGCCCGGCACGGCCACCTCCAGCAGCATGTTCATCCCCGGGTCGGGGAGACGAAGCGTCCGCCGCCCGGCTCGCCGACTACATCCGTCCCGTCGTAGACCACCCGGCCCCGGACCAGCGTTGTGGTCACCCTCCCGGTTACCGAGTGGCCCTCGTACGGCGACCAGCCGGCGTTCGAGCGCAGCTCGGCCGCCGCCACCCGCCACCGCCGGTCCGGGTCGAACACCACCACGTCCGCGTCGAACCCGGCCGCGAGTTGCCCCTTGCGCTCCCCCAGCCCGAAGCGCTCGGCCGGCCGCCGGGACATCGCGTCGATCACCTGTGCCACGGATTCTGCCCCGTCCGCCCAGGCCGCGCCCAGGGTCAGCGGCAGCCCGGTCTCCACGCCCGGTGCCCCGGAGTGGTTGTCGAAGATCGTCTCGTGCGACTTCAGCTGCACCGGCCATGGCGCGTGGTCGGAGCTGACCACGTCCACCGAGCCGTCGGCCAGGCGCTCCCAGAGCCCCTCCCGCGCGGTCTTGGCCCGCAGTGGCGGATTGATCTTCACCCGGCTGCCCAGCTCGACCATGTCCGCCTCGTCGAGCAGCAGGTAGTGCGGGCAGGTCTCCAGGGTGACGTCCAGGCCATCCTGGGCGTACCAGCGGACCAGGTCCACCGAGCGGGGCAGGCTCAGGTGGCACAGGTGCAGCTGGGCGCCCGCGTAGCTGGCCGCCTCCAGCGCGGTCAGCACCGCCATCGACTCGGACGCCGGCGGGCGGCTGCGGCAGTGCGCCAGCGGGTCCCGGGGCGCCTCGTCGCGGTAGCGGGCGATCAGCGCCTTGACCATCTCGTTGTTCTCCGCGTGCACACACACCGTGCGTCGGGTGTCCGCGATCGCGGTGAGCGCGTCGATCAGCTCGGCGTCGGAGATCCGGGGAAACCGGCGGCGGTCGGTGTCGAACAGCGAGATCTTGAACCCGCAGGCGCCGGCCGCCGCGATGTCCGCCGCCCGGGACCAGCCGCCGCCCGGAGCCACCGTGCCGAGCAGCGCGACGTCCACCACCGCCTCGGCGGCCACTAGCTCACGCTTGGCCTCGAACCGCTCCACCGAGTGGATCGGGCCGTCCCCGTCGAACGGCATCTCCACGATGGTGGTCACTCCCCCGGCGGCGGCCGCCCGGGTGGCCGCGGTGATGCCCTCGGCCAGGTGGCTGCGGGAGTGCACGTGCGCGTCGATCATCCCGGGTAGCAGCAGCGCCTCGCCGACATCGATGCGGCGGTTCGCCAGGATCTCGGTGCGTCCCGCGACCACGTGGTCGATGCGTTCGCCGGTGATCGCCACCTCGCCGTGGCGCCACTGCCCACCGATGCTGATCCGGCCGGAAAGGACCAGGTCCGCGCGCTTGTCCATAGCTCAGGGAACGTATAGATCCCAACGCATGCGGCCCAGCGAACTCTCGGCAAGTGAGAATTAGCCGTGCTCGTACCGGGTGCTCACCGCCAACCTGGCCCGGTTGGGCGGTTCGGTCAGTCGCATGGCGGCGCCGAGCACGCCCCCGGCGGCCAGCGCCAGCCCGATGATCACCAATGCCCACCTGGCTTCACCCAGCGTGGCGGTCACCCAGCCGACCAGGTACGGCCCGACGAAACCGGCGGTGTTGCCGACGGAGTTGACGAAGGCGTAGCCGGTGGCCGCGGCTATCCCGGTGAGGAAGGTGGACGGCAGCGAGAAGAACGCCGGAGCCGACGCCAGCACGGCCAGGATGCTCAGGCAGAGGCCCACATAGCCGATCCACGGCACCCCGACGAGCAGCGCGGACGCGGCCAGCGCCAGCCCCCCGATGAGCATCGGAATGGCGGTGTGCAGGCCTCGACTGCCGCGCCGGTCGGCTCGCCTGCCCCACCACACCATCACCGGGGCGGCCAGCAGGTACGGCACGGCAGTCAACAGCGCCACCGGCATGACGCCGCCGATGTGCAGGCTCGTCCTGATCAGCTGCGGCAGCCACAGCCCCACCCCGTACAGCGCCAGGACCAGGCCGAACAGCACCGCGGACAGTCCGAGCACCCGGGGTTGGCGGAACACGGTCAGCGCGGTGATGCCGTGGCTGCGCTCGGCCAGCGTGCTGCGCTCCGCGTCCAACCGAGCGGTGAGCGCCGCCTTCTCCGGTTCGGTCAGCCAACGGGCCTGAGCCGGGGTGTTCGGCAGCCAGACGACGTAGACGGCGGCCAGCACCAGGGTCGCCACACCCTCGATGAGGAACAGCCAGCGCCAGCCGCTGAGCCCCAGCATCTGCTCGATGCCAACCAGGAACCCGCCGAGCGGCGCACCGATCACGGTGCCCAGCGGGACGCCGAGGAAGAACCAGCCCAGCATCCGCGAGCGGTGCTCCTTGGTGAACCAGAAGGTCAGGTAGAGCAGCATGCCAGGCAGGAAGCCGGCCTCGAAGATGCCGAGCAGCACCCGGCACCAGAACATCGCTGTCGCGCCGTTCGCGAATGCGGCGAACGCGGTGACCAGGCCCCAGGTGAACATGATCCGGGCGATCCACAGCCGGGCGCCGACCCGGTGCAGGATCAGGTTGCTGGGCACCTCGAAGAGCAGGTAGCCGGCGAAGAAGATCCCGGAGATCAACCCGAACTGCCGGGGGCTGATGCCCAGCTCCTTGTTCATGGTGAGCGCGGCGATGCCGATGTTGGTGCGATCGAGGTTCATCACGGTAAAGCCGACGATCAGGAGCGGCACCAGGTAGCGAAGCGATTTGTTGACCGCCCGCTGTTCGACGTCGGGGTCCGGTTGCAGCGTCGCCATGGAGCGCTCTCCTCCGGCCTCGCGCATCCAGGTCCACCCTGGCCCGGGTCCACCACACTGAGGCCGCGAACAGCGAAACCGAATGCCTGAGATATATCAAGAGTGCGCGGCGCAGCAGCAGGTGACACGTCAACGGCGGGGGACGGTAGCCGGCGCGGCCGGCGGGGCGGGTAGGGCTAGCCCACCACCTTGATGCCGGCGAACTGGGCCACCAGCACCTGGGACACCTCGGCGAGGTGCTCGCGCATCCGCTCCGCCGCCGCATCCGGATCGTGCCGCTCCACCGCGGCCAGGATCTCGGCGTGGGCTTTCACCTCCTCAGCGGACGAGATGTGTCCGCTGATCTCGGGCATCAGGTGGTGGAGTCGGCGGATCTCGTGCAGTAGGCCGCTCACCACCTCCCCGGCGCGCCGGTTGCGACTGATCGCCGCGCCGAGCAGGTGGAACTCCCGGGCAGCTTGCAGCGACTCCGACAGCGAGCCGGACTCGTCGCCCTGGCGCTCCACCTGGGCGCGCAGCGTGGCGATGCTGTCCGCGCTGGCCTGCCTGGCGGCCTCGGCGAACAGCGCCGGCTCGATCATCATCCGCAGCCCGAACACCTCGCTGACGTCGGCCAGCTGCAGCGGCTTGATCAGGTAGCCCTTGCGCGGGATGGTGACCACCCAGCCGTCGTGGGTGAGCATCCGCAGTGCCTCCCGCACCGGGGTCTTGGAGACGCCGAAGTAGCTGGCCAGCGCCGGTTCGAGCACCATCGAGCCCGGGCGCAGCTCGGCGTTGAGGATCAACTCGAGCAGATGGTCGTAGACCTGGTCGGTCAGCGACCGGGCCGACGGCGCGACGTCTACCTCCGGCCCAACCACGGCTACGACCTTGCGGTAGACCACCGACCACCTACCTCCGAAGAAGGAAATGCCGGAGATATTCTAGTGTCGTTTCCACGACACTAAGGGCCCGTGACGTTCCGGCGAGGTTTTGCAGACCACCCGGCGTCAAGGTGGGATCCCTCCATGAGAACCGGCCAGATTGTGTAGCCCGGGGACCAGCGGGCACCGGCGCCGGTGCGGCAGTATGAGTCCACGTGACCTCTAATGGTGACCCCATCGAGACCCCAGTCCAGCTCCGCGCGGTCGAGATCGCGCGCAACCTGCAACGGATCACCGATCAACTCACCATCCCCAACCGGGACCCGGCACGGCTGCACCACCAGCTGCTGAATGCCCAGGAGAACGTGGTTGCGGCACTGATCGACCTGAACGCCATCATCGGCGCTCCGGCGCCACTGCCCACGGCCAACCGCAACCTGCACAACGCCGGCGCCAGATAGCCGGAGCCGACCAGCGGCCCGGCTCCGCTGGCCGATCAGCAGAGGGCGGCGAGCCGGCGCACCCCCTCGGTCAGCTCGGCCGGAGTGGCCGAGCAGTAGGTGAGTCGCAGGTAGCAGCCCGGCGGCTCGGACACGAAGCACGGGCGCCCTGGGCCGACAATGACGTCGTGCCGGCGGGCGCGCGCCGCGAACTCCAGGTCATCCGACCCCTGGGGCAGTCGCAGCCAGAGGTAGAAACCGCCGTCCGGGACCCGGGTCAGCGTGACGCCCGGCAGATGCTCGCGCACCGCCGCGACGAGCACGTCCCGGCGGGCGCGCAGCGCGGCGCGCATCCCGGTCAGGTGCCGTGACCAGGCCGGAGACTCGATCAACTCGACGGCCACCTCCTGCAGCGGGCGCGCCACGAACAGATCCTCCACGGCGCGCGTCGCGGTCAGTCGCACGGCGGCGGGGCCCTTCGCGACCAGCGCGGCGACCCGCAGGTTCGGGGCGGCGGGCTTGCTGAGCGAGGTCAGGTAGACCACGTGCCCGTCCGTGTCGTCGCGGATCAACGGCGGGGGCGCGGTCCGGGTGAGGCTGAGCTGTCGGGCCCAGTCGTCCTCCAGGATGAATGCGCCGGCGTCGCGGACCGCGTCGAGCACCTCGCCGCGCCGCTGGGCGGACAGCACAGCGCCGGTCGGGTTGGCGTAGGTGGGCTGCAGGTACACCATCCGGGCGCCGGTGCGGGCGAATGCCTCGGCGAGCAGGTCGGGGCGGACGCCGTCCGCATCGGTGGGCACCGCGACCGGGCGCAGGTCGGCCACCCTGGCGGCCGCGATCGCCCGCATGTAGGTGGGCGACTCGACCAGCACCGTCTGCCCCGGAGAGGTGAGCGCCCGCATCGCGGTGGAGATACCGGACTGTCCACCGGGCACGATGATCACGTCGTCCGGCTCGGCACCCACCGGAGCGGCGAAGCTGGCCCGCAACTCGGGAAGGCCGGCGTGTGGGGAGGGCTTGCTCCACGCCCCGGGCCGTCGGGCGGCGCGGGCGCCCGCGGCGGCCAGGAACCTGGTGGGCTGCAGGTCCTCGGCTAGGTAGCCGCCGACCAGCTGCAGCGACGCCGGGTCGGATTGGCTGGTCAGCGCGTGCAGATCGGTGGAGTTGACCCTGGCGTCGCACAGCGCGATGGTCTGCCAGCCCACGTCCTGGACGGCCGCAACGCTGCGCCGGGGCGCGACGAAGGTCCCCCGGCCCGGCTCCGCGATCACCATGCCCTCCGCCGCCAGCCGAGCCAGCGCCCGCGACACGGTAACCGGGCTGACCCCGTAGGCGGCCACCAGCGACCGGGTGGACGGCAGCTGGTCGCCGGGCTGCCCGGACGACGCCTCGGTGCGTAATCGGTTGACCAGCCGCACCACGCTGCTATCGTTGTTCATGAGGGATTACGATAGCGCTATCGCCGGCAACAGCGCAGCGCTACCCGACCTGGTTGTGCCGCTACTGGCGCTGCTCGGCGGTGCCGCGCTGCTTGCTCTCGGCATCGGCACCTGGGCCGGGCGGTGGTACTCCCCGCTGTTGCGGAGCTTCAACGGGGTGCACCCGCTGTGGCTGGGCCCGGCGCTGGCCTGTTTCGGGGCGGCACTCACCCTGGTGGCAGCTGCCCTGTTGGTCCCGGTGCCGGATGTGCGTACCGCGCTGTTCGGCTGGGCGACTCTGGCGTGCGTCCAGGCGGTCCCGTGCCTGCTCGCCGGGCTGGCGCTGCGCGAGGTCGAGGTCCGGCCGGCGGCCTCGGGCACACGCGGCCGGCCCGGCCGGTTGCGTCGGGCCCTGCGCTACCTACTCACCCACCAGTCACCGGCCGGTGGCCAGGTCTGGCCGGACCGCCGGCCACGATGCCGGTGCGGGCGGCCGGAGGAGTAACCCGAGCGATACCCGCTCTGGCCCATTGAGCGGACCGATTGATATCCACGATGGCGCTATCCACAGTCGTGTGTGGGGGGGGGGGGG
>DASWST010000144.1:0-7995 GCA_036402515.1 Pseudonocardia sp.
CCACCGCCACTCACGACCTCTGAGCGGAATGTGGTCAGCCGATGCTTGTCAGCGCGTCGGCGAGCGAGTCGAACAGACCGAACAGGCCGGGGGACGGCGCAGTCGGCTCGGGCCGGTCTGCCCGGTGACCGTCGTGCGAACCCCCGTGGTCGTCGGAGTCATCCTGGTCCGCGTTGTCGTTCGCGCGTGCCTGGTCGGCGTCGTGGTCCGAGTCCCCGTTGGGCCGCGCCCGGCCGTCGTCGCCGTCGTGGCCGGCGGATCGGGTCCGCCCGCCGACCGGTGACGCCCCCGGTGAGGGATCGTCTGCCGCTGTGCCCACCCGCGAGCGGCCCGCCGCGGCGGCACCGGGAGCGCCGCCCGGGTCGGCCGCCCTGCCGGGAGCGGTGCCGGGGTTGGCCGCCCTACCGGCAGCCGTGCCGGAGTCGGCAGCCGTGCCAGAGTCTCCCGGCCGGCCGGGAGCGGTCGCCCCGCCGGGAGCGGTCGCGCTGGAGGGGGTGGTGGCGGGCCCGGGAGCGGTCGCGCCGGGAGGGGCCTGCGCGGGGCCGGGCGCGGCCGCTTGGGGCGGGACCGTGTTGAGCAGACCCGGTGCGGCGGGGGCACCGGGAACGGCTGCCTCGGGCGCAACTGGATTAAGCAGGTCCGGACCGGCGGGCGTGCGCACCGGGCCGCGAGGGCCGGCCAGGTGCGGGTTGAGTACGCCCGGTCCGGCGTTCAGCGTGCTGGTCGTGGCCGAGGCGTCCGGCGAAGGTGTGGGGCCATCGCTCCGGAAACCGAGCATCCCCCACAGCACACCCGCCGCGCCGAGCAGCACCACCAGCCCGGCGAGCATCGCGACAGCGCGCGGCGGCCGATTCCGCTCCGCGCGTGCCTTCCGCTCCGTACGTGCCTTCCGCTCCGCGCGTGGCTTCCGGGCTGGGCGATGCCGTGCCTCTCGACCGGCCGACGCGCTGGTCGGGCCCAACGCGCGGAGGTGGGCTGCCGAACGGATGACCTCGTCGTCCGCCGACCGTGGCTCGCTGGGTGGCGGCGGTGGCGGGGTGCCGTGATACGCATGGTGCCAATGCGCGCTCACCGGTGCATCGCGCTTCGCGGGCTTCCGCTCGGCGGTATCACCGAGCTCCTCGTGCGCCCCCTCAGACACCAACTCACCCCTCGTGACTCGCTCGCGGCCCGTCGGCCGTCCCCACAGATGCAACGAGCAGCGCGTGATCAAGTGACGCTTGATCGCCACTCGAGCGTGTGATGACCAGACCCCAACTGGTGATCGTTCGGTACGCTCCGTGATGAGAGGTGACTCAGTGCTATCAACTGGACCCCTCGACGTGGACGCCCGGTCTGTGGCGTGAACCTCGAGGCAGCAGAATTACCGGTCATGGATGTAGCCGCTGTGCGTAGCCAGCTCACCACGCCACTGGGTGCGCCGGCGTTTCCGCGCCCGCCCTTCCGGTTCACCAACCGTGAGTACCTCAACATCACCTACCGGACCGACCCGGAGGCGCTGCGCCGGCTGGTGCCCGAACCGCTGACGGTGCCCGAGCCGCTGGTGCGGTTCGAGGTGATGAAAATGCCCGATACCACTGGCCTGGGCTCGTACCACGAGAGCGGTCAGGCGGTCGTGGTGGAGTACCAGGGCGAACGTGGTGAGTACATCCACGCGATGTACGTGGACAACCATCCGGCGATCGCCAGCGGCCGGGAGATCAGCGCGTTCCCGAAGAAGCTGGGCTCGCCGAAGCTGTTGGTGGACTCCGACGCGCTGGTCGGCACGCTGGACTACGGCACGCTGCGAGTGGCCACCGCGACCATGGGCTACAAGCACGAGGCGATGAGCACCGAGGATGCGCTGGGCGAGATCGGCGTGCCCACCTTCATGCTCAAGCTGGTTCCCGGTTACGACCGCACACTCCGGATCGCCGAGCTGTTGCGGGCCCAGATCACCGACGTCACCGTGCACGGGGCCTGGACCGGGCCGGCCCGCCTGCAGCTGTTCGAACACGCGCTCGCGCCGTTGGCCGACTTCCCGGTGCTCGAGGTGGTCGCGGCCAGCCATTTCGTCGCCGATCTCACCCTGGGGCGCCCCTCGGTCGTCTTCGACTACCTGGCCGACTAATCCCACATCGCAGTTAATCGCACGTCGCGGTCATTCCGCCGATTCGCCGTAGAGCAGTCGCATCGCGATTTCCCGGTAACGTCGAACGTGCCCCAGTGCGAACGTCGCCGCCGCTTCCGGGTCGCCAGAAGCGATAGCTTCGTAGAGCTCGCGGTGTTCGTCCAAGAGCTGGCCCGGGTCGTTTATCTGCTGAAACAACCAGCGCAGCCTGCCTTCCAGTGGTTGCAGTAGAGAGGCGAGCAGGCGGTTGTCGGCCAGTGTCACGATGTGTCGATGGAATGCGGCATTGGCGCGACTGATTGTTTCTGGTTTTCCAGATAAGGTCGCGCGTTGGGCCTGCCCGAGCAGCCGCTCCAGTTCGCGCAGGTCCCGTGGCCGCGCCCGCCGGGTCGCCTCGCGGGTCGCCTGTACCTCGAGGGCCTCCCGCACGCTGAACAACTCCTCAACATCGCGCCGGGAGACCTGCTTCACCACAATGCGCCGAGGCGACAGCGCTTCGACGAACCCCTCGAGGGTGAGCACCTGAATCGCCTCGCGAACCGGCACCCGGGACGTCTCGAACTCCTCGGCGAGGTCGCGCTCGAGCAGCCGGTGACCGGGCCGCAGACGCCCGGCGATGATGCGGTCGCGTAGCTCCTCGCAGACCTCGTCGCGCAGCCGCGTCCAGGTGCTGGAGCTCGGGTTGATCATCGGATCCGCCTTGCCGGCCAGGCTGTTAAGCCAAAGTTACGGTATACCAAACCTCTTGACTTGTGCATCCTACGGGCGCATGTTTGCGATAACAACAGTGTTGGGCGCCCCGAACATGACAGGCTTCACTAACCAAGGCTCAAGGACTGGTAGATGGATGTGACCGCGAAGGCGGGGGACAATTCCCGGGCGCCTGATATTGGCATGCTCAAACCCAGCCGTACCCGGTGGAAGATCTTTTTAATTCTGCTCGGTATTGTGGCGTTGAACTATATCGATCGTGGCTCCCTTTCCGTGGCGCTGCCGCTGATCTCCAAGGAGATGCACATTTCCCCGGAGACCACCGGATTTATTCTCAGCTCGTTCTTCTGGACCTATGCGATCATGCAGATTCCGGGAGGCTGGCTGGCCGACCGGTTCAAGCCGCGGTGGATCGCCGGCGGCTCGTGCGTGGGCTGGGGGATCGCCCAGAGTTTGATCGCGCTGGCTTCGAACGTCCCGGGGCTTGTCGCGTTGCGGTTGCTGCTGGGTGCCGCGGAGGCCCCGGTCTATCCGGCGGGCGGCAAGCTCAACGCGGTGTGGTTGCCGGCAGGGGAGCGCGGCCGGGGCGCGGTGATGCTGGATGGCGGTGCTCCGCTGGGCGCGGCCATCGGCGGCGTGGTGGTCTCCGGGCTGATCCTGTGGTTCGGCAGCTGGCGGGGCGCGTTCCTGGCGGTCGGGCTGCTGACCATCGCCGCCGGCCTGCTCGCTGTCCGATACATCCGCAACACCCCCGCGGAGCACCCGGCGGTGAACGCGGCCGAGCTGGACTACATCGAGCGGTCGCACCGGGAGGAGGATGCCGGTGCGCCGCCCGCCGGGCGGCCCGGGCTGCTGCAGTACTTCCGATTCCGCTCGTTCTGGGCCATGTGTCTGGGTTGGATGGGGTTCAACGGGGTGTTCTACGGTTTGCTCACCTGGGGCCCGTTGTATCTGTCCGCGACCAAGGGGTTCGCTATCGCGGCGATCGGTTGGTCCACGTTTGCCATCTTTGGCGCCGGGTTCGTCGGGGAGCTGACCGGCGGGGCGCTGGCCGATTGGTGGCGGGCGCGGGGCGGCGATCCGAACCTGGTGATGCGCTCGCTGCTCGGTGTCGCCGGTGTCGCGGTGGTTGCCGGGCTGTTCGGCGTGGTCGTGGTGCCGAACGCGGTGGCCACGGTGGCTCTGCTGGCCGGCGTGTTGTTTTTCCTGCGGTGGGCCGGGCTGTACTGGAGCGTGCCGGCCATCCTGGTCGGTCGGGACAACGCCGGCGTGGCGGGCGGGGCGATGAACCTGTTCGGCAACATCGCCGGCATCGTCACCCCGATCGTGGTCGGGTTCATCGTGGGGCACACCGGCTCCTACACCGGCGGCCTGCTGTTCTTCGTCGGCTCCGGCGTGCTGTTCACCGCCTGCTCCCTCACCCTCAACTATCGCCATCGTCTCGCCGTCTAGTAGGAGGGCAGCCATGTACCGAGTGGGGATGATCGTCCCGTCGTCCAACACGTGCCTGGAGCCGGTGACCTACCGGATCCTCGAGGGCGTCGATGCGGTGTCGGTGCACTGTGCCCGGGTGCCGGTCACCCGGATTGCGCTGGACGCGGACTCCACGAGCCGGTTCAGCGTGCAGACCATGACGGAGGCTGCTCAGCTGCTCGCCGATGCCAAGGTCGATGTCATCGCGTGGAACGGGACGGCCGGCTCCTGGCTCGGTCCCGATTACGACCGCCAGCTGTGCGCGGCAATCACCGCGTCCACCGGCGTGCCGGCAACCACCTCGACGCTGGCATTGCTGGACGCGTGCCGGGCGTTCGGCGTGACCCGGCTCGGCCTGGCCCTGCCGTACACCTCGGACGTGGCCGAGCAGATCGCGTCGACCTACTTTGGCGAGGGCATCGAGTGCACCGCGGTGGAGTTTCTCGGACTCACCGAGAACACCGACTTCGCCGCCGTGCCCTCGGCCGGCGTGGCTGAGTTGATCACCGCCTCGGCCCAGGGGCAGCCGCACGCCGTCGCGGTGGTCTGTACGAACGTGTACGGCGCAGCCGAGGTGGCGCCACTGGAGGCGAAGCTGGGCCTGCCGATCTTCGACAGTGTTTCGGCAACCCTGTGGAAGACGCTCGAGGCGTCCGGGGTCTGGCTGCCCGGGTGGGGCGCCCTGCTCGAGTCAGGCACGATGCGGACCGGATTCCAGGGAGCCATCGGAGCGCTGCTCGAGGCCACCGGCGCGGACCGCACCACCCTGCGGATCGACGTTCCCGGGCGCGGGCTGCAGGTCGATCTGGCCGCTGCCGAATGCCTCCGCCCCGGGGTGCCCGCCATCCGCCGTGACGCGTCACTGGACCAGCGCAATCTGAACACCGTTCGCTGGCTCGAGTTACATCGAAGCACGCTCGTCCAACCACATTTCCGGGCCGACCCGAGCCCGCCGGAGGCGCTGATCAGCGTCTACGGCGTCAACGCCCAGATGCTCGGCCCGGTCGTCCGAGCCGGGGAGCTGATCGGCTGGATCTCCGCGCACAGCCTCACCGAGCGGCCGTGGACCGACGCCGATCAGCGGGCCATGGCCGAGGCGGTAGCTCAGGTCCACGCCGCGCTCGACGGAGCGCGCCTGGACGGCGGCGGATAAAGCCGCTCCGCGATTGATCAACCCATTTCGCTAGGTTCACGGTGGTTTGATTGGCCCGAGCGGTTCGGCACGCGCCGATGCCGGGCCGGGTTGCCCCGCGGCGGGTGCCCCGGTACACCGGGATGTCGAGGACAGGGAGAGGCCCACCGTTGAGCAGTACCGACGCGGTTGTGGTGGGCGCCGGGATCAACGGGATGGCCGCTGCCGCGGTGCTCGCCGCGCGCGGCTGGTCGGTCGCGCTGGTGGAGTCCGCGCCGGCCATCGGCGGCTTCATCGAGTCGGCCGAACGGACCGTGCCGGGTTACCTGCATGACACGTATTCCTCGTGGCACCCGCTGTTCGTGACCGGGCCGGTCTACGCGGAGTTCGGCGAGGCGCTGCACCGCCACGGCCTGGAGTACCGCAACACCGAGGGCCCGCTCACCGCGACGGCGTCCGACGACGGGCAGGTGGCGCTCGCCCACCGGGACCTCGAGACCACCGTCGCGGGTTTCGCCGAGCCGGCGGATCGGCAGGCCTATCGGGACGCAATCGCCCGGTTCGGTGCGCACGCGGCGCAGATCGGCGGACTGCTCGGCGCCGAACTGCACTCCAGGGATGTACTGGCCCCGATCTGGCGGCTGGGGGCGAACGGTGGGCGGGCCGAGCTGCGCGCCTACCTGCGGGACACCGCGACCAGCGGCCGAGGCTGGCTGCGTGGCCGGTTCCGGGGCACCGAGGTCGACCGGATCTGGGCGCCGTGGCTGCTGCACGCCGGCCTTGCGCCGGACTCCGCGTCCGGTGGGCTGATGGTGCCGATCTTCGCGGCCACCCTGCACGCCGCTGGGTTGCCGGTGGTGGCCGGCGGCGCCGGCCGATTCGTCGAGGCGTGGGCCCGGGTGCTCGACGAGCTCGGGGTCCAGGTGCACACCGGGCGCCGGGTCGAGCGCATTGTGCTGCGCGAGGGGCGCGCCGCCGGGGTGTCCGGCGACGGGTGGGAACTCTCCGCGGACCGCGCGGTGCTGGCCTCGGTGAGCCCCGGCGCGCTCTACCGCGACCTGCTGCCCGCCTCGGCGGTCCCCGCCCAGGTGCGCATCGAGGCGGCGCAGTTCCGGCACGGCCGGGGTGCCGCGCAGATCCACGTTGCGCTGTCCGGTCCGGTGCCGTGGCGGGCCACTGAGCTGGGCGAGGTACCGCTGGTCCACCTCTCGGACGGGTCGTCCAGCACGGCGATCGCCTGCGCGGAGGCCGAGGCGGGTCTGCTGCCACGCCGGCCCACCGTGGTGGTGGGGCAGCAGCACGTGCTCGACCCGAGCCGGGTGCCCAGCGGAGCCGCGGCGCTCTGGCTGCAGCTGCAAGAGGTGCCGTTTGCGCCGGTCGGGGACGCGGCGGGCGAGCTGGACACCTCCGGTGGTTGGTCGCCGGCCCTGGCCGAGGGGTTCGCCGACCGGGTGCTGGAGCGGTTGGCCAGGCACGCCCCGGGGTTGCCCGAGCTGGTGCTCGGCGTGGACGTGATCACCCCGGTGGACCTGCAGGCCCGCAACGCCAACGCGGTCGGCGGCGACCCGTACGGCGGGTCGGCGGAGCTGGACCAGAGCTTCCTGTGGCGGCCGCTGCCCGCCGCGGGGCACCACCGCACGCCGGTACCCGGGCTGTGGCACATCGGCGCCTCTACCCACCCCGGCGCCGGCCTCGGCGGCGTCTCCGGATACCTCGTTGCCCAGCGGCTCACCGCTGACCCCGGCCCGCTCGGCCGGCTCCGCCGTCGGATCACCACCCGGGGCTGAGCGGGGCCAAGCCCCCACTCGGACCGAGGTCAGTCGGTTCGCGTTGTCCCGGATGTGGCCGCGTCGTCGCCGCGGGCCGGGGTGAGCCCGCCATCGGCCTGGCCGAGCCGGCTGTGCGGCCTGCCGTAGGTGAAGTAGACGACGAGCCCGATCGCCATCCAGATGATGAACCGCAGCCAGGTGTTCACCGCGAGGAACATCATCAGGGTGAGGCAGGACAGCACCGCGAGGATCGGCACGAACGGCACCAGCGGGGTCCGGAACGCGCGGGGCAGATCAGGCCGGGTGCGCCGCAGCACGATGACCGCGGCCGAGACCAGCACGAACGCGAACAGCGTGCCGATGTTGACCAGTTCGGCGAGTTCCTCCAGCGGAATGAAGCCGGCCAGCGCCGCCACCACCACACCCACAATGATGGTGATCCGATAGGGAGTGCCGAACCGGGGATGCACCTTCGACAGCGCCCGGGGGAGCAGGCCGTCGCGGCTCATCGCGAAGGCGACCCGGCTCTGGCCGAGCATCAGGATCATCATCACCGTGGTGAGGCCGGCTAGCGCGCCAAGGGTGATCAGGTTGGCGAAGATCGGCTGCCCGACCGACTGGAACGCGGTCGCCAACGGGGCCTTGGTGTTGAGCTCCCGGTAGTTCTGCATGCCCACCACGACCAGGGATACCGCGACGTAGAGCACCGTGCAGATCACCAGCGAGCCGATGATCCCGCGAGGGACATCACGCTGCGGGTTGCGGGTCTCCTCGGCGGTGGTTGCGACGATGTCGAAGCC
>DASWST010000145.1:0-22106 GCA_036402515.1 Pseudonocardia sp.
GGCTACGCAGGCGCGTCCCCGCCCGTGTGGGCGAACAGCTTGCTGACCACCTTCCAAGTTCCCTCGATGCGCGCGAGCTGGAGGTAGTCGATGAAGGAGAGCGATCCCCAGTAGCCCTCCTCAGCCACCTCGGCCACGGCCGCGTCTCCGGTCTGCTGCACGGAGAGGATGCGGGCCCGATGGTTGCCCGTGTCACCCGGCTCCTTAACCGCCAGCCCGATGAACTCGGCGATGGGCATGTCGTAGCGGGTGCCCCCGACCGACCCGAACATCCGCGCGTCCCGGTGCGAGGCTTCCTCGAGCTTCGCGGCGTCCCCCTTCGCCTCACCGTCGAGGAAGAGCTGCACGACCCGGCGCACCTCGTCGTACTCGCGGACCGCGTCCGCGGGGCCGGCCTGACTGCCGTGTACCTGCGTCATAACATCACCGCTCTTTCAGTTGATGGGTCCGAGCGAGTTGGCACCGCCCGTGCACCACGTCGGTCCCACCCGAAGTCTCGACCCGCCCCCGCGCGCCGTCACGCGTAGTGCACTACGCGACCGCGCACCATCTGGACCCGAACAGCCATGCGGCGAGGCGTCAATTCACCCGGGCACGAGATCTCAACGTGCCGCGCGGGCCCCACTCGTCGTGAACCCTGCCCGACGTCAGGTGACCGTCGCGGTCCGCCGCTGCGGCTGCAGGCCCGTGCGGAAGAGGTCGTCGAAGATCCGGACGCGGTCGAAGGCCAGGGCGTGCTCGCGGCCGCGCCGCTCGAGGGAGCGCCGCTCGTGCTCCGGCATCTCCAGGATCACCCGGTCCAGGGCCGCGGTCAGGGCCTGGACGTCGCCGGCCTCCACGATGACGGCCGTGTCGCCGACGGCCTCGCCGGTCCCGCCGGTCAGCGTGGTGATTACCGGGCCACCGCCCGCCAGCATCTTCTCGGTCAGGGCGATGCCGAACGTCTCCACGAAGTCCGGCTCCGCCTTGGTGGGCAGGGCGTAGGTCGCGCATCCCCGCATCAGCAGCGGCTTCTCGTCGTCGTCCACGTCGTCGAGGAAGATCACGCGATCGCCTGTGTCGTCGAGGTCCGCGGCCAGCTCACGGACCTCGTCCAGTGCCGGGCCGGTGCCCGCGATGACGAGCTTGACCCGGTCCCGCGAGCGCGACGCGGCGTAGGCCCGCACCAGGTCGTGGACGCCCTTGGCGCGGGTCACCCGGGACAGGAACAGCACGTAGCCGTCCCGGTCGAGGCCGCGCCGGGCCAGCGCCGCGTCCACCGCCAGCGGATCGAGATCGACGTAGGCGGAGGCGTCGATCGGCGGGTAGCTGACGGCCACCCGGTCCCGGCACTGCTGAGCGAACCGGGTGCCGGAGTGCATGTCGACGGCCTCCGCGGCGAGGACGATCTGCTCGCGGGTGTACTCGGAGACCGCCACCACCTCGTCGTGCGCGAGGTAGGTGGTCAGCGTGACGGCGGCGGCACCGAACCGGCCCTCGCGCAGGCAGGACCGGATGACGTTGGTGACGTCCGACCCCACCGCCTTGGCGATCGTGTGCACGTCGGCGACAAAACCGGCCGCCCGCGCGGCGATCACCGCGTCCATGACGACGTTCGCGTGCGGCGCCAGGTACATGGAGAGGCAGGTGGTCGGGACCGGTTCGGCGAGCAGCTCGACCAGCCGACCGGTGAGCCCGGCAAGGTGACGGCCGTCCGGCACCCGGTAGTCGCCGACCGCCTCGGGACGCTCCACGGTGATCCCGTCACTGTAGGGCTGCAGGCGGTCGAGCGGCTTCAGCGGCAGGCCAGCGGCCTCCAGCGTGGCGATCGGCCAGGTGAGCAGCCGGACGTCGTCGAAGCCGCGGGTCAGCGCCACCTCGGCCAGGTTGCGGGCCTCGCCGGAGTGGCCGCAGATCACCGGGTCGGCCCGCACGACAATGACGAGCCGGCGCTCTGGGTAGCTCATGCCGTCCCACCTCCCGTGCGTGCGTCGGACAGCGACGGCGGGCGGACGGAGCGCCCCCAGGGCGAGGGCTCCGGGCCGAGCTCCAGCCGCAGGACGCCGCCGCGATGCACGTCCTTCGCGCTGATGTGCGTCGTCTCCAGCGGCACTCCGTTCAGCGTCGCCGACTGCACGTACTGCGCGGGTGGTGTCTCCTCGATGCCGTCCGCGCCTACGGGGGACTCGCGGTGCCCGTTGGTCTCGATCACGAACTCACCCCCTTCGACCCGCAGGGCGGCCCGGGCGAAGGCCGGCGCGTTGACCAGGAACAGGCTCTGCCCGGCGATCGGGAAGAGCCCCAGCGACGCCCAGACGTACCACGAGCTGAGCCCCCCCGAGTCGTCATTGCCCGGCAGGCCGCCCGGCCCGGTGCCGAACTGCCACGTCAGAGCCGCGTGGACGACGTCCGCCGTCCGGTCCGGGCGGCCGGCGTAGTGGTAGGCCCACGGCGCCTCCATGTCCGGTTCGTTGTTCAGCCCCTCGAACCGGTTGAGCATGTAGCCGGTGGCCATCTCGGCGGCGGTGGGGCTCCGGCCGGGCTGCGTCACCGCGCCGGCGCCGAATCCGAAGAAGCTGTCGAGGATGGCGACGAACGCGTCGTCCCCGCCAGCCAGGGCGATCCGCGCCCGCATGTCGTGCAGCAGCCGGAACGAGTAGTTCCACTTGCCGCCCTCGTAGAACTCTGAGTCGCGTAGCAAGCCGGTGGACGGATCGAAGGCGTTCACCCACAGCCGGCTCCGCGCCTCTAGCTCGTCGGCGAGGCGCTTGTCACCAAGCGCCCTGGCGACCTGAGCCGTGCAGTGGTGGGCGTAGGCGAGGTCGAGCGTGTGGGTGATCGGGTGCACCAGGCCGTGCTCAATGAAGTCCTCGCCGTAGAGGCGGCGCAGGTCGTCCTGCATGTGCACCAGCGCCCAGCTCCAGTCCAGCCCGTCGAACCCGAGCGCGTGCGCGTCGGCCAGGGCGGTGTGGGCCAGCGCGCTGCCCTGCCGGAAGAACCGGTCCGCGCCGCGGGCCATTCGGTAGCCGATCGGGAAGTTGCCCTCTTCCTCGCAGACCCGGATCAGCGACTCCAGCAGGTCGGTGGCCCGGTTCGGCGCGATCGCCATCAGCAGCGGGATCTGGGTCTTGTAGATGTCCCACATGGTGCAGACGTCGAACGCGAACGGCCCGGACGCCGGCCAGAACGGGCTCTCGTTGTCACCGAAGCACGGCTTGATCAGCGAGTGGTAGAGCGCGGTGGCCATGACCTGTCGGCGCGCGGGCGTGCCGCCGTCCACCCGGACCCGGTCGAGGTGGTCGTTCCAGCGGGCTCCGGTGCGGGCCCGGATGATGTCGAAGGCCGGCTCGGACTCTCCGCACTCGCACTCGCGCCGCAGGTTCTCCCGTGCCTGATCGCAGCCCCGCAGGGAGAAGCCGAGCCGCACCTCAACGGTCTGGCCGGCGCGCGCGGGGCCCATGAACAGCAGACCGAAGGGGCGCAGGGTGGTCTGCCGGATGCTGTCGAAGTCGAGCCGGGTGCCGCCCTCGATCAGCCGGCGGTCGTGCCAGAGCATCTGTCGCCAGCCCGGGCTGTGCACCTCGAGGTGCACCGACAGCGGCACGCCCTCCAGCACCACGGTGCCCTGGGCCTGGCCGTGCCCGATGCTCTCCACGTAGGCCCGCAGCGGGACCGTCCGGCCGTGCTCGATGGCGAGCCCGCCGCAGGACAGGTCGAGCACCACCCGGGCGCTGCGGCTCTCCGGGAACGTGTACCGGTGGACGGCAACCTTCTCGCCCACGGTGATCTCGCAACGGACGCCGGTAGCCAGGGTGGCGGCGTAGTACCCGGCCGCCGCCGTCTCGTCGTGCAAGGGCCAGGCCTCGCCGAGGTCGTCCAGCGGCTGCACCATCGGAGTGACCCGCACGTAGTTGTAGTACTTGCGGATGGCGCCGGTGCCGGACTGCTGGAAGTGCGTGAACCCCGACGTCTGGAGCGTCTCGAACATCTCCTCGGGCACGCCCTGGATGTTTTTGCTGTAGCGCCCGTAGCCGGTCGGGTAGGCCCCCGAGTAGGCACAGGCCGACACCATGCCGAGCGGTGAGGTGGCGCCCGGATGGGTGTTGCCGACCTGCGGTTTAGGCCACCACCACGTGGCGGCGAGACCGCTCGCGGGGGGAAGGCGGGTCGCGGCGGTCCCGATGAACGGATCAACCTCGTCAAGAATGGCCAGGACTGTACGGTGGCGACTGTCACCTGGGGGTTACGGCGGCGTGAACTCGATGTACACGCCCTGGCGCAAAGGTGTGCGTTGCCGCACACGAAGATCGCCACACCGCGCTCGACGCGTCAACGGTGCGGTGTGCTGAATCCCTGACCGCCAACACTGGTCGATGTCGAGCTATGTCACGCTGCAGGCGAGCGCCAACCGCGCTGGCTTCGTCGAGTCATCGGCGGCGCGCACGCCGCTCCCGTCGTTCTACAACCACTACCTGCGCGCGGTCCCTGAGGCCGGCTTCGAGCCCGGCCAGGATGACGCCTCGGTGATCATGCGACCGCTGTTCATGACCGCCTGGCTGATCGCCGATCAGCTCGCCGCCAACGGCTGGCACGGTGCCGAAGACCGGGACTGACCCTCTGACCAGTGCGAACGCCGCTTCGGGCACCCCGGTCATCGCGCGCTCAGTCCTCGACCAGGGACAGGGCCTCGGTCGGGCATGCTTGGCACGCGGCTTCAGCCTCGGCGCGCTGCTCGGGACTCGGCTGGTCGTTGAGGATGACCAGTGAGCCGTCGTCCTGGACCTCGAACAGGTCGGGGGCCTCGGCTTCGCACATGCCCAGCCCGGTGCACCGGTCACGGTCGACCACGATCCGGACCATCGGTCCTCTCCTCTCGACGTGGTGTTCGAGCTAGTTGGCGAAGGGTTTACAGGGCATCCGCTTGACGACGTGGAAGAAGTTCCCCGGGGACAGCTCGGGTTCGCCGGCGACGATGTCGGGGCAGCGGGTGAGCAGTTCGATGAACAGGGCGCGGATCTGGAAGCGGGCGAGCTGGTTGCCCAGGCAGTGGTGGATTCCGCCGCCGCCGAAGGAGATGTGCGGATTCGGCTGGCGGGACAGGTCCAGCTCGTGTGCGCGCTCGATCGCGGTCTCGTCACGGTTGGCAGAGGAGTAGAACAGCACCAGCTTGTCGCCCTCGGCGATCTGTATGCCGTCGAGTTCGCAGTCGCGGGCGGCGGTGCGGCGGAAGGTCATGATCGGTGTTGCCCAACGGACCAGCTCCTCGACCGAGGTCTGCACGCGCCCCTCAAGGTCCTCGGTGAGCCACGCACGCTGCTCGGGGTGGGTGGTCAGCGCACGTAGCCCGTGGGCCAGGGACTGGCGGGTGGTGTCGTTGCCGGCGACGGTCAACAGCACGAAGAACGATCCGATCTCGTGATCGGTGAGCTTCTCGCCGTCAACTTCGGCCTGGGCCAGTGCGGTGAACAGGTCGCCGGTGGGGTTGGCCCGTCGCTCGTCGACGATCTCCTTGGACAGCTCGTGCATAAAGGTCAGCGCGTTGAAGATCGCGGTGAACTTCTCCTCCCGGGTCGAGCCGGTGATCTCGTCATCGCCCCAGGACATCATCACCGACATCTCGTGCGAGGTCTTCTGACGGACACCGTCGGGCACACCCATCATGTCGTTGAAGTTGTGCATCGGCAGCAGTGCGCCGCACTCGGCGACGAAGTCGACCTGGCCGTCCGGTGACGCCGTCGCCTTCTCGATGAGGTTGTCGACCACCTTCGTGGCGTTGGCCTTGATCTGGTCCTCGATGCGGCGCATCTGCTTCGGGGTGAACGCGGCGGACATCAGCCTGCGCAGCTTCGTGTGCCGTGGCGGGTCCATCGCGATGATCGACTGCGCGGCCTCCAGGAACTCGGTCGGCAGGTTGTCCATCACGATGCCCGGGCCGGACAGGAAATCCTGTGGGCGCTTGGTTACCTCGACCAGGTGCCGGTGCGTGGTGATCGCCCAGTACCCGTAGTCGTCCCCGACCGGCATCAACTGGTCCTCGAACGGCGGCTGCCACGTGATCGGCCGGGCCCGACGCAGTACCGCGAAGGACTCCTCGCGCTCGTCCATCGTCCCGGACCAGAACACCTCGGTCGACAGGTCGATCTCGTCATAGGGGCGGTCGGGGTTGCCGCTGGAGTGCTGGGTCAACCCGGTGCCCTGGCCTTCGAAGCCGCTGGCCCGGTAGCTGCCGGCGTCCTGGTCGCTGGTGGTGGTCATCGCCGCGTCCTCCCAAGTGATCGTCATCTCGTCGTCGAGCGCCTCACTGCACAAATTATGGCATTACATGCGACTTTTGCACAAGCGCTACTTTTCGTGCAATTAAGGACACACGCAGACATTTGCGCAGCGCTTGCGTGCTGTGCCAGAAATGTTCGAGACTGGGGCCGTGGCCGCGACCTTCACCGAACGAGTCCGTTCCCAGCTGCGCGACGAGGTACTCGACGCCGCGTCCGCCGTGGTGTTCGCGGGCGGCTGGGCCTCGCTGCGGATGCAGACCGTCGCCGACCAGGTCGGCATCAGCCGACGCACCCTGTACTACGAGTTCGGCAACAAGACTGGTCTGGCCGAAGCGCTCATCCTGCGCATCACCGAACGGTTCCTGGACGGCGTCGAGGCCGCTCTGACCAGCGCTGACGACCTGGCCACCGGTTGGGAAGCGGCCGTGTTGTCCGCGCTCCGCGCCGCCGAGGTCGACCCGGTGCTGTCGACCGTGCTCACCGGGGCCGCCCGCGAAGACTTCCTACCGCTGCTGACCAGCGAAGGCACCCAGGTCATCGACTACGCCACCACGCGGATGGCCGACACAGCCCTCACGCGTTGGCCGGATCGCTCACAACGGGACACCAAACTGGCCGCAGAGGCCACCGTCCGCCTCGCATTGAGCCACATCGTGCGCCCCAGCGGCGACACTGCCCAAGCTGCTCGTGATATCGCCGAGCTCGCGACCGGCTACCTCTCCCGCGCCACAGGTTGATACCAACCGACGATGAATCGAGAGTCTGAACCCCGTCAAATCTCAAATGTCAAACCGCACGGTTGCGTGCGTAGCGAAAAGGGGTGGGCCACCGGAGACCGGGGGCCCACCCCTTTTGTGTATGTCGTACTCCGATTCCCTCAGGGCAGGCCACCCCGGCCAGTCGATGGCCTGTGCGTGCCCGTGCCTGAGAGGAAACGCGCGGCTACACAATCGGAATACGACGTCGCATTGATCTCTGTTGTGTCGACTCTCGACGAGCGTGCTCCGTGAAAGCGGGTTGGAGATCCACCCGCACCTGAGCTCTGCTGATCAAACCGCGTTGATCAGCCGTGGTCGTCGGAGTTTTCCTGATCCTTGCTCAGGATACCCAACACGCCTTCCAGGACGCTGTTGTTGCAGGCCTGGATCGGGATCTGGACGGCGGTGTCCTGCACGTTGAGCACCCCGAACTGGCGGTGCACGCCGTCGGTCTCATCCTTCGCGCTGTTGTCCTGGTGACAGCTCGCGCCGCTCTCATGGTCACTGGCGAACGCCATGGGAGTCACCGCGAGCAGACCAGCCGCGGTGGCGGCCACCACGATTCCAGCCTTCTTCAGCACAATCTAATCTCCTGTCCGCATCAACGGTCGTTCGAACGACCGCGGTGGCTGCCGGCCGCGATTGGGGAGCCCCGCCGACATGGTGATGATAACGTGATCCGCCCACTGTGTGTACGATCGGCTGGGATTATCTGAAATACGCTTAACCTATGCCGCCACAAAAGTAACGGTCACTTTTGAGTGGCGTTTCGTATAGAACACTTACCTGGTGTCCATTGATGTTGTTCGTGAGACAGATGCGCGTCTTGTGAGTGTCGGCGTGGCTGACGACGGTGATGGTCCGACCAGCGCACGCCAGGGCTTCGCACCTGGCCAGGCAAAACGCCGCTGCGCCAGGGTTGGATGGTGGGCTGACCAGGGGGTTTCAGGGCTCGCACCGTCGGCTCGGCCCGGTGTAATGCGTACCCTTGCGTCAGCAGGCCGGGAGGGGGCATGGGCTGGAGTCATGTGAAAGGGGTTGCCGATGCTTGTTCTCCCTCGTGCACAGGTCGAATCGCTGCTGGATGTAGATGCGCTGATCGACGCACTGGCGCAGGCGATGGCCGACCTGAGCGCCGGACGGGCCTCCGTACCCGATCGCGTCGCCGCCCTCGTGCCCGAAGAAGACGGTTTTCTTGCCGCGATGCCCGGCTACGTGCCCTCGTCCAAGGTGCTGATGAGCAAGCTGATGTCGCTGTTTCCGCACAACGCGGGCACGAGGCTGCCCACGCACCAGGGGGTGATCGTGGCGTTCGATCCGCACACCGGTGCACCTACGGCGTTGCTGGACGCCATCGCGATCACCGCAATCCGAACCGGCGCGTGCTCGGCGCTGTCAGCGCGCTTGCTTGCTCGCGAGAACGCCGCCGTGCTGGCCATTCTCGGCACAGGAGTGCAGGCCCGGTCGCATGCCCGCGCGATGTGCCGGGTCCGACCGATCCGGCACATTCGCATCGCCGGACGCGACCCCGCCAAGGCCAAGCAACTGGCAGCCGAACTGTCATCCAGCATGGATGTCGCTGTCGAAGCGGTGTCCTCCTACCGGGACGCGCTCGACGGCGCCGACATCGCTTGCGCCACCACCCACGCCATCGAGCCGGTCGTCCGCCGCGCGTGGCTCACCCCGGGAGTTCACGTCACGTCCGTGGGATACAACCGCGCCGGCCGCGAACTCGACGACGCCACCATCGCCGAGGCGCTCGTGTGTGTGGAGTCCCGCCGCGCCGCCCTGGCACCCTTCCCCGCAGGTAGCACTGACCTGCTGATCCCCATCCGCGACGGCGTCATCACCGCCGACCACGTGCACGCCGAGCTGGGCGAACTCGTTGCCGGCACGAAGCGAGGACGTAGCACCCCCGAGCAGATCACCGTCTACAAATCCGTCGGAGTGGCGGTCCAGGACGCCGCAGCGGTGGCCCTGGTCATCGCCGCCGCTCAACAACAAGACATCGGCGAGCAGATATCGTTATAAGGCCGCCCCCAGCAGTCACGGTCGCCAGCGGACCCTGACCGCAACCCAGGAGCCTCACACTGCCAGGGTCGGGCGGATGCGCTGACCAGGCGGTCGGCGCCTACGCCGGCGCCAGCACCGCCGCGATCAACCAGGCCGCGGCGCAGAATCAGTGCGCTGGGTACACCACGTACTTCACGGACGCGGTCGCTGTGTGGCGAACCGACAACGGGCCGCTTTGCAAGCCCTAGGCTGGACAGGTGATCGCGTTCCTCTTGCCCGTCCTCGCCCTTGTGCTGGTGGCGGGTGCGATCGGCCGCTACCGGGCCGACGCCCGCGCGCGGGTCGCTGGGGTCGCCGCTGCGCTCGCGGGGATCCTGGGCGTTGCCCTGGTAGTGCCTGAGGTCAACGGCAGCATCCCGTTCTGGCAGCTGCTCGCCCTGGGCGCGGTGGCGATCGTGGTCGCCGTGCTCGGCACGATCTACGCCGAGAGGCGTCTCAAGCACGTCCGGACCTGAACGGATGCCCATGACGCGCCCGTGCCCCGAGTGCGGCTCGCAGATCCCGTTCGCGCTGGTCTATCCGATGCCAGAGATCAATTCTCACTGGGTGTGTCCGCACGATGGCAGCCGGTGGGATCTCGCCGACGACGGCTCGGCGCTGGTCCGGTTCGGCTCCATCCGACGCGAGGCCGCTGGGCGCCCGCGCCGACTTGAGTGACTGGCCAGGCATGCCGAGTTGAGCCTGTGACCAGCGTGAATGCCGACTGCTACACGTTGAAGCGGAATTCCACCACATCGCCGTCGGCCATCACGTAGTCCTTGCCCTCCATGCGCACCTTGCCCGCCGCCTTGGCCGCCGCCATCGAGCCGGCTTCCATCAGGTCGGCGTAGGACACGATCTCGGCCTTGATGAAGCCCCGCTCGAAGTCGGTGTGGATCACTCCGGCGGCCTGCGGGGCGGTCGCGCCGGACTTGATCGTCCAGGCCCTGGACTCCTTCGGGCCGGCGGTCAGGTAGGTCTGCAGGCCGAGCGTGTGGAAGCCGGCGCGGGCCAGCCCGTGCAGCCCCGGCTCGTCCTGGCCGATCGACTCCAGCAGCTCGGCGGCGGCCTCCGCGTCGTCCACCGACAACTCGAGCAGCTCGGCCTCCACCTTGGCGTCCAAGAACACCGCGTCGGCGGGCGCGACCAGCTCGGTCAGCTCCTTGCGCTTGGCCTCATCGGTGAGCACGCCCTCGTCGGCGTTGAACACGTACAGGAACGGCTTGGTGGTGAGCAGCCCGAGCTCGCGCAGCGGGGCCCGGTCCACTCCGGCGCCGAACAGCGTCTGCCCCGAGTTCAGCACCGATACGGCGGCCTCGGCGGCCTCCAGCACCGGTCGCCGATCCTTCTGCATCCGGGCTTCCTTGGCGATCCTGGGAACCGCCTTCTCCAGGGTCTGCAGGTCGGCCAGGATCAGCTCGGTGGCAATGGTCTCGATGTCGCTCGCCGGGTCGACCCGGCCGTCCACATGCACCACGTCCGGGTCGTCGAATACCCGAACCACCTGGCAGATGGCGTCCGACTCGCGGATGTTGGCGAGGAACTTGTTGCCGAGGCCGGCCCCCTCAGAGGCACCCTTGACGATGCCGGCGATATCCACGAACGACACCACCGCCGGCACGATCTTGGCCGATTTGAACATCGCGGCCAGCTTGTCCAGCCGTGGATCGGGCAGCGCGACCACCCCGACGTTGGGCTCGATGGTGGCGAACGGGTAGTTCGCGGCCAGTACGTCGTTTCGGGTCAGCGCGTTGAACAAGGTCGACTTGCCCACGTTGGGCAGCCCGACGATGCCGAGGGTAAGACTCACGGAAGTCCAGGGTAGTCGCCGCGGCCGGCTGCCCTTACCGTGACCAGCGTGGCGGGCTCGACGACGCGCGCGCGGGTGCTCGGCTTCCGGGTGCGTGCTCAGCAGCTGGACCGGGAGTCCGGGGATCTGGCGGACACCGCGATCCTGGACCTCGGGGTACAGGACACCGGCCCGGACGGTGGCCGGTGGGCGCTGGCGATCCGCGGGGTCCGAGTCGCCGAGCTGACCGGCCGCGAGCTGGCCACGGTGTGGACGATCCGCGGCGCGCCGCACCTGTACTGGCGGGCCGACCTGGCGTCGGTGGCGGCCGCTGTTGAGCCGTTCTCCGACGCGGACGCCGGCAAACGCATCTACGACGCGACCAAGCCACTCAAGGCGGCCGGCATCTCCAACTTCGCCGCGCTGGACGAGGTCGCTGCGGCCATGCGCTCGGTGGTGACCGCGCCGATGGTCAAGGGCGACGTATCGGGGCGGGTGGCAACCCTGGTGAGCCCGCCCTACCTGCGCTTCTGCCGATCCTGCGATGCCACCCACCTCTACGAGATGCCGTTCCGGCTGGCCGCGCTGCGAGCCGGGCTAGAGCTTCAGCCGGGCACGTCGCCGCCGGTGCTGGAGCCCATCGACGACTTCACCAGGGCCGCCGTGGTGTCGGAGCAGCACGACGTGATCCGGGCCTATCTGCGGCTGCTCGGGCCGGCCACGCCGAAAGACGTCGCCGGCTACCTCGACTCCTCGGTGAAGGAGGTCAAGGCCCGCTGGCCGTCCGACGCGGTGGAAGTGTCGGTGGACGGCGCCGCCGCCTGGGTGCTGGCGGCCGACGTGGACCAGCTGGCCGGCGATCCCCCGGCGGTGACCCGGCTGCTCGGGCCGTTCGACCTGTTCCTGCAGGCCAGAGACCGGCCGCTGCTGGTGGCCGACCCGGCGCGGGCCAAGGCGCTGTGGCCGGTGCTTGGGCGCCCCGGCGCTGTGCTGCGGGACGGCGAGATCGTCGGCACCTGGCGGCCACGCAGGTCCGGCGCGAAGCTCACCGTCCTGGTCGAACCGTGGGTGGAGCCGTCGGCTGCCCTGCTCGACGCAATCACCGCGCAGGCCGAGCGGCTGGCCGCGTACCGACAGGTCCGGCTGGCGGGCATCGACCTGGCCACCTGACGCCGTGGACGGATACGTGGCGCGGTCCAGCCCGTCGAGGTCCCCTACCACCCGACCGGCTTCCGACGATCGTTGATGTCCGATTTCCGCCAGCCTCGGGCCGGCTCGCGGTGGCACGATCCATGGCGTGCTGCTCGACTTCGAACGCTGCTACGCCGCCGTGGCCTCCCGCGACTCCCGGTTCGACGGCCAGTTCATCACCGCCGTCCGCACCACCGGGATCTACTGCCGGCCGTCCTGCCCCGCCACCACGCCCAAGCGGGTCAACGTGGAGTTCCTGCCCACCGCCGCCGCCGCGCAGCTGCGCGGTTACCGGGCCTGCCGGCGCTGCCGACCCGACGCGGTACCCGGTTCACCCGACTGGAACGCCCGCGCCGACCTGGCCGCCAGGGCCATGCGGCTGATCACCGACGGGGTGATCGAGCGAGACGGGGTGCCCGGGCTGGCCGACCGGCTGGGCTACTCCACCCGCCAACTGGGCCGGGCGCTGACCGCCGAGCTGGGCGCCGGCCCGGTCGCACTGGCCAGGGCACACCGCGCGCAGTCCGCCCGCACGTTGATCGAGACCACCGGGCTGGGCATGGCCGAGGTGGCCTTCGCGGCGGGCTTCTCCAGCGTGCGGCAGTTCAACGACACGGTCCGCGCGGTGTACGCGGTGAGCCCGTCCACGCTGCGCACCGAGGCCGCCCGGCGCGGTCGGCGAGTTGGCCAGCCCGAACCCACCGCGGGATCGATCTCGCTGCGCCTCCCGCTGCGCCCGCCGTACCACGCCAGCGGGCTGTTCGGCTTCCTGGCCACTCGCGCGGTACCTGGCGTCGAGGTGGCCGACGAGCACTCCTACGCCCGCACGCTGCGGCTGCCGCACGGCCCCGCGGTGCTGGCCATCGCCCCGGGTACCGGCTCGAACGGCACCGTTGACCATCTCACCGCCCGGTTGCGGCTAACCGACCTGCGCGACCTGGCCGCCGCGGTCAGCCGGCTGCGGCGCCTCGCCGACCTGGACGCCGACCCGACCGCCGTGGACGCCGCGCTGGCCACCGATCCGGCGCTGGCCGCCTCGGTGGCCGCCGCCCCCGGCATGCGGCTGCCCGGCACCGTCGAGCCGACCGAGATCGTGCTGCGCGCGCTGCTCGGCCAGCAGGTCACCGTGGCCGCCGCCCGCACCGCCGCCGCCCGGCTCACCGACGCGCTCGGCGAGCCGCTGCCCGACGGCGCCGGTGGGCTGGCCGCCGACGGGCTGAGCCGGCTGTTCCCCACCCCGGCGGCGATCGCCGAGCACGGCGCCGAGGTACTACGAGGGCCGGCCCGACGCACCGCAACGATCGTCGAGGTGGCCGCCGCGATGGCCGAGGGCGCGCTGCGGGTGCACGCCGGACGGGACGCCGACGAGCTGCGCGCGGAGCTCACCGCGCTGCCCGGGGTGGGGCCGTGGACCGCCGGCTACATCCTCATGCGGGTGCTCGGCTCGACGGACGAGCTCCTGGTCAGCGACGTGGCGCTGCGCAAGGGCGCCACCACCCTCGGGCTGCCCGGAACCGATCGGGCCGACCAGGACGCGCTGCGCCGGCACGGTCGCCGGTGGCGGCCATGGCGCTCCTATGCCGGCATGCACCTGTGGCGGGCCTCCGCGCTGAGCACCCCGCGCCCGGCCAGCCAGCCCTCACTCAACACCGAGACACCCCGGAGAAGGACCGCATGACCGCGACCGCGACCACCGCGACGGTAACGACCCAAGACACCCCGATCGGGCCGTTCACCTCGGTGCTGGCCGGCGACGGGGTGTTGCTCGCCGCCGGCTGGACCGCCGACCCCGAGGAACTGCTGCCGGTGGTCCACCCCAGCCTGCGCCCCGGGTCGCTGCGCCGGCTGGCCGACGCCGGCGAGGTGTCCGACGCGGTGCGCCGCTACCACGCGGGCGAGCTGACCGCGATCGACCCGATCCCGGTCCGGCAGTACTCCGGCGAGTTTCTGCGACACGCCTGGGATGTGCTGCGCGCGGTCCCGGCCGGTGCGCCGATCACCTACACCGAGTACGCGGCCAAGTCGGGCCGGCCACTCGCGGTGCGCGCGGCGGCCTCGGCGTGCGCCCGCAACGCGGTGGCCCTGTTCGTGCCCTGCCACCGGATACTCCGACTGGACGGCTCGCTGGGCGGGTTCCGCTGGGGTTTGCCGGTGAAACGGTGGCTGCTGGACCACGAGCAGGCCCACTGACCGCCCAGCGACCAGCACCCGCCGCTCGTATTCGAACAGTAGGTCGATCGGCGTGCCATCCGGAGAAAGTGTCAGACCAGACGGCACGCTAGTAGCCATGAGTCCCATTACCGCGGTCAACATGCTGCTGATCGGCCTACTGGCCGGAGTCGGCGCCGGCTTCGGGGTGGCCTGGGTGCTGATCAGCTCGCGGTACCGGGTGGCCGCCGCCGAGACGGCCAGGGCCAGCGCGGACTCCTCGGCCGCCGCCCGCTCCGAGCTGGCCGCGCTGCACGTGGAACGGGATTCGCTGATGCGCCGGCTCAACGAGCTGTCCGAGCAGGCCGCCAGTGCCGAGCAACGGGCCCGCCGCGCGGAGACCGAGGCGGTCGGGTCGAACGCCGCACTGGACGCGGAGCGCACCGTCGCGATGGAGCGCGAGCGGGAGCTGGCCCGCCGGGACGCCCAGCTGAAGGAGAGCTTCCAGGCGCTCTCGGCCGACGCGCTGGCCCGCAACAACGAGGCCTTCGTAACGCTCGCCGAGGGCCGGCTCAAGGAGGTCACCGCCGCGCTCACCGCCAAGGCCGACGGCGACTCGACCGCCCGCGCCCAGGCGATCAACGCGATGCTCGACCCGATGACGGTCACCCTGCGCCGGGTCGAGGGCCAGCTGCGGGTGGTGGAGAAGGACCGCGAGTCCGCCTACGCCGGGCTGCGCGAGCAGGTCAGCGCCATGCACCGCAGCTCGGAGCAGCTGCACGTGGAGACCAAGCAACTGGTCAACGCGCTGCGGGCGCCCCAGGTGCGGGGCCGCTGGGGCGAACTGCAGCTGGAGCGGATCGTCCAGCTGGCCGGAATGGTCGAGCACTGCGACTTCGACCAGCAGGTGGTCAGCTCCGGTGAGGACGGCGGGGTCCGGCCGGACATGGTGGTGCACCTGGCCGGCGACAAGCAGATCGTGGTGGACGCCAAGGTGCCGTTCGCGGCCTACCTGGAGGCGGTCGAGTCGAACGACCCGGACGTGCACACCGAACGGCTGGCCGCGCACGCCCGGCAGCTGCGCGCGCACGTCGACTCGCTGTCCTCGAAGTCATACTGGGTGACGTTCGAACCCAGCCCGGAGTTCGTCGTGCTGTTCGTCCCCGGCGACCCGTTCCTGGAGGCCGCGCTGCGCGCCGACCCTTCGCTGATGGAGCACGCCTTCGCGCACAACGTCATCATCGCCACCCCGACCACGCTGATCGCGCTGCTGCGCACGGTGGCCTATACCTGGCGGCAGGAAGCGCTGGCCGCGAATGCCGCGCAGGTGCATGCGCTGGGCCGCGAGCTGCACTCCCGGCTGGCCACCATGGGCACCCACGTGGCGAAGCTGGGCCGCAGCCTGGATTCCGCGGTGGACAGCTACAACCGGACGGTCAGCTCGCTGGAGTCCCGGGTGCTGGTCACCGCACGCAAGCTCACCGAGCTCAAGGTGAGCGACGTCGAGCTGCCCGCGCCCAACCAGGTGGAGCGCACACCGCGCCAGCTCCAGGCGCCCGAGTTGGTGGCCTCCGCCGACGAGTCGCTGATTGCCCTGCACGAGTCACCCGGGACGAACTCGCCGGGGTACCCGGCCGAAAATGTTGCGGGCGGCGGACGGGCTACCGTGACCGGGTGACCACCCGCCAGCCCGCGCGCCCGGCCACCGCCGGATGGCCCGTATACGAGCGGTCCATCCTCGGCAGTGTGCTCGGCCTGCCGGGCTACGCGGCGATCGGCATCGCGCTCGGCTTCACCGGGCTGGGTGTGTTCATCGACCTGAACCGCATCAACGGGCTGGGCGCCATTTTCAAGGGCTGCTACTTCGCCGGCTGCGTGCTCGCGGTGTGCTGGGTCAAGCGGCGCGCGCTGTTCGGGCCGATGGTGCAGCCGCCCCTGCTGCTGGCCGTCGCCGTGCCGGCGGTGGTACTGGCCTCGGGCGACGGCGGCACCGGCACCGCCGGGCTCACCGACCACCTGCTCTCCATCGGCGCGCCGCTGCTCAACGGCTTTCCGACGATGGCGGTGACCACCGCCTTCGCGGTAGCCATCGGGGTGTCTCGGTACGTGCTCCAGCGCCCGATCGGCATCGAACCGGCGCGCTCGTCCTCCCGCCCGCCGTCCGGCCGGCCGCCCTCGGAGCGCCCTTCGCGGTCCCGCCCAGCGGGCGAACGCCGGCCGGGAGCGCGCGGCTCGGGAGAGCGCGGCGACCTCGGTGAGCGCGCGCCGGGCGAGCGGGCCGCCGAGCGGCGCGCGGCTCGAGGTGCCGGTCGCGGGGCGACGCGCAACGCCGAACCGGGCGGCCCGGGTGACCGCAAGCCCGCCGCCGACCGTGCGTCAGGCGACCGCGCGCCCAGAGAACGCAAGCCGGCCGCTGACCGCAAGCCGCCCGGGGACCGCAAGCCACCGGCCGAGCGCAAGCCCGGTGACCGCCGACCACCGCCGGACCGGTTGCCTCCGGACCGCCGCCCGCCAGCCGACCGCCGTTCCCCGGCGGAACGGACGCCGCCGGACCGGGTGCCGCCCGAACGCCGTGGACGCACCGCCCGGAGCGAACCACCAGCCGGCGCCGACCGGCACCCGCCGCAGGAACGCCGCCCCAGCGAACGTCCCCCGACCCGAGGCTCCCGCCCAACCTGAGCCAGCCTGAGACACCCGCCTGAGCCACCCTGAGGCACCGGCGCCCGTGCGGAAGCTACGAGCGCGGGACCGGTTACCGCCCTACGCGGCGGGCGCGCAGCTCGCGGGGCAGCGAGAAGGTCAGCGACTCCTCGGCGGTGCTGATCTCCTGCACCTCCGCCCAGCCACGCTCGGCCAGGTAGTCGATCACGCCCTGCACCAGGATCTCCGGCACCGAGGCGCCGCTGGTGACCCCGACCGTCCGGACCCCGTCCAGCCAGCCGTCGTCGATCTCCTTGGCGTAGTCGATCAGGTAGCTGGCACCGGCGCCGGAGGAGAGCGCCACCTCGACCAACCGCTTGGAGTTGGACGAGTTCTGCGACCCGACCACCAGCACCAGGTCGCAGTTCGGAGCCATCGCCTTCACCGCGACCTGGCGGTTCTGCGTGGCGTAGCAGATGTCGTCGCTCGGCGGATCCTGCAGCGAGGGGAAGCGCTCACGCAGCTGGCGGACCGTCTCCATGGTCTCGTCCACGCTGAGCGTGGTCTGGGACAACCACACCACCTTCTCCGGATCCCGCACCGTCACCGCGGCCACGTCCGAAGGGCCGTCCACCAGCTGCACGTGGTCCGGCGCCTCCCCCGCGGTGCCCTCCACCTCCTCGTGCCCGTGGTGGCCGACCAGCAGGATGTCGTAGTCGTCCTTGGCGAACCGCTTGGCCTCGTGGTGCACCTTGGTGACCAGCGGGCAGGTGGCGTCGATGGTGCGCAGCCCGCGGGCGGCGGCCTCGGTGTGCACGCTGGGCGCCACCCCGTGCGCGGAGAACACCACGATGGCGCCCTCCGGCACCTCGTCGGCCTCCGCGACGAACACCGCGCCGCGGTCCGCGAGGGTCTCCACCACGTGCCGGTTGTGCACGATCTCCTTGCGTACGTACACCGGGGCGCCGTAGGCCTCCAACGCCTTCTCCACGGCGATGACCGCCCGGTCCACGCCGGCGCAGTAGCCCCTTGGCTTGGCCAACAGGACGCGCTTGCCTTCCGAAGACGTGACAGACATGTCTCCAAGGGTAAGCGGGCCACCCGGTGGCCCGCAGAGACGGTGATCCGGGTTACCCGGCGAGCCGTGCTCGGTGCCCTCTGCTAGCACAGATCGTGTCCCGACGCACACAGGCGGGCCGTGACAGGTAAGAATGCGGGTATGAAACCGCTGCCGATGCCGCTCCGGATCGCCGCCGGCCTGGTGGCCACCGCACTGGAGGAGGTGCAGGAGCTACCCCGCAAGCTCACCGAGCTACCCGTGACGGCGGTCAGCCAGGCGCTGCAGGCGTCCATGCGGCTGCAGCAGCGGGTCACCGAGCTGGCTATCAAGGGCGACCGGGCGCTGGGAGCGCTGCGACCGGTGCCCGAGACGCCCACCTGGGCGCGCTTCGACGAGGACGAGGAGCTGGGGTCGCCGCGAAACGGGATGGCCAACGGGCTTCGCCAGGACGATCTGCCCAGGCCGCCGAAGGTCACCCCGGTGCGCATCCTGCCGGACCTCAGCGACCCCAGCGACCTCAGCGACCGCGACCTCAGCGACCTCAGCGACCTCGGCGACCCCCTCGCGCCGGACATCTCCGAGGTCCCGGCGCCGCGCCCACCCGCCGAGCACCCGGATACCGCGCTGCTGACCCAGCCGACCGAGACCGACGGTGCCAGCACCAGATCGAGCGCCGAGACCAGCGGCAAGGCAAGCACCAGGTCGGATCCCAAGCCGAGCCCTAAGCCGGGCACCAGGGCGAACGCCAAGCCGAGCACCAAGTCGGACGCCAAGCCGCGCGGCAGGTCGGCCAGCCCGCCGAGCACTGAGCCGAGCCCTGGCGTACAGCTGGCCACGCCGGCCGCCGTGCAACCGGCCGCTCCGGAGCAGCCGGAACCGGTGGCCCAGCCGGCCGCGTCCGGTCCGCCCGGCCTCACCGAGTACGAGCAGTGGAGCCTGCCGCAGCTGCGGGGGCGGTTCCGCACGCTGAGCGTCGAGCAGCTCGAGCAGCTGCTGGCCTGGGAGACCTCGCACCAGGACCGGCCGCCGTTCGTCACCATGCTCAGCAACCGGATCGCCAGCGTCACCGGGCGTTGAGCACCCCGCTGCCCTCAGACCCGACGCCCGCCCACACCACCCAGGCGGCCGCCGCACCGGGGACCTCGCCGGAGCAGCCGTGGCCGGTACGCACGGTGGCCCGCAAGGTCGCCGGCTGGATCGACCGGCTGGGAGCGGTGTGGGTGGAGGGCCAGCTCACCCAGGTGACGGCCCGGCCCGGCACCGGCACCGCATTCCTGGTGCTGCGCGACCCCGCGGCTGATGTGTCACTCACACTGACCTGCCCCATCGGTCTGGTCAGGGCATCTGGATCGGGCACCGCTGTGCCGACCGAGGGCAGCCGGGTGATCGTGCACGGGAAGCCGACCTTCTTCCTCGGCCGGGGAACCTTCAGCCTGCGGGTGGACGAGATCCGCTCGGTGGGCATCGGGGAACTGCTGGCCCGGATCGAGCGGCTGCGCAAGCTGCTCGCCGCCGAGGGCCTGTTCGACCGCGAACGCAAGCGCCGGTTGCCGTTCCTGCCCCGGCAGATCGGCCTGATCACCGGCCGGTCCAGCGCGGCCGAGCACGATGTGGTGAGTAACGCGCGTCACCGCTGGCCGGCCGTCCAGTTTCGGATCTGTCACACCGCCACCCAGGGTGCGCTGGCCGTGCCGCAGCTCATCGACGCGCTGGAAACCCTCGACCGGGACCGCGAGACCGACGTCATCGTGATCGCCCGTGGCGGTGGCAGCGTGGAGGACCTGCTGCCGTTCTCCGACGAGGCGCTGTGCCGAGCGGTGGCTATCGCACGCACCCCGGTGGTCTCCGCGATCGGCCACGAACCCGATACGCCGCTCCTCGATCACGTTGCTGACCTGCGGTGTTCCACCCCCACGGCGGCCGGGCGGACGATCGTGCCGGACCTGGCCGAGGAGACCGCGCGGATCGCCGGGCTACGCGATCGAGCCCGCCGCGCGCTGGCCGGCTGGGTGGACCGGGAGCGCCGGCTGCTGGATGCGCTGCGCGCCCGCCCGGTGCTCGCCGACCCCCACCGCGAGCTGGACCGGCGCGCTCAGGAGGTGGCCACGCTGCGTCAGGCCGGCCGCAACGCGGTGCTGCGCGCGCTCACCGAGCGAGAAACTGAGGCGACTCACCTGCAATCACGCTTGACGAGCCTCGGACCGGCAGCCACTCTGGCGCGTGGATATGCCGTGGTCCAGCACGTCACAGGAGGCCCAGCGTCGGGCACGCGGGCGCCGGTGCTGCGGTCCGTGGCAGACGCCCCACCGGGCGCGCGGCTGCGCATTCGGCTGGCCGACGGGGCGATCCCCGCGGTCGTGGACGATCCCGGTCCTACCTGAGCGGCCGGGCGAGCGGAGGACGCGATGCCTGGAGTGCATCCGCCGGTTGGCGCCTTCCTGCCGCTTACCCTGTCCGAGATCCGGGCCACCCGGGGCGCCGGCGGCTCGCTGGCCGACCGCGCGTTGGCCGCGGATCGCGCGGCCGAGGACAGCTGGCAGGCATTGCTCGGCGACTGCGCGTGCGCGCGCAGTGGCCACCTCACCTATCACCTTCGGCTGCTCTCCGAGGCGGCCGGGGAGTACGCCGGCGCGGACTGGTGGCGCGGTCGGGGCAGTAGCCATCGCGACCGGGTCACCGCGTTCGAACACTGGGTTGCCGAGGCACTGGCCGAGGGCGACGGACAGGAGTTCGCCGAGGCATGCGCGGGCTATGACGCCGCGCTGGCACACGCGATGGCCACCGTCCGGGACCGGCCTTCGGCCGAGCCGCCGGCGCCGGTGAGCCACGCCACCTGGTGAGTTGAGCCGGTGAGCCACGCCAGCCGGTGACTCGAGAACAGGCCGCTGTGCTGTCCGAGCCACTGGGGCCTGCCCGGACGCGGGCACGCGCCGCGCGTCCGGCACCATGGCCGGGTGGATCCCACCAGCGTCCCCGCTGCTGACACCGCTCGCTCCGCTGGCCCGGAGAGCGGCATCGAGCAGCTCGGCTACGAGCAGGCCCGCGACGAGCTGGTCGAGGTGGTGCGCGCGTTGGAGGTCGGCGGGCTCAGCCTGGACGACGCGCTCGCGCTGTGGGAGCGCGGTGAGCAACTGGCCCGCCGCTGCGAACAGCAACTGGCCGGCGCGCGGGACCGGGTGGAGGCAGCGCTGCGCGCCGACGGACCCGGAGCGGACGACGCCCCCGATTCGGCGAACTGACTCCTCGGCGAACTGACTCCTCGGCGAACTGACCACCCGGCAAACAGACCACCCGGCGAACTGACCTCGCCTCGGGCTCGGCCGGCTCAGCCCTTGGGCGGCAGCGGCGGCGCCGCGACCAGCGCCTGAGCCAGGATCTGGAATTCGGCGGGGACGCCGTCCCCGGTGATCAACCACTCCACCCCATCGGAGCGGCGCGCCCAGGCCTGCTCCCCGTTGGCGCCGGTGTAGTTCACCCAGCTCACCCCGGCCTCCTCGAGTGGGGCGGCCGAGGTCGGCGGCCCGCCGGTTTCGGCGGCGACCAGGGCGCCCTCCTCGGCGGTGGTCTGCACCAGTCGCAGGTACCGGCCACCCGCGGTGATCCAGCCGACCCGGACGGCGGTCACGTCGCCCGGTGCCTTGCGCTGGTCGACCACGTTCGCCCGCCAGCCGGGCGGCACCGCCGGGTTACGCAGCGGGAACGCCACCTGGTGCGCGGCCGCCGCGAGCGCCTGCCGGGTGTCCACGTTGGGCGTCGCGGACGGGTCCACGGTCGGGCCGCCCGGGCTGAACGAGCAGCCCCGGCCCAGGAACGCGAGCAGC
This sequence comes from Pseudonocardia sp., assembly GCA_036402515.1. GTDB lineage: Bacteria > Actinomycetota > Actinomycetes > Mycobacteriales > Pseudonocardiaceae > Pseudonocardia. The sequence goes on from DASWST010000145.1 coordinate 21,714, forward strand.
CCGATGATCGGCAGCAGGATCAGCATCGAGATCAACATGTCCCGGGGGCCGGCGCCCAGCGTGGTGGTGGGTTTGCTCCGTTGCGCCGCGGCCGGCGGTGCCGAGGGTGGCGACCCGGCGGGCGACGACTCAGCGGGCGACGACTCGGCCGGGGACGGTCCGGCCGATTCGGCGGGGGACGAGCCGGCGGACGGAGTTGAGGATGGGTCGGACGGGGTGCTCACGGGTCCCATTGTCTGCCCCCGGACACCGCCGCCCGCGTCCGGTCCGGTGCTGTTAGCGCTCGTCACAACCACCGGCCAACCGCGATCTGTCAGGATCTAGCCCATGGACACCTCTCTTCCGACCGAACCGGTGGAACGTCGCAGGGAAGCCCCCGACCGCAACCTGGCG
>DASWST010000146.1:0-23613 GCA_036402515.1 Pseudonocardia sp.
CGGGAGGTCGGTCGGATCGACAGCGGCCCGCGACGTGCGCCGCGTTCTCTCACCGCTGAGGAGCGGGACCAGTGGCTCGAAGCGGTCGGCCAAAGTCAGAAGGCGAAGGACTGGGACCTGCCGGACCTGTCGCTGATGATGCTGGCGACCGGATGTCGGATCGGTGAGTGCTTGGCAATTGGGTGGACCGAGGTCGATCTGACGGAGGCCTCGGTGGACGTCTGCTGGCGGCTGGTGCGTCGTACCGGGGTGGGCTTGCTGCGGCTGTCGTCGACGAAGTCCGGCCGTAAGGGTGAGCGGCTGATTCCGCTTCCGAGCTGGGCCATGACCATGTTGAAGCGGCGGCGGCTGGCGATCGGCTCGGATGTCGAGGCGGTGTTCCCGGACTCGCTCGGTGGTTGGCGCGATCCGTCGAACGTCCGCAAGGTGTGGCGGCAGGTCCGCGACGAGTTGGATATGGACGGCCTCGTCAGCCACCTGCTCCGCAAGACAGTGGCGACCTTCCTGGATGACTCTCACGTGTCCACGAGGAAGATCAGTGATCAGCTCGGACACTCGAACATCCGCATGACCCAAGATCGCTATCTAGGGCGTCGCCTCACGGATCGCCAAACCGCCGATGTCCTGGAGAACTTGTTCGCTGCGCCCCTTACCGAAGGCAAAAGTGTCCCAAAAGTGTCCATTGATCTTGATGAACCTTCGGACGGAGCGTCCTGAGCTGCGAAAAGAGTGGGCCCCCGGGGGATCGAACCCCGAACCCGCGGATTAAAAGTCCGCTGCTCTGCCGATTGAGCTAGAGGCCCATGCGAGGGCCAAGGGTACCTGGGCCGGATCGGGCCGCTTACCCGATCCGGTGGGTTTTGCCCGTGGGATGCGACTGGGGGCGTCAGTGTCCACATGATGGGACCCATGCGCTCACTGCCCTGGTACCTCGTCGCCATTGGAGCGGCCAGCCTGCTCCTCACCGCGACCGCGTGTGCCAACACGCCAGCCGCTCCCCCGTCGTCCGGCCCCCCGGCGTCCAGCCCCGCGTCGGGGAATGCTTCCGGCGGCAACTCCGACGAGACCGTGGTCACCGCAACGTTCGCCCAGGATGATGCCGCCACGAACTACAACAAGACGCTGGTCCCCGACGGCGCAAAGGCTCTGGTCGCCGAGTACGTCTTCGACGGTGCCACCACGGTCACCCTGAACGTCCGGGGGCTGGTGCCGAACCGGGCGTACGGCGCCCATGCCCACGCCTTGCCGTGTGGACCCACCGGCGACGCCGCCGGCCCGCACTTCCAGCACATGCCCGACCCGGTCAAGCCCTCGGTTAACCCTGCGTACGCCAACCCTTCAAACGAAATCTGGCTGGACTTCAAGACCGATCGCGAGGGCAACGCCACCACCGCAAGCACGGTTCCCTGGCAGTTCGAGAACGCCAGGGCCGGCTCCGTGGTGATCCACGCTGACCCGACCCAGACGGCGGCGGGCAAGGCAGGCACCGCGGGGGCCCGGATCGGCTGCGTGAGCGTCGGCTTCTGAACTAACTCACATCCGACGGAACCCGATCTCCCCGGGAGCCGTCTGTACGGGTGTGACCCGCTATGTCCTTGCCGACCTCGAGCAGGTCGGCGCTGAGCTCGCCCGCCGCGCCGGCGAGGTCGCGGCCTGGCTGGACGCGGCGGCCGGTCGCGCGCCGCCGGCCATGCCAGGGGCCGACCAGGCCGAGCTCGCCGCCGCGATCGCCCAGGTCGACCTGGCCTGCTACCAGGCTCTTTCGGCGGCCGCCGCCCGGCTCACCTCGGCGGCGGAATCGGTCTCCGCCTGCGCGGACGCGGTGCGCGCAGTCGATGCCGCGCTGGCCGAGCGGATGTGCCGGTGGACCGATGGATGAGCTACCGGACAGCGCGGTGCGCCGCTGGGCGGAGGCCGCCGCGCTGCTCGCCGGGGCCGGCCGGGTGCCGGCTGCCCTGGTTACCTGGCTGGGCCCCGCCTGGTCCGGGCCGGCCGCTCGTGCTTACCACGAGTGGGCCGGCCTGTTCGAGCAGGCCACCCGGCGGGCGTCTGGTGCGCTGCGCGACGCGGCAGATTCGATCCAATTGTTCACCGTGCGGTGGCCGGAGCTGCGCTTCCAGGACGATCTCGGCTGCGTCGACGCCGGCTCGCGGTCGATCACGGCGGTTCCGGTGCCGGGGCAGCGCAACGACCCGCCCACGCCACCTGTCCCGCCGACGCCACCGGACCCGCCCGCGCCACCGGACCCGCCCGCGCCACCGGACCCCGCGCCGCCCGACCCGCCCGCGCGGCCGGACCCACCCGCTCCACTGGACCCACCCGCGCCACCGCCCGGCGAGGTACCTGGCGGTGTGCGGGACTGGATCCAGCGGGCGGTCGCGGTGCTGCGCGAGCACGGCTACTCGGCGGAGCAGATCGACCCCGAGTCGATCGCCACCATCATTCGGCACGAGTCCTCCGGGGACCCCGAGGCGGTGAACAACTGGGACGCAAACGCCGCGCGCGGCACGCCGTCCATGGGCTTGATGCAGACGATCGAGCCCACCTTCGACCACTGGCACCTGCCGGGGCACGGCGAGATCCTCGACCCGGTGGACAACATCATCGCCGGGGTGCGCTACGCGGTGGCCCGGTACGGCTCGGTGTCCCAGGTGCCCGGGCTGCTCAGCCTCGCCGCCGGAGGGGCCTACCGTGGTTATTAGTCCCCCAGCACGGCATAGGCTGGTCGGCGATGAGCAGCACCGTCAGTGGCCCGCCGTCAGCCGAGGCCCGCTTGTCCGTCGCGGCCCGTGCCTCGGTCGAGCCCTTCCACGTGATGGACGTCTGGGTGGCGGCCACCGAGCGCCAGCGCACCCACGGCGACCTGGTCAACCTCTCCGCGGGCCAGCCGTCCACGCCCGCGCCCGCCCCGGTTCGGGCGGCGGCCACCTCGGCTCTCGCCTCCGACGTGCTCGGCTACACCGTGGCCGTAGGAGTCCACGAGCTGCGCGCCGCGATCGCCGAGTTCTACCAGCGGCGCTACCAGGTGCCGGTGGACGCCGACGACGTGGTGGCCACCACCGGATCCTCCGGTGGCTTCTTGCTCTGCTTCCTGGCCGCCTTCGACGTTGGCGACCGGGTGGCACTGGCCCGGCCGGGATACCCCTGTTACCGCAACATCCTCCGAGCCCTGGGTTGCGAGGTGGTGGAGCTGGACTGTGGGCCGGATACCCGGTTCCAGCCCACCGTCGAGATGCTCGAGGAAACCCACCGTCGGCAGCGGCTGCGCGGGCTGATCCTGGCCAGCCCGGCCAACCCGACCGGCACCGTGCTGGAGCCCGCCGAGCTGGCCCGGATCGCCGCCTGGTGCGAGAGCTCCGGGGTACAGCTGGTCAGCGACGAGATCTACCACGGCATCACCTACCCGGGCACCCCCTCGACCAGCTGCGCGTGGCAGACTTCCCGGGAGGCGATCGTGGTCAATTCGTTCTCCAAGTACTTCTCCATGACCGGCTGGCGGCTGGGCTGGTTGGTGGTGCCACCTCGGCTGCGCCGCGCGGTGGACAGGTTGACTGGCAACTTCACCGTCTGCCCTCCGGCGCTGCCGCAGTACGCCGCACTGGCCGCGTTCGCCCCGGAGAGCCTCGCCGAGGTCGAGTCGCACGTCACCCGGTACGCGGTGAACCGGTCGCTGCTGCTGGAGGGGCTCCCTCGGCTGGGCATCGACAAGCTCGCCCCGGCGGACGGCGCGTTCTACATCTACGCGGACGTGGGCCACCTGACCAGTGACTCGATGACCTACTGCCGCACGCTGCTGGCCGAGACCGGGATCGCCGTCGCACCGGGCCGGGACTTCGACACCGAGCAGGGGCACCGCTTCATCCGGCTGTCCTTCGCCGGCGCCACCGAGGAGGTCGCCGAATCCCTACGCCGCCTGGAGCAGTTCATCGGCTAGCGTGCGCGGGCATGACCGCCGGTGAATCCCGCCTGTTGGCCTGGGAGCGCCGAGTGGAGTGGCCGCTCACCGGGCTCGCGGTGGTCTTCCTGGGCCTCTACGCGTTCGACGTGCTGAACACCGGCTTGACCCAGCCTCAGCACGAGCTGCTCGACGTGGCGCTCACCGGAATCTGGGTGCTGTTCGCCGTCGACTTCGTGATCCGGCTGACGCTGGCCACAAACCACCGCGAGTTCTTCCGAACCCACCTGTTCGATGTGCTGATCCTGCTGCTCCCGATGGCACGGCCGCTGCGGGCACTCCGGGTGCTCGCCGTGATCGGCGTGCTGAACAAGCGGCTGCGCGGCGGGCTGCACGGCAAGGCGGCCGTCTACGTCGTGGCCACCACGCTGCTGGTCGGCGGGATTGCCGCGCTGGCCGTGCTGGACGCCGAGCGGAACGCCCCGGACGCCAAGATCACCACGTTCGGCGATGCCGCCTGGTGGGCGTTGAGCACCATCGCCACGGTCGGCTACGGCGACCTGTACCCGATCACCATCGAGGGCCGGATCGTGGCGGGCACCCTGATGGTCGGCGGAATCGCGCTGCTCGGCGTGATCACCGGGTCGGTCGCGACCTGGTTCGTGACCAGCATCCGCGACCTCGAGGAGGAGGTCGAGGAATCCGGCGGCGAGGTCAGTGCCCGGCTGGACCGGCTGCTCGCCGAGATGCGGGTGCTCTCCGCCAGGGTGATAGAGCTGGAAGCCAGCCTGACCGGCAAAGACCGGGGCGATCAGACCACGCCGGGCGCCGGGCGCTGACCCGAAGCACCCCGCGCGGGCCGGGACCGAGGCGACCCCGGGCTCACGGTGGTCAGGCCGGGCGACGGGGGGCGCTGATGCCAGTGTCGACCGGGCCGATCCGGGTGAGCACGGTGTCGATGTCGTCGTCGGTGAGATCGCCGTGCGTGACGAATCTGACCTGGTTGCCCATCGGGCCGGCGCGCACCCCGGCCTGCTCCAGCTGCCGCAGCATGCTGGGCAGGTCCGCCGGGGTGAGCAGCACGATGTTCGTCGCCGGAACGGTGACCCGCCAACCCCGGTCGGCCAACCCGGCGGCCAGCCGGGCGGCGCGCTGGTGGTCCTCGGCCAGCCGCTCGATGTTGTTCAACGCGACCAGGCCGGCGGCGGCCAGCACACCACCCTGGCGAACCCCGCCACCGAGCATCTTGCGCAGCCGCCGCGCCTCCTCGACGAACTCCACCGAGCCGGCCACCACGGACCCGACCGGCGCGCCGAGCCCCTTGCTCAGGCACACCTGCACGGTATCCACGCCGACGGTCAGCGCGGCCGGCGGCAACCCGAGCGCCACCGAGGCGTGCCAGAGCCGGGCGCCGTCCAGGTGCACCTTCAGCCCGGCGCGGCGGGCGGCGGCGGCCAGCGCAGCGTGCTCGTCCACCTCGGTGACCACGCCTCCCGCAGCCATGTGGGTGTTCTCCAGGCACAACAGGCTGGTGCGCAGGGTGTAGTAGGGCCCGGGACTCCCGGCGGCGCGCAGCACGGCGGACGCGGAGATCTTGCCTGGGCCGGCATCGTGCGGCAGCGGCTTCGGCATGCCGCCGGCGATCCAGGCGGCGGTGCCCAGCTCGGCGTCCAGCACGTGCGCGCCGGCCGGCGCGAGGAAGGCGTCGCCCCGGCGTAGGTGCGCGGTGAGCGCAATGAGGTTGCCCATCGAACCGCTCGGCACCCACAAGGCCGCCTGCGCGCCGAGCATGGTGGCTATTCGTTCCTGCAGCTCACGCATGGTCGGATCGCCGTCAAGCACGTCGTCGCCGACTTCGGCGGTGGCCATCGCGGCACGCATCTGCCGGCTCGGCTGGGTGACCGTATCCGACCTCAGGTCGATGGGGCCGGTCTTGCTGGCACGTACTCGACGCCCGGATCGGGACCCGGAATGAGAGGAAGGCCGCACGCTGAGATATTGAAGCAGCCCTTCCGAGCGAGGTCTCGGCGGGGTAACGAAACAGTTACGGATATTCATTTGTGTGACTGCCGGTGCAACCCGGTAGCGCACCCGGTACGTCCCCATGGGTGCACGGAAAGGGGTGGGGTGGACGAGGCCGCCGAGCAGGCGTTCGAGCAGTACTTCCGGACTCGGCGAGAGGCCGTGCGCCGCAACGCCTACCTGCTGTGTGGGGACTGGCATCACGCCGACGACCTGGCTCAGGCCGCGTTCGTGACGCTGCACCGCAAGTGGCACACCATCCGCGAGCCGGCGGCGGTCGACGCGTACCTGCGGCGCGTCCTGGTTCGCGCGCTGATCGACGAGACCCGCCGGCCGTGGCGCAGGGAACGGGCGGTGCCCCGGCCACCCGAGTCGATCGCTACGGACGGCACCTCGGAACAGGTGGCCACCCGGCAGACACTGATCGCGGCGCTGCGCCAGTTGCCGCCGAGACAACGTGCCGTGCTGGTGCTGCGGTTCCTGGAGGGGATGGACGTGACGGCCACCGCGCGGGCCATGGGATGCCGGGAGGGCACCGTGAAGAGCCAGACGGCGCACGGACTGGCCGCGCTGCGCGGGGTGCTGGGCAGCGCGCTGGACGACCTACGGCCAGCCGGGTGAGCGCGATGCGAATGGCACCTGCAGGGTTCGGCGCGTGGCGCGGATGGGCCGGCGCGATGGGACACGCACGACGGGCGGTGGCACACCATGGATGAGCGCAGGCTGACCGAACTGTTCCACGAGGCCGCCGACGCCGCGGCTGACAGCGCGCCGCCAGCCCAGTTCGACCACTCCGACGTGCTGGCCGGGTCGCGCCGGGCCCAGCAGCGCACCCGTCGGCTGCGGACCGGCGCGGTCGCGGTGGCCGTGCTGGCCATGGCCACCGCCGGAGTGGTCAGCGCCGGCGTGCTGAAAACCAGCGCGCCCACCACGCTGGCCGGCCCGGCGTCGGCGCCCTCGACGGCGGAGAGCGCACCTGGAGCCGAGGCCGCGCCGCAACCGTTCGGCGCGCAGTCCGCGCCGGCCGGGCCGAGGGCCGCCGCGCCGGACGGGGGCGCCCCGTTCGACACGGAGAAACGGGCCGGCTCGGGCAGCTGCGGGGTGGCCGACGGGCAGCTGTTCGCCCAGCTCGCCGACGTGCTCCCGGCCGTGCGGGGAGCCAGCCCGCGGCCGCTGTCGGACGATGTGTACTGCCCGAGAGGCGCGCGCGGAGTGGAGGTCGACGTGACCGACGGCGGCGCCCGGGGGACGCTGCGGGTATTGCTCTCCCCGGCGGGCAGCCTCGGCGGCGGGTCGAGCGTGCAGACCGGGCCAGGTTCGATGGACACCACCTCGGTGAGCACCGGGGACGGCGGCTCGCTCAGCCTGACCACGATGTCCGCCGGCGCAGGCGCCGCACCATACGACGACCAGCTCGACGACCTGGCCGGTGAGCTGGCCAAGCGGAACTGACGCGAGGCCCGCTCGCCCCGGCGAGCGGCCCGAGGCATCCTGAGGCGGCCCGGGGCGGCCGGGGCGAAATCCGCCGGCGCACACCACGTACGCTTGGCAAACGTGATCCCGAACGTGCTGGCCAACCGCTACGCGAGCGCCGACATGGCGCGGCTGTTCTCCCCGGAGCACAAGGTCGTGCTGGAGCGCCAGCTGTGGCTGGCGGTGCTGCGGGCGCAGCGTGAGCTGGGCATCGACGTCGCGGAGCGGGCGATCGCCGACTACGAGCGGGTCGTGAACGACGTCGACCTGGCCTCCATCGCGGCGCGGGAGCGGGTCACCCGGCACGACGTGAAGGCGCGGATCGAGGAGTTCAACGCGCTGGCCGGCCACGAGCACGTGCACAAGGGCATGACCAGCCGGGATCTCACCGAGAACGTCGAGCAGTTCCAGATCCTGGTCGCCCTGCGGCTGCTCGCCGACCGGACGGTCGCGGTGCTGGCCCGGCTGGCCCGCCGCGCCGGCGAGTACCGCGAGCTGGTGATGGCCGGGCGCAGCCACAACGTCGCCGCGCAGGCCACCACCCTGGGCAAGCGGTTCGCCAGCGCGGCCGACGAGCTGCTGGTCGCGCACGCGAGGCTGGCCGAGCTGATCGAGCGCTACCCGTTGCGCGGCATCAAAGGGCCGATGGGCACCGGCCAGGACATGCTGGACCTGCTCGGCGGTGACCCCGGGAAGCTGGCCGAGCTGGAGCACCGGGTTGCCGGCCACCTGGGCTTCCGGCAGACCCTGACCAGCGTCGGCCAGGTCTATCCGCGCTCGCTGGACTACGAGGTGGTCACCGCGCTGGTCCAGCTGGCCGCCGGTCCGTCCAGCCTGGCCACCACGATCCGGCTGATGGCCGGCCAGGAGCTGGTCACCGAGGGGTTCCAGACCGGCCAGGTCGGCTCCAGCGCCATGCCGCACAAGATGAACACCCGGTCCTGCGAGCGGGTGAACGGGCTGGCGGTGGTGCTGCGCGGCTACGCGAGCATGGTCGGGGAGCTGGCCGGCAATCAGTGGAACGAAGGGGACGTGTCCTGCTCGGTGGTGCGTCGGGTGGCGTTGCCGGACGCGTTCTTCGCCATCGACGGCCTGATCGAGACATTCCTGACCGTGCTCGACGAGTTCGGCGCCTACCCCGCGGTGATCGCCCGGGAGCTGGACCGCTACCTGCCGTTCCTGGCCACCACGTCGGTGCTGATGGCTGCGGTGCGAGCGGGTGTGGGCCGGGAGACAGCGCACGAGGTGATCAAGGAGCACGCCGTCGCGGTGGCGCTGGCCATGCGCGAGCGGGGGCAGGCGGAGAACGACCTGCTGGACCGGTTGGCCGCCGACCCCCGGCTGGGCCTGCCCGGCGGCACGCTGACGCTGGGCGACCCGGTGGGCTTCACCGGCGCGGCGCGCAGCCAGGTGGACGAGGTGATCGCTCGGGTGGCCGAGCTGGTCAAGGCCAACCCGGACGGCGCCGGGTACTCTCCGGCCCCGATTCTCTAGGAGCAACCGCGGATGGAACTGCTGCACACCGGCAAGGTGCGCGAGATCTACCTGGACCGGGGCGACATCGTGCTGGTCGCCTCCGACCGGGTGTCGGTCTACGACGTCGTGCTGCCCACGCCCATCCCGGACAAGGGCGCGCTGCTCACCCAGCTGTCCCTGTGGTGGTTCGGCAAGACCGGGGACGTGGTGGCCAACCACGTGATCTCCGCCGACGACGTGCCCGACGAGGTGGCCGGCCGGGCGATCCGCTGCCGGCGGCTGGAGATGCTGCCGGTGGAGTGCGTGGCGCGCGGCTACCTCACCGGGTCCGGGCTGAAGGACTACCAGCGCAGCGGCTCGGTGTCCGGCGTGCGGCTGCCGGACGGGCTGGTGGAGGGCTCGAAGCTGCCCGAACCGATCTTCACGCCGAGCTCCAAGGCGCCGGCCGGCCAGCACGACGAGGCCATCACCTTCGACGACGTGGTCGCGCTGCTCGGTGCCGACACCGCCGCCCAACTGCGGGAAGCCACCCTCGAGCTGTACCGAAGGGGTGCATCGCTGGCCGCGTCGAACGGGATCCTGATGGCGGACACCAAGTTCGAGTTCGGCCGGTCCACAGATGACGCCGACGGCTCGCTGGTGCTCGGCGATGAAATCTTCACCTCGGACTCGTCGCGCTACTGGCCGGCCGACGAGTGGGAGCCGGGCCGGCCGCAGCGCTCGTTCGACAAGCAGATCGTCCGGGACTGGGCGTCCGGGACCGGCTGGGACAAGACCGCGCCCGGCCCGGCCATCCCGGCCGGGATCGTGCAGCTGGCCCGCGACCGGTACATCGAGCTCTACCAGCGGATCACCGGCCAGCACTGGGACTAGCCGGGCTTGTCCCCCGCCACCGGCCCTCGTCGGCTCGCACAGACCGGCTACCGGCCTCGTCGGCTCGCACGGACCGGCTATCGGCCCGCTCCGGCTCGTACAGACCGGCCGCGGCCGGCACGGAGCCTGTGCCGGCGCTTCACCGCGGAGCGTGTGCCGGAGCTTTACCGACCGCGGCAGCGGCGACAGGGCCTGCTAACAGCATGTTTCACACCACTGTCATGGACACGCCACGCCGCGGTTAGCCGCGCGTCACACCGGTGCGGCCTCATGGAACTGTGACCGCGCTGATCGTGTCCCTGTCCGGGCTGTCTGAGCGGAACCTGCCGGATTGCGTCTCGTTCGCAGGCGAGCTGGACTCCCGCTTGGTGCCGGCGTCCTGGCTGCTCCCGCCCCGCCCCCGGGACGGCCGGCACCTTCCGGACGCCCCGGTGATCCGCTGGCTGCGCCGCCGGGTCGAGGTGGGCGACGCGCTGGTGCTGCACGGCTTCGACCACACGGTGGACCCGATCGGCCGGTGGGCTACCAGCGGGATGGCCAAGATCGGGCGGCGCGCCGAGTTCGCCGCGCTGCCCAGCCACGAGGCCGCGCTGCGCCTGATCGCGGCCACCCGGGCGATGGACGAGCTGGGGCTGCGCTCCGATGTGTTCGCCCCGCCCCGCTGGCTGGCCTCCGCCGGGACGGTGGTGGCGCTGCGCCAGCGCGGGTTCCGGGTCTGCGCGGACAGCTCCGGTGTGCGTCTGCTCGACCCGAGAGGCAACCATGACCGGCTGCTGCGCGGCCGGGTGCTGAACACCGGTCGGCCGCTGAACACCGGCGCGGCGCTGAGCGCCGGCGGGATCCTGAGTGCCGGCGGGGTGCTTGGCGCCGGCGGGGTGCGGACTTCCGGCGGAGTGCGGACTCCCCCAGGGGTGCGGACTTCCGGCGGGGTGCCGCCGGAGGCCGCCGACGCATGGCGGTACCGCGCGCTGGTCGCCTCGGCCGCCCGAACCGCTCGCCGGGGCGGCCTGGTCCGGATCGCCGCCGAAGCCGACGAGCTGGGCCGGCCGGCCGCGCGCCAGGCGCTGCTGGACGCGGTGGACGCCGCGCTGGCCGCCGACGCGCACCCGGCCACCTACCGCGCCCCGATGCCGGCCCGCGCACCGCTCTCCGCCTGAGGCACGTCTCCGCCCGAGGCACGTCTCCGCCCGAGGCACGTCTCGCCTGAGGCACCGGCGGGCTGAGGCACCGGCGGGCTGAGGCACCGGCGGGCTGATCACCCGAAGCGGGCCAGCAACTCGTTCTCCTCGGCGGCGGTCAACCCGGCCAACCGGGGCCGGTCCAACCCCAGCGAGCGCTCATAGGCCAGCACGTCGGCCGCCGTCTCGGCCAGTGCACGGACAGCCAGACCGGCCCGCAAAGCCGGGCTGGTGTCCCGGTCGGTGAACCCGACATGGGTGGACGGCACCCACAGCGGCACCGAGCGCGGGCCGGCCCACGGCGACACACCCGCCTCGAGCAGTGCCGAAGGCGACACCGGGACCAACGTCAGATCCGCTGCCCCCACCGCCGAGGCGACGGCGTCCAGCACCCCACCCAGCGTCCCCCTCGGCCCGGAGCCGTCGAACACGCCGGCCAGCCCCCGCTGCGCGGCAGACACGACCCAGCTGGCCATGTCGCGCACGTCGACGTACTGGAACGGCTGGTCGAGCGCGTCCGGCACGAGCGCCCGCCCACCCCGGGCGAACCGCGCCGGCCAGTAGCCGAACCGGTCGTGCGGGTCACCCGGCCCGACCAGTAGCCCGGCCCTGATCACCAACGCCCGCTCGCCCATGGCCTCGCGCACCGCGTATTCGCTGGCCACCTTGGTCGCGCCGTAGACGTCCGGGTCGTCGTCCGGGCTGGCATCCGCTCCGGTCGAGCCGAGGTGGGGGGCCAGCAGCGGTGCATCGGTGCCCTGCCCGGCCGTCGCCTTGTCCGCGTAGACGTTGATCGAGGACACGAACGTCCAGTGCCCCACCCGGTCGGCCAGCGCGGCCAAAGCGTCGCGCACCCAGAGCAGCGACATGGTGGCCACGTCGACGACCGCGTCGAACGACTCGCTGGACACCGCGCGGGCCAGCTCGCCGGGCTGGTTGCGGTCGGCCACCACCAACCGAGCCCCATCCGGTACCTGGCCGGACACGCCCCGCGCCACGCAGCACACCTGGTGTCCACTGGCCAACGCCTGCACCGCCACCGCCCGGGAGAGGAACACCGTGCCGCCGAGGATCAGGATCCGCATACGGCCACTCTCACCCGCGGCGGCGTCCGGCAAAAACTTGATTCCCTCTAGGCTGACCACATGGCCCGTGTGGTGGTGAACGTGATGCCCAAGCCGGAGATCCTGGACCCCCAGGGGCAGGCGGTCGCCGGGGCGCTGCCCCGCCTCGGTTTCGCCGGGGTGCGCGAGGTGCGTCAGGGCAAGCACTTCGAGCTGGACGTGGACGACTCGGTGGACGACGAGACGCTGCAGCAGATCGCCGGCACGCTGCTGGCCAACCCGGTGATCGAGGACTGGTCGGTGACCAGGGTCGCGGATGGTGCGGCGGAATGAGCGCCCGAATCGGCGTGATCACTTTTCCGGGCACCCTGGACGACGTGGACGCGGCGCGCGCGGTCCGCTACGCCGGCGCCGAGGCGGTGCCGCTCTGGCACGCCGACGCCGACCTGCACGGTGTACAGGCGGTGATCGTGCCCGGAGGGTTCTCCTACGGGGACTACCTGCGGGCCGGCGCGATCGCCCGGTTCGCCCCGGTGATGACGCCGGTGATCGACGCCGCCGGCAAGGGCATGCCGGTGCTGGGCATTTGCAACGGTTTCCAGATCCTCTGTGAGGCCGGCCTGCTGCCCGGTGCGATGACCCGCAACGCCGGCTTGCGCTTCATCTGCCGGGACCTGTGGCTGCGGGTGGAGAACCCGGACAGCGCGTGGACCTCCGGGTACCAGGCGAACCAGCGCATCCTGGTGCCGCTGAAGTCCGGCGAGGGCCGTTACGTCGCCGATCGGCGCACCCTCGACGAGCTGGAGGGAGAGGGGCGGATCGTGTTCCGCTACGACGCCCCGGCGCCGAACGGTTCGAGCAGGGACATTGCCGGGGTGACCTCGGCGAACGGCCGGGTGGTCGGGCTGATGCCGCACCCCGAGCACGCGATCGACCCAGCCACCGGCCCCTCCGCCGACGGCCTCGGCCTGTTCACCTCGGTGCTGACCCAGTTGGTCGATAACTAGGGGATCACCACGCCGCCAGCCGGGCGGCGGCAAAACGGCAATGCTCTCCTAGACTTCGCTGTCCCGCTGGGCAGGCTTGGGAGGGGTTGGCGTTGACTCGTCCGTCTGAGCACCCCTTCGCCGGGCCCCGGGTGCTGCTCGTGGAGGACGATCCGGGCGACGTCTTCCTGGTCCGTGAGCTGCTCGCCGATGTAGACCCGCCGATCGAGCTGACCGTGGCGGACACGGTGGCCGAGGCGGTGCGCTCCGGCAGCCTGGCCGCCGCCGACTGCGTCCTGCTGGACCTGCAGCTGCCGGATCTGGCCGGGCGGGACCCGCTGGACGCGCTGCGGGCACTGCGCGACCAGGCTCCGCCGTACTGCGCGATCTGTGTGCTCACCGGCCTGGACGACGAGCACCTGGGCGCCGCGGCGATGGCCGAGGGCGCGCAGGACTACCTGGTCAAGGGCTCGGTGGACGGGTCGCTGTTGGCCCGTTCGGTGCGGTACGCGGTGGAGCGGCGGCGGGCCGAGCGCAACGCGGTGCGGCTGCGGGAGGCGCAGCTGGAGCGGGCCGAGTCGGCGCGGGTGGAGCGCGGGCTGCTGCCCCGGCTGCTGCTGGACGGCAGCTTCGTGGCCGCGAACCCGTTCTACCGGCCGGGCAGGCGCTCGCCGCTGGGAGGCGACTTCTACGACGCATTGCGCTGTCCGGACGGATCGGTGCATGCCATCGTCGGCGACGTGGCCGGGCACGGACCGGACGAGGCGGCGCTGGGTGCCCTGTTGCGGGTGTCCTGGCGAGCGCTGGTGCTCAGCGGCGTGGGCGAACCAGAGGTACTGCCCGCCCTGCAGCAGGTGCTGAACAGCGAGCGGCACGCGCCGGCGCTGTTCACCACGGTATGCACCCTGGCGCTGTTCGAGGTGGACGGTCAGGTGCGGGTCCGGGCCCGGGTGGCCGGCCATCCACCGCCGATCATGCTGCGCCCCGATCTCACCGAGCTGCCGCACCAGGTGGGCCCGCCGCTGGGCGTGTTGGCCGACCCGGAGTGGCCGCCGGTCACCACCGCCCTGCCGCCGGACTGGGCCCTGATGCTCTATACCGACGGCCTGATCGAGGGTTGGAGCGGCCCGGACCAGTTGGACCGGCTGTGGAACACCGGGCTGCTCGCGCTCCTCGAGGCGCACCGCGACACCGCGCTGAACGCGCTGCCGGGCCGGCTGGTGGAGCAGGCGGTGAACCTCAACGGCGGGCCACTCGGCGACGACGTGGCCATCCTGTTGCTCTGCGACGGGGGGCCGGATCGGTGAGGCGGTGGACGCTGGCGCGCCGGGTCACCGCCCTGCTCGGGCTCGGCGCGGTCGGCGCGATGGCCGCCATCGTGGTGCTGGTCGTGGTCACCGACCGCAACCAGGCCGCCGTGGACAGCCTGGTGAACCGCATAATCCCCACCCGCCGAGGTTTCGCCGAGCTGCTCATCACGCTGGTGGAGGAGCAGAACGCGGTACGGGGCTACGCGCTGTCCGGGGATCCCGCACGGCGGGTGGCCTACCAGAGCGCGGTGAGTCACCAGCACGACGACGTGGTCATCCTTCGTGCGCTGCTGACCACCGGCGACGTGGACATTTCCGAGCGGCTGGACCGGGTGGTCGCGGAGACCGAAGTGTGGCGGGTGCGCGGGGCGGAGCCGCTGCTGGCCGCTGTTGCCCGGGAAGGGCCCCGGCCCGCCGCGGACGCCGGGTACCGGGCCGAGGAGCAGCTGTTCGAACCGGTACTGACCTCGGCGCGCGGGCTGGTCGACGAGTTGGACGCCCGCCGGACCGCGGCCACGGCGGGGCTTGAGGCGTACCGGCGCACCGAGCTGATCGCGCTGTTCGGCGCGGCGGCGCTGGCCGCGGCGGCCGGCACCGCGACCCTGCTGCTGCTCCGCCGCTGGGTGACCCGGCCGATCGAACGACTCGCCGAGGACGCCAGGAAGGTAGCCGGCGGCGAGCACGCCCACCGGGTCGGCGTACCGGCGGGGCCGCCCGAGCTGACCGCCGTGGCCGCCGACGTGGAGCGGATGCGCAGCCGGATCGCGGGCGAGCTGGCCGAGCTGGAGGCCAGCCAACGCGAGCTGCGGGACACCCGGGACCGGCTGCAGAGCCAGGCTGTCGACCTGATGCGGTCCAACCGTGACCTGGAGCAGTTCGCCTACGTCGCCTCGCACGACCTGCAGGAGCCGCTGCGCAAGGTCGCCGGGTTCTGCCAGCTGTTGCAGCGCCGCTACGCGGGCGAGCTGGATGAGCGTGCCCAGCAGTACATCGAGTTCGCGGTGGACGGCGCGCGGCGGATGCAGTTGCTGATCAGTGAGCTGCTGGCGTTCTCCCGGGTGGGCCGCGCGGACCGGCCACTGGCCGACGTGTCGCTGGCCGAGGTGACCGCCGATGCGCTGCGCGAGCTGGCCTCGGTGGACGATGTCGCCGCCACCACCGGGCTGGCCGAGGCCCGGATCGCGGTTGGCGAGCTGCCCAGGGTGCGGGGCGACGCAGTGCTGCTGCGCCAGCTGATGGCCAACCTGATCGGCAACGCGGTGAAGTTCCGCCGCCCGGACACGCCCGCCGAGGTGCACGTGGACGCCACCCGCGACCAGTTGGGCTGGTGGATCAGCGTCGCGGACAACGGGATCGGCATCGATCCGGAGTTCGCCGACAAGATCTTCGTCATCTTCCAGCGGCTGCACGGGCAGGGGTCGTATCCGGGCACCGGCATAGGATTGGCGCTGGCCAAGCGGATCGTCGAGTACCACGGCGGGAGAATCTGGCTGGACACCGAGCGACGCGACGGCGCCACTATCCGGTTCAGCCTGCCGCTCCCGCCGCCCGTCGCCAGCCAGGAGCCGACAGATGACTGAGCCAGTCCGATCGGCCAGCCAGCCCCGGGCGATCAACGTGCTGCTCGTCGAGGACGACGAGGGCGACGCGGTGCTCACCAGGGAGGCGTTCCAGGAGTACCTGCACAACCGGCTGGACGTGGTGAACGACGGCGACCAGGCGCTGGCCTACCTGCGTCGCAAGCCCCCGTACTGCGACGCCCCCACCCCGGACCTGGTGCTGCTCGACCTGAACCTGCCCGGCCGGGACGGCCGCGAGGTGCTCTCTGAGATCAAGTCTGACGAGACACTGCGGCACATCCCGGTGGTGGTGTTGACCACCTCCGCCGCCGAGGACGACGTGCTGCGCAGTTACCAGCTGCACGCCAATGCCTTCGTCACCAAACCGGTGGACCTGGACGGCTTCATCGCCGCGATCCGGCAGATCGACCACTTCTTCGTCAGCGTGGTGCGGCTGCCCAGCTGACCCGGTCGGTCAGCTCGCCTCGGCGTCGCTGGGTCGGCGCAGCTCGGTCGCCCAGCGCAGGAGCTCCGGCAGGGCCTCGGCCATGCTGTCGGCAATCGGCACGGCGGCCACGGCCAGCGCGGCGCGGTCGTGGTAGCCGCCGTTGAACAGGATGCAGCTGGCGCCGATCTCGGCCGCCGCGTCGGCGTCGTCCAGGCTGTCGCCGACCAGCACCACCTCGGCGGGATCGAGTTGCAGCGCGGCCAGGTGCGCCGCGAAATGGGCGGCTTTGCGACCGCCGGCGGGGCCGACCAGCCCGTCGATCCTGGTGAACTCGTCTGCGATGCCGAGCCGCCGCACCAGGGCGAGCAGCGCGTCGTGCCGGAACATGGACAGCAGCGACTGGGTACCGCCGCTCTCCCGCCAGCCGTGCAGCGTCTCCCGCGCGCCAGTGGCCAAACTCACACTGGCCAACGCGCGCCCATACGCGTCGTGGAACTCCTCGTCGATGCGGTCGAACTCCCCGGGCGCCAATGGGCGGCCGAACAACCGGACGTAGAAATCCTGGATGGGGCGCGTGTAGGCGGCCCGATACCGCTCCGCGCTCACCCAGGGCAGACCGCGAGCGGCAAAAACCTCGCACGCGGCCCGGTATCCTGTGAGGGCATCGTCGAAGAGGGTTCCGTTCCAGTCCCACACGATGTGTTTGCTCACCTTCGACAGCATTCCTGAAATAGAAGTGCCCCCGCGACCGATGCCCCCGATGCTGGGACAGCGGGACAAACCGAAGGCGCGGGTAGGCATGCATTTCCAAGAGGCACTCACCATCGCGGCGCGGAGCATGCGGGCAAACCGCCTGCGCTCGGCGCTGACGACCCTGGGCATCGTCATCGGTGTCACGGCGGTGATCGTGCTGGTCGGGTTGGGCCAGGGGATGAAAGCCGGCTTCAACAAGTCCTTCGGTGAGTTGGCCACCGCGATCACCGTGGACAAGGTGACCGGCTCGGTGCCCGGCGGCGGAGCGCCCAAGGAGCTGCGGGACCGGGACGTCGAGGCGCTGCTGGACAAGAGCGTGGCGCCGGACGTCGGCGCGGTGATTCCGGTGCGCATCGGCGAGTCGATCGTGCAGTACGGCCCCGGTTCCCAGTTCCGGGCCACGGTCACCGGCTCGACCACCAACTACCTCACGGTGAACAACCGGGAGATCGTGGTCGGCGACATGTTCAACGAGGAGCAGGCCCGGAGCAACGCCAAGGTGGTGCTGCTCGGCCCCAACCCGGTGGCCAACCTCTACGGCGGCGACGCCGGCAAGGCACTGGGCTCAACGGTCCGGATCGATCGCGCCTCGTTCAAGGTGATCGGCGTGCTCAAGTCCGACGGGTACTCCGACGACATCGCACTGATGCCGCTGGGCTCCGCGCGGGCGTTCGTGGTCGGCGGCAACGACATCATCAGCTCGATGGCGGTGAAGGCGGCCAGCGTCGCGCAGGTGCCGGCCGCGCTCGAGCAGGTCAACAAGGTGATGGACCGTCAGCACAACATCAAGGACCCGGCCAAGCGGGACTTCAAGGTCACCGCCTTGCAGAACCAGCTGGACCAGATCAACCAGTTCCTGACGTTCCTGTCGCTGTTCATCATCGCGGTGGCCGCCATCTCGCTGATCGTCGGCGGCATTGGGGTAGCGAACATCATGCTGGTCTCGGTCACCGAACGGACCAGGGAGATCGGCATCCGGAAGGCCATTGGCGCGCGGCGCAGTGCGATCATGAAGCAGTTCCTGATCGAGTCCACCGTGCTGGCCGCCGCCGGCGGGGTGGTCGGCATTATTTTGGGCTCGGGCATCACGATCGCCGCCGGGTTCATCATCCCCAAGGTGGCGCCGGACTTCGGCACGCCGGAGGTGTCCTTCGTGGCCATCGCGGTGGCCATCACGGTCAGTCTGATCATTGGGCTGGTCGCGGGTGGGTACCCGGCGCTGCGCGCCTCGCGGCTGCAGCCCATCGAGGCGCTGCGCTTCCAGTAGGTCGATGCGGGCCCCAATTGTCACGATTGGGTCTCGATCGACGATCTTGAATCAGGACACCGCCCCCCGGATCAGGCCAGCGACCAGCTGGCCACCGGGGGCCGCCAACTATCCTTAGAGCTGTGATCGACTCCAAAGACGTGCTTGCCGTGTCGAGCATCGACTCCGAGAACCTGCTCGCAGCGTCGCGCATCGACTCTGTCGAAGTTGCCGCGACGACCCCCGACCAGGCTCAGCCCTGGGCGGAGCTCGGACTGCGGGAAGAGGAGTACGACCGCATCCGCGCCATCCTCGGCCGCCGACCCACCGACGCCGAGTTGGCCATGTACAGCGTGATGTGGAGCGAGCACTGCTCCTACAAGTCCAGCAAGGTGCACCTGCGCTATTTCGGCGAGACCACCACCCCGGAAATGCAGTCCAAGATGCTGGCCGGCATCGGCGAGAACGCCGGCGTGGTCGACATCGGGGGCGGCTGGGCGGTCACCTTCAAGGTGGAGAGCCACAACCACCCGTCCTATGTGGAGCCGCACCAGGGCGCGGCCACCGGGGTGGGCGGCATCGTCCGGGACATCATGGCGATGGGGGCCCGGCCGATCGCGGTGGCCGACCCGCTGCGGTTCGGCCCGGCCGACGCCCCGGACACCGCCAGGGTGCTGCCCGGGGTGGTCTCCGGGATCAGCTTCTACGGCAACTGCCTTGGCCTGCCGAACATCGGCGGGGAGGTGGTCTTCGACTCGGTGTACGCGGGTAACCCGCTGGTCAACGCCCTGTGTGTGGGCGTGCTCAAGACCGAGGACCTGCACCTGGCGCACGCCTCCGGAACCGGCAACAAGATCATCCTGTTCGGCGCGCGGACCGGCCTGGACGGCATCGGCGGGGTGTCCGTGCTGGCCAGCGAGACGTTCAGCGGTGACGAGTCCGGGAGCGGCCGCAAGAAGCTGCCGTCCGTGCAGGTGGGCGACCCGTTCACCGAGAAGGTGCTCATCGAGTGCTGCCTGGAGCTGTTCCGGGCCGGCCTGGTGGTCGGCATCCAGGACCTGGGCGGGGCCGGGCTGTCCTGCGCCACCTCGGAGCTCGCGTCGGCCGGCGACGGCGGCATGCACATCGAGCTGGACGCCGTCCCGCTGCGCGCGACGAACATGACGCCGGCGGAGATCCTGTCCAGCGAGTCGCAGGAACGCATGTGCGCGGTGGTGACCCCGGAGAACGTGGACGCGTTCCTGGCCGTCTGCCGCAAGTGGGACACCCTGGCGACGGTGATCGGCGAGGTCACCGAGGGCGACCGGCTGGTGATCACCTGGCGGGGCGAGACGGTGGTGGACGTGCCGCCGCGCACCGTGGCCCACGAGGGCCCGGTCTACCAGCGTCCGATCGCCAGGCCCGACGAGCGCCAGGACGCGCTGATCGCCGACACCACCGAGCACCTGCCCCGGCCCCAGACCGGCCAGGAGCTGCTGGACACCATCGTCACGATGGCCGCCAGCCCCAACCTGTGCAGCCGAGCATGGGTCACCGACCAGTACGACCGCTACGTGCGCGGCAACACCGTCTCCGCCCAGCCGTCCGACTCCGGCGTGGTGCGCATCGACGAGTTCGGCGAGTCCAGCGGCTCGGGGCGGAGCGGCGCGGGGGGCAAGGGCGTCGCGGTGTCCACCGACTGCAACGCCCGGTTCTGCGCGCTGGACCCGTACACCGGCGCCCAGCTGGCCCTGGCCGAGGCGTACCGCAACGTCGCGGTCAGCGGCGCCGTCCCGCTGGCGGTCACCGACTGCCTCAACTTCGGCTCGCCGGAGGACCCGGCGGTGATGTGGCAGTTCCAGCAGGCGGTGCACGGCCTGGCGGACGGCTGCGCGACCCTCGGCATCCCGGTCACCGGCGGCAACGTCAGCTTCTACAACCAGACCGGGGCCACCGCGATCCACCCCACTCCGGTGGTCGGAGTGCTCGGCGTCATCGACGACGTGGCGCACCGCATCCCGACCGGCTTCACCGCCGAGGGCGACCGGATCCTGCTGCTCGGCACCACCCGCGAGGACCTGGACGGCAGCGAGTGGGCCCACGTGGTGCACGGCCACCTGGGCGGACGTCCCCCGAAGGTGGACCTGGCCGCCGAGCGCGCGCTGGCCGAGCTGCTCGCCGAGGCCGCGCGGAACGGCGCGGTCAGCTCCGCGCACGATCTGTCCGAGGGTGGCCTGGCTCAGGCGCTGGTGGAGGCCTGCCTGATCGGCGGCCGGGGCGCCGAGGTCGAGCTGCCGGCTGACGCCGACCCATTCATGACACTGTTCTCTGAGTCACCCGGACGGGTGATTGTGGCCGTTCGTCCGGCACACCTGGCCGGGTTCACGCAACGCTGCGAGGACCATTCGATCCCAGTCGACGAGCTTGGCGTGGTGGCGGTAGCAGACGCCGGGTTAGCCCTGGCTAACCTAGGTAAGGTGACCCTGGCCGAGCTGGCTCGGGCCTGGGAGGAGACGTTGCCGAGTCTGTACGGGCGCTGATCTAACGTTCAGCTGGGGCATACTTTTCTTGGTGACGATCTCCACAAATCACGTAACCCGCCTCCTACCAAGGTCGTTGTAGAGATGGTTCGCATGGCTGCAGACATGGCCGGAATTGACCTGCCGCTGCGACGAGGAACCTTGACATGCTGGGAGGCGGGCAAAACCCGCAACCCGGGGGGAAAATGATCGAGCTCGAAAGCGTCACGAAGATCTACAAGATGGGCGACATCGAATTACGGGCCCTGAATAACGTCAGCCTGACCATCGAGGCAGGCGACTTGGTCGCGATCATGGGTCCGTCCGGTTCCGGCAAGAGCACCATGATGAACATCCTGGGCTGCCTGGACGTGCCCACGGACGGCGTCTACCGCCTCGACGGGGTGGATGTCGGCGATCTGAAGGACAACGCGCTGGCCGAGATCCGCAACCGCAAGATCGGCTTTGTGTTCCAGTCGTTCAACCTGATCCCCAGGACGAGCGCGGTGCGCAACGTCGAGCTGCCGATGGTGTACGCCGGCATCGCTAACCGGCGCGGCAAGGCGGTCGAGGCGCTGGAGCGGGTCGGGCTCGGCACCCGGGTCAAGCACATGCCCAACGAGCTCTCCGGTGGCCAGCAGCAGCGCGTCGCGATCGCCAGGGCGATCGTCACCGACCCGGTGATGATCCTTGCCGACGAGCCGACCGGAAACCTGGACAGCGCGTCCACTAGCGAAATCATGAAGCTGCTGGTCGAGCTGAACAACACCGGCCGCACCGTCATCCTGATCACCCACGAGAATGATGTCGCGGCCTTCGCCAAGCGGGTTGTCACCCTGCGGGATGGCGAGATCGTCAGTGACGAGGTGCGAAGAAACCGGACGACGGTCAGCCCATGAATGTCGCCGAGGCCTTCACGATCGCGATGCGCAGCCTGCGCGCCAACCGGCTACGGTCCGCGCTGACCACGCTGGGCATCGTGATCGGGGTCTCGGCGGTCATCATCCTGGTCGGCCTGGGCAACGGCATCAAGGCGGGCTTCAATACCCAGTTCGGCGCGTTGGGCAACCAGATCATCATCACCAAGATCAGCGGGAGCGTGCCGGGCGGCGGGGCGGCAAAGGAACTCAAGGACTCCGACGTCACCGCGCTCCGCAGTCGCACCAGCGCCCCGGACATCGGCAATGTGACCCCGGTGGTCGGCGGCACGGAGCTGATCTCGTACAACCAGCGGCAGTTCCGCGCGGCCGTCCAGGGATCCACTCCGGACTACCTGACGGTGGTGAACCGGGACCTGGTGGTCGGCTCGATGTTCAGCGCGGAACAGGCCCGGTCCAATGCCCGGGTGGTGGTGCTCGGCCCGAACGCGATCGCGACCCTGTTCGACGGGGATGCCGGCGAGGCGGTCGGCAAGACTGTCCGGATCGGGCGCGGCTACTTCGACGTCATCGGCGTGGTCAAGGCCAACGGCCAGCAGGATGACGCGGCGATCATGCCGCTGGGCGCCGCGCGAGCCTTCCTGATCGGCGGCAACGACACGGTCACCCAGATCATCGTGCAGGCCACTACGGTGAATCAGGTCCCCCAGGCGCAACAACAGATCTTCACCGTGCTCGACAGCCGGCACAACATCAAGGACCCGGCCAAGCGCGACTTCCAGGCCACCGCGCTGCAGAGCCTGCTGGACCAGGCCAACCAGTTCCTGACGTTCCTGACCCTGTTCACCGTTGCGGTGGCCGCCATCTCCCTGATCGTGGGCGGCATCGGGGTTGCGAACATCATGCTCGTATCGGTGACCGAGCGGACCAGAGAGATCGGCATCCGCAAGGCCATCGGCGCTCGCCGCAGCGCCATCATGAAGCAGTTCTTGATTGAGTCGACGATGCTCGCGGGCATTGGTGGTGTCGTCGGCATCTTGATCGGCACAGCCATTACCCTGGCCGCGCAGGCGATCATTCCGAAGGTCGCCCCCGACTTTGGCGCACCCTCGGTATCAGTCGGTGCAATCGCTCTCTCCTTCGCGGTCAGCCTGCTCATCGGGTTGATCGCGGGTGGCTTCCCGGCGAACCGCGCTGCCCGGTTACAGCCGATCGAAGCGCTCAGATACCAGTAGTTCGCCGGTGCCCCGAACACCGGTTTCCGCAGGCGAAAGGCAGGGGAGATGACTAAGACGACCATCCGCGGCAGCAGCCGGGGGGTGCGAATGGCCGCCGCGGCATCACTGGCCCTGGTGATGGCGGCGACCACGGCCGCGTGTGGCGGGACAGCCCCGGCCCCGCCCACCGCGCGAGTCCAACGTGGCACCGTGTCGACGCAGGTCTCGGCATCCGGCGCGCTCGCGGCGGTGACCTCGCAGAACCTGGGCTTCTCCAAGGCCGCTCAGCTGATGGAGCTGGACGTCAAGGTGGGGGACATCGTTCGCCCCGGACAGGTGCTGGCTCGCCAGGACCCGTTCTCCTTCCAGCAGATCCTCAACCAGCAGCAGGCGCAGCTGAACAACCAGCGGGCGATTCTGGATCGGATCGTCAACGGCACCATCGTGCACGGTGACCGCAGGACGCTGGACCAGGCGAAGAAGATCCTCGACGCGACCAACAAAAACCGCGACGCGATCCACGACCGGGACCAGAACGCGGTCGAGCAGGCCGAGCGGCAGCTGGACATCGCACGCAAGCAGTACGCGATAGCACGACAGACCTTTATGACGGACTGCCAGAGCGAAATCGCAGCGAACCAGATGGCGGCGATGGCGCCAGCAGACCCGGACGACGCCACGGCAAGCACAGGTAGTACCACCCCGACCACCAGCACCGGCACCGGCACGAACCCGCT
>DASWST010000147.1:0-1873 GCA_036402515.1 Pseudonocardia sp.
GTCCAGCTCACGCAACGGCGGCCGCGCGGACATCTGATAGGCCATCGCGGACAACTCATCGGTCGACTTACCCATCGCCGACAGCACCGCCACCACACCCCGCCCGGAACGGCGCGCGGCCACCATCCGCTCGGCCACCACACGCAGCCGGCCGTGATCCGCCACCGACGTCCCGCCGAACTTCCACACCAGCGGCGCGGCCGAGTCACCAACCCCGGCCAGTACCTGCTCGCCGTTGTCCTGGTCATCCATCGTGCTCATGTCTCCTCTTCCTGCGTGCGGCATTTCCGCTCGGAAGACGGTCAGGCCCGGGCATTCAGCCGAGGCGAAGAAGATCGGTTCCGGGACTGCGGCTCGGCAGGGTGTATCTGGCCGATGACATCTGTGTTACTAACAACCACATCAACGTAGCAAATAGAAAACCGAGAGGACTCTAAGCTGTGGTACAACCTCAGTGAATTGCCACATACATGTGGATTTACTGTGGGACCACCCTGCGCGGATGCGGCAGGTAACCCGGCAACGGTCCTGCAGACCGGCGCCTGGCTGTTGGCCGACGATCCGAGCACCCCGTCACCACGATCGCGGGGGAGGCCGGCGTCGACCGGCGCACCGTCTACCTGCGTTTGGCGAGCAGGGAGGCCCTGCGCGGCCGTGTCCAGCGTCAGCCTCGACGCGGTGGACCCGGTCTTTGCCCAGGCCCGCCTCGACCATGCGCCGGCCCGGTTGCGCTGCCGCCACCGTGCTCGGTCTGCAGGCCGTCGGGTTGCCGCCGGGGCTCGTTGGCGGCTGAGGCGCTCAGCTCGCCGTTGCGCGGCCTGGTCTGCTGCCCCGGCCAGGCAGCTCCTGTCTGAAGCCCCTGGCCAGCACGGCGAGCAGCGCCCAGCCGGCCACCGCGATCAGGTGCGGGGTCTCGGCGAGCAGGGTGGTCTGACCCAGCGCGCTTCCGATGATCGCCAATACCACCAGCAGCGCGGTGGCCGGTGCGACCAACAGCAACGCGCCGCGGGCCCGGGCCGGGCGCAGCGCGACGGCGAGGTAGCCCACCGCGAGCGCCGCGTTGAACGCGCCCAGCTCGCGAGAGGCCTGCGGAGGAATCAGTGCTCCGGCATCACCGAGGATCAATGCCGGAATGACGATCACGAGCTGCGCGGCGGCTGCCGCGGCTAGGCCCAGTCTGGCCAGTCGGTAGGCGGGGCGGGTGCGCCGACGGACCGACTGATCGGCGAGCACGGCAGCCAACAGCTGGGGCGTGCGATCCGGCAGCGCGCGCGCCAAGGTCAGCCGCACCCTTCTGGTCGCCCGGTGAAGCGACTCCCGCCACACCGCGCAGTACCGGCAGTGCGCCAGGTGCTGGTCGGTCTGCTCGGTCGGCGGTGGCTCGGGCTCGCCGTCGAGCTGGGCGGACAACACCGCGCGCGCGGCGACGCAGTCGTCGTCCTCGGGTGGTCGCCAGCTCGGCGGGTCCGGTTTCCGCCTACTCCAGCGGTCAGTCCATCGCATCTGGCCGTGCCTCCTCTCTGTGCGCCGCGACGCGCCGCGCTCCAGTGTCTGAATCAGATCGCCGCGCGCTCGGGCCACCTGGGAGCCCAGGCGCCAGGCACCGAATGCGATTCGAAAAACCCGCGGGCCGCTCGGGGTAACCGCAACTAGTGCGTGGACGCCTTTGTCGGGCTTATTTGTCTTCGGGGTTCAGCGCACGGAACGCCAGCCCCGCGGCGACACCGGCGAGCAGTTCAGCGACCAGGTAGATGAGCGCCGTCCACGGGAACAGGCCCATGACCGCGCCGCCCAGGACAACGGCCGGGTTGAACGCCCCACCGGAAATGCCGCCGACGGCGACCGCACCGACCATCACGGTGAATCCGATGGC
>DASWST010000148.1:0-32311 GCA_036402515.1 Pseudonocardia sp.
TCACCGTTTCCGGCGCCCAGACGACGTCTGGCGGCGTTCTCGGACCGCCTGGATATGCCCGATATCCAGGCGGTCCTCGGCCTTGCCAGCCGCCGCCTGGATCACCGGATCCGGCAAAGGAAATCGGACACGAGACACTAGGTGGGGGTGCCGGCGGCCCAGGCGAGTGCCTCCAGCCCGAGCGCGATGGGGCGCTGATCCCGGCTGCCCCGGCGGGTGGTGGTGAGTAGCCGGCGCCGGGGCACCGGCTCCCGCAGGGTTACCTGGGTGACCGGCAGCACGCTCGGTACCGGCACCGGGCGGGGCTTCAAACACACCCCGAAGCCGCTGGCCACCAGCGCGAACGTGGCGCCCCACTCCTTCGCGTGATGGACCCGGCGTGGGGTGAAACCGGCAGTTGCGCAAGCCATCGCGACCAGGTCGTACTGGTCGCAGCTGTGCGGCTCGGGGAGTACCCAATCGTCGCGCGCGGCCTCCTCCAGCGCCACGCTGGGCCGGCCGGCCAACGGATGGCCGAGTGGCACCAGCAGATCCTGCGGTTCGTCCATCAGCGCTCGCTGCTCGAACCGCGGGTCGTCCTCAGTGGGACCGCCCAGGTTGGGCAGGGTGACCGCGACGTCCACCTCGCCGGCGAGCAGCCGAGGGTAACTGTCCGCGGTTTCCACCTCCAGCAGCCGCACGTCCAGCAGCGGGTCCACCTCGCGCAGCCGTCGCACCGCCGGGATGAGCACCGTGGGAAACGCCGAGGCGAAGCCGCAGAGCCGCAGCGTCCCACCGGCCCGGTTGGCATAGGCGGCCAGCTCACCTCGTGCCTGCTCCCAGCGAGCTGCCAGATCGTCGGCGTGCTCGAGCAGGGCGTGCGCGGCGGGGGTCAGCCGGATCCGCCGACCGTCCGGTTCGAGTAGCGCAACGTCGAGCTCGGCGGCGAGCTGGCGCAGCTGCTGCGACACGGCGGACGGGGTGAGATGCAGCGACCCGGCGGCGGCGGTGATCGTGCCGAGCTGGTCGACGACGCGCAGCACGTGCACGCGGCGCAGGTCAAACATGTAGCCAGATTGTACGTTGCTCTGAAGAAACGTGAAATGGACGCGTAGGTGTTCGGGGGTGATCCTGGAAGCATGCGCCCATCGGACCTGAATCTGATCACTATCGCGTGGCTCGCGCGGCCGACTGTGATCATCGGCGCCGCGCTAGTTGCCGGGGGCGCCGCGGCGGAGACCGGAGCGGTGGCGCTGCCGGCGCCGTCGGTGCTGGCCTGCGTGCTGCTGGCGGTGGCCGTGGGCGCGGGCGGCTGGTTCTGGTACTGGCTGACCACCGCGAGCTTCCGGGGCGCCGGTGGGTTCGCGGTGCGCGCGGGCGCAATGGCGGGCGCCGCCGCGCTCGCCATGGCCGGGCTGGCCGGGTGGCTCGGGTCGGCCACCGTCGTGGCCCTTCCGGTGCTCTACCTCCTGGTCGCGATCGGCTTCTGGACGCGCCGACGGCTGGTCGGCCGTTGCCGGCCCGGGCCGCGCTGAACCGTCGGCCTTACCGTTCAGAGCTCGGTGGCCAGCGCGGCGAATTCGTGGATCAGCGGGCTGCGCCGTGCGCTGTCCCAGACCAGGCAGACCTGGCTCGGCCCGATGTCGCTCACCGAGACATGGCAGACGTCCGGGCGGGTGTAGAAGGTCGCGGTGGACAGCGGCAGCACCGCCACGCCGTGGCCGGCGGCCACGTGCTCCAGCTTCTCCTCCACGCTGCGGTAGACCGGCTCCGTGGGCCGCCGCCCGGGCCGGCGCAGCTCGGTGGCGATGTCCCGCCACTCCGGCACCGCGTCCGGGTCCTGCAGGAGGTGCTCGTCGGCCAGGTCGGCGATGTCGATGCGGTCCTTGCCGGCCAGCCGGTGCCCGATGGGCAACACCGCGACCCTCGGCTCGGACAGCACCGGGCGCGTGCTCAATCCGCGCTGGTCGATGGGCAGCCGGGCGTAGCTGACATCCGCCTGGCCGTTGCGCACCACCTCCACCCGAGGGTCCCAGCCGGTCCGGACCACATTCACGGTCAGCTCGGGGTGTCGCTCGCGGAGTGTCCGGACCGGGCCGGTGACGATCAACCCGGGGGCGAACCCGACGGTGAAGGTGTCCGGCTCCCTGGCCGCCCGGCCCACCCGGCGACGCAGCGCCTCAGCGCTGGCCAGCAGCGGTTGGGCGTCGGCCAGCAGCTGTTCCCCGGCCCTGGTCAGCTCGGTGGCCCGGCGATTGCGGACGAACAGCTGCACCTTGAGCTCGTCCTCCAGCGCCCGGATCTGCCGGGACAACACTGGCTGGGCGATGTGCAGCTGTCGAGCGGCCCGCCCGAAGTGCAGCAGTTCGGCCACCGCGACGAAGTACCTCAGCTTGCGCAGGTCGACGTCCAACGCTGGCCTCCCGGGTTGATACCTCCAGGGTATGACAAACGGCTGGGCCTGCGGCCGCCCAGCGCTGCGGCGACCGGGTGATGAGAACCGGATGGTCGAAGCAGGCACTGACGTTCGCGCTGGTCAACACTGCCTGCACCGGCACGTGTGGCCGTCCCGGGTGCGGCCGCGCTCGCCCTGGGACAGCGTGTCCAGGCCGGCGTCGCGCAGCGGCGCGATCGCGACAGTCCGGGGTAGCGTCCCGGACATGGGTACCGAACGCGCGCTCGTGCTGGGCGGTGGCGGGCTTGCCGGCATTGCCTGGCAGACCGGGATTTTGTACGGGCTGGCCGAGGCGGGGGTCGAGGTGACCGGGGCCGACCTGGTGGTCGGTACCTCCGCCGGCTCCACCGTGGCCGCTCAGCTGGGCAGCGGGCTGCCGCTGGCTGAGCTGTTCGAGCGCCAGGCCGACCCGGCCCGGCAGAACGAGGAGCTGACTCCCACCGGGATGTCGCTGGAAGAGCTGATGCTGACCATCGCGAAGCTCCTCGAGGAGGTGCCCGATCCGGTGCGGCGGAACCGGCGGATCGGCGAACTGGCGTTGGCCGCGGCCACTCCGCCGGAAGCGGCCCGGCGGGCGGTGATCGAGGCCCGGCTGCCCAAGCACGAATGGCCGAGTTGGCCGTTGTCCGTGGTCGCGGTGGACGTACACACCGGCGAGCACGTCGTGTTCGACCGCGACTCCGGGGTCGAGCTGGTCGACGCGGTGGCCGCCAGCTGCGCGGTGCCCGGCGTGTGGCCGCCGGTGACCATCGGCGCGTCCCGGTACATGGACGGGGGTGCTCGGGCATTCACCAACGTCGACCTGGCCAGGGCATACCGGCGGGTGCTGGTGATCGCGCCGCTGGCCGAGCCCGGCTTCGCCGATCAGCTGGCCGAGCTGACCGGCCGGGTCGAGGTCGTCCAGCCGGACGCCGACTCGTTGGCCGCGTTCGGCACCGAGGTGCTGGACCCGGCGGTGCGTACCCCGGCGGCGCGGGCCGGCCGCGCGCAGGGCCGGCGCGCTGCCGCCCCGATCAGTGGGCTCTGGAGCTGACCGGATGGCGACCAACGGGAACCCCGACGCGCGGTCCTCCACGCGGCTGCCCGCGTCGATTACCGACCGGCTGCGGCTGCCGGTCATCGCCGCTCCGATGCTGCGGGTG
Source organism: Pseudonocardia sp. (assembly GCA_036402515.1). GTDB lineage: Bacteria > Actinomycetota > Actinomycetes > Mycobacteriales > Pseudonocardiaceae > Pseudonocardia. Next base: position 3,577 of record DASWST010000148.1, read on the forward strand.
TCCGGCCCGGAGCTGGTCATCGCGGCCTGCCAGGCCGGGGTGATGGGCGCGTTCCCCACCGCGAACGCCCGCACCCTGGAGGATCTGGACCGCTGGCTGACCGAGATCACCGAGGCCACCCGCCGGCCGGGCACAGTCCGGCCGGCGGCGCCCTATGCCGCGAACCTGATCATCCGGCAGCCCCGGCTGACCGACGACCTGGCGTGCTTGGTTCGCCACCGGGTGGAGCTGGTGATCACCAGCGTCGGCTCACCCGCACCGGTGATCGGGCCGCTGCACGACGCCGGCGCCCTGGTGCTCGCCGACGTGGCCACCCTGGCGCACGCCCGGAAAGCCATCGCCGCCGGCGCGGACGGCCTGGTGCTGCTCACCGCCGGCGCGGGCGGGCAGACCGGGTGGCTCAACCCGTTCGCCTTCGTCCGGGCCGTCCGGGAGATCTACGAAGGGCCGATCGTGCTGGCCGGCGGTGTGTCCGACGGGCAGAGCCTGTACGCCGCCCAGGTGCTCGGCTGCGACCTGGCCTACCTGGGCACTTCGTTCATCGCCACCTCGGAGAGCATGGCCGACCCGGCCTACCGGCGGATGCTGGTGCACAGCTCGATCGACGACGTGGTGCTGACCAGGGCCTTCACCGGGTTGCCGACCAGCATGCTGGCCCCGGCGATCCGGGCGGCGGGGCTTGATCCGGATGCGCTGGACGAGGACGTCACCCCGGCCGAGGCCGCCCAGCTCTACGGCGGCAAGAGCCCCGAGCTCGGACCGAAGCGCTGGGCCGACGTGTGGAGCGCGGGGCATTCGGTGTCCGGGGTGCACGGCGTGCCGTCGGCCGCCGAGCTGGTGGACCGGTTGGCCAAGGAGTACCAGGCGGCTCGGCAGGAGCGCAGGTGACCGGCGTGAACGACCGGCTGCACGTCGGCCCGACGGTCGGCGAGGTGACGCTGCGCGCACTGCGCCGGTTCCCGGACCGGACCGCGTTCAGCTGGGACGGCGGGTCGCTGAGCTATGCCGGCGCGCTGGAGCTGATCGGCCGGATCCAGCGGGTGTACGCCGAGCGCGGGCTGCGGCGCGGGCAGCGGATCGCGGTGCTCACCGGCAACCGGGCCGAGGCCTGGTGCGCGGCGGTCGCGGCGCAGGCCAGCGGGCTGGTGCTGTCCTGGTTGCACCCGCTCGGCTCGCTGCCCGACCAACTGTTCCAACTGGAGGACCTGGACGCGGCCGCCGTGGTGGTGGACGCCGCCCAGCACGCACAGCGGGGTGCCGAGCTGGCCGAGGCGCTCGGTCCGGGCGGCCCGGTGGTGCTCGCGGTGGGACCGGCCGAGTTCGCCCCCGACCTGCTGGCGGCCGCCGTGAACGGTGCCCCGGCGCGGGCGCGGGATGTGGCCGACGCGGCCGACGTGGTGGCGATCAGCTACACCGGCGGCACCACTGGACGGTCGAAGGGCGCGCTGCGCCGGCACCCGGCCGTTGTGTCGCAGAGCCTGACCGCGATCCTCGCCGACTTCGAGCTACCCGCCGACCCGCGCTACCTCGCGGTCGCGCCGATCAGCCACGTGGCCGGCACCAAGATCGTGCCGACCCTGGTCAGGGGCGGCACCGTGCACCTGCTGTCCGGGTTCGCCCCGGATCGGGTGCTGGACGCCATCGCCCGGCACCGGGTCAACTTCACCCTGCTGGTGCCGACCATGATCTATCTGCTCCTGGACCACCCGGACCTGGAGCGCACCGATCTGTCCTCGCTGGAGTTGCTGCTCTATGGCGCCTCGCCGATGTCGGCGACCCGGCTGCTGGAGGGGCTGAAGCGGATCGGCCCGGTGTTCTCCCAGCTCTACGGGCAGACCGAGTGTTACCCGATCAGCGTGCTGCGCCGCGCCGAGCACGAACCGGTGAGTCGTCCTGAGCTGATCGCGTCCTGCGGCGCGGCGGTCAGTGGGGTTCAGGTCGCGTTGCTGGACGGCGCCGGGGACCCGGTGGCGACCGGCGAGCCGGGGGAGCTCTGCGTGCGGGGCGGCGGGGTGATGGAGGAGTACTGGCGGCGCCCGGAGCTGACCGCCGAGACGTTCGCGCACGGTTGGCTGCACACCGGCGACATCGCCCGCGCCGACGAACGCGGTTACCTCTACATCGTGGACCGGGCCAAGGACATGATCATCAGCGGCGGGTTCAACGTGTTCCCCCGCGAGGTGGAGGACGCGCTGACCGCGCACCCCGGGGTATCCGCCGCCGCCGTGTACGGCATGCCGGACGAGAAGTGGGGGGAGGCGGTGACCGCCGCGGTGGTGCTGCGCGCCGGGTGCACGGTGTCCGTCGAGGAGCTGATCGCGCACGTCAAGCAGCGCAAAGGCGCGGTGCAGGCGCCCAAGGCGGTGCACCTGCTGCCCGCCCTGCCGATGACCGGGGTCGGCAAGGTGGACAAGAAGGCGCTTCGGCAAAGAGGCACCTGAGCGGTAGGGGAAACTGGCGGGATGACGCCGTTCCCGGAGCTCCTGTTCGAGCAGCGACTGGTTGCCATCCTGCGCGCCCGCACGCCCGCGCCCCTGGTCGAGGTGGCCATGGCGCTGGTCGACGGCGGGGTGCGCTGTCTGGAGATCACCCTGCCCAGCCCCGGTTCGCTGGACGCGGTGCGCGAGCTGACCGGGAAGCTCGGCGACGAGGTCGCCGTCGGGATGGGCACCGTGCTGTCCGCCGCCGAGGTGCGCCAGGCCGCCGACGCGGGCGCCAGCTTTGTGGTCAGCCCTGATCACAACCCGGAGGTCGTCGCGGCGGCCGACGAGTTGGGCCTCGGCTCGCTGCCCGGGGCGTTCACCCCCACCGAGATCGTCGCCGCCTGGCGCGGCCGGCCCAGTGCGGTGAAGGTGTTCCCCGCGTCGGTGCTCGGCCCGGAGTTCTTCTCCGCCGTGCGCGCGCCGCTGCCCGACATCCCCCTGGTGGCCACCGGCGGCGTGGACCTGGTCGGCGCCGCGAGCTTCCTGCGGCACGGCTGCGCGGCGGTCGGAGTGGGCGGCCCACTGCTGGGCACGGCGCTGGACGGCGGCCAGCCAGCGGCGCTCGCGGTGGAGCAGATCCGGGAGCGCGCGGTGGCGTTTGTCCAGGTCTGCCGGCGGGGCTCGGCGTGAGCGCGCCGGCCGGCCTGGTCACCCTGGGCGAGGTGATGGTGAGCCTGTCGGCCAACCGGATCGGACCGCTGCGCGGCGCCCGCCAGCTGGACGTCTCGGTGGCCGGCTCGGAGGCCAACGTGGCCATCGGCGTGGTCCGGCTCGGGCATTCGGCGAGCTGGCTGAGCCGGCTGGGCGCGGACGAGTTCGGCGAGCTGGTCCGGGGCACCTTGCGGGGGCAGGGGGTCACGGTGTGCGCGCCGGCGGATCCGTCCGCGCCGACCGGGCTGATGGTCAAGGAGCGCCGAACCGGGGACGTCGGCCGGGTGCTGTACTACCGGTCCGGCTCGGCGGCCTCCCGGCTCGGCCCGGCGGACCTGCCCTTGGCGTTGATCGAGTCGGCGCGGGTCCTGCACGTCACCGGCATCACCCCGGCGCTGTCCGGCTCGGCCGCCGACGCGGTCCGGCATGCCGTGTCGGTAGCTCGCGCCGCCGGGGTCACGGTCAGCCTGGACGTCAACTACCGGGCCCGGCTGTGGGACCCGTCGGCCGCTCGGGTGGAGCTCAGTGCCTTGGCACGGCTGGCCGACCTGGTGTTCGCCAGCGCCGACGAGCTCGCCATGGTGGACGCGGACGGCGACCCGGAGCGGCTGCTTGCCGACGGGGTGCACGCCGTCGTGGTGACCGACGGATCGAAGGGCGCGTACTCGGTGACCGCCGCCGGTGTGGTCCGTCAGCCGGCGTTCCCAGTGCGGGTGGTCGACCCGGTGGGCGCCGGCGACGCGTTTGTCGCCGGCTACCTGGCCGGCCTGCTGGACGACCTGGACGAGCCGGCCCGGATGCGCCAGGCGGCCGCCGCCGCCGCGATCTGCGTGGGCGCCGAGGGCGACTGGGAGGGCCTGCCCAGCACCGCCGAGCTCACCCTGGTCAGCTCCGCCGACGGCACCGTAGTCCGCTAACTCCCAGCTCAGGCTCAGCGCTCACGACCTCTGAGCCGCGGAAACGTAATGGGCGGCGGTGGCGGCGAGGGTGGCCAGCATGTGGTCGCGCAGCTCGGCTGGTGCCAGTACCTCGGCGTCGGCGCCCAGCCGGAGCAGCTCCGGGACGGCCTGGGCGGGCGACTCGATGGGCACGGTGATCCGCCGCCAGCCGTCGGCGCCCGGCTCGCCGGCGGTGCGTCGGGCCGCCGCGACGACCGCCGGTTCGAGCAGCTGGTCGAGCCGAGCGAACCCGTCGGCCGAGACCCGCAGCTCCGCCTCCGCCCAGTGCCGGCGCTCGTCGAACCGGGCGAGGTAGCCACGCCAGTAGTCGGGTAGCGCGAAACCGGGCTGGCGCTCGAACGGCTCATCCACCAGCTCCGCATCCAGCAGCCGGGACACCCGGTAGGTGCGCAGCTCCTCGCCCTGGTCGCCGGGGTGCCGGGCCACCAGGTACCAACGCCCGGCCTTGAGCACCAGGCCGTGCGGCGCGACCACCCGGCTCACCTCGCGCGGGTGCGCCCAGCGCAGGTAGCGCATCCGCAGCAGCCGCTGCCGCCACACCGCCGCCGCGGCCGTCGCCAGGTGCGGGGTGCTGTCCGCCTCGCGGTACCAGGACGGGGCGTCCAGGTGGAAACGCTCGGCCACCCGGCCGGCCCGGTCGCGCAGCTCGGCGGGCAGCGCGGCCATCAGCTTGAGCTGGGCGGCGGTGACCGTCGCGCCGAGACCCAGGTCGGCGGCGGCGGTCGGCAGCCCGGTGAGGAACAGCGACTCCGCCTCGCCCTCGGTGAGCCCGGTGAGCTGGGTGCGGTAGCCGTCCAGCAGCTGGTAGCCGCCGTCGTGCCCGGGCTCGCCGTACACCGGGACCCCGGCTTCGCCGAGTGACTCGATGTCCCGGTACACGGTGCGTACCGACACCTCCAGCGCGTCCGCCAGCTGCGCGGCGGTCAGCCGCCGCCTGGTCTGCAACAGCAGTAGGAGGGACACCAGCCGGCTCGCGCGCATGCCGGGAAGTGTGGCTCACTCCACTGACAGAAGATGGCAGTGCAACGGTCATAGCATCCCGGCCATGCAGACAAACATCGAGCAGTTGGTGCGGCGCTACGTGGCCGTATGGAACGAGCCGGACCCGGACGCCCGCCGGACCAGCATCGCCCAGCTGTGGGCCGAGGACGGCGTCGAGCTGCTGGAATCCGCCGAGTACCGGGGGCACCGGGAGCTGGAGGGCAGGGTCACCAAGGCCTATCAGGAGTTCGTCGCGGGCGGCGAGTTCGTCTTCGTCCCGGCCGGGGATGCGGCGGCGCACCACGACGCGGTCACCTTCCGCACCCACATGGTGCCGGTCGTCGGCGGGCAGATCGTCTGGACCGGCACGATGTACCTGGAGCTGGACGCTGACGGCCGGATCCGCCGGGACGTGCAGTTCGCGGTGCCGCCCAGCCCGACCAGAAGCATCGTGGAGACGTTCCTCAGCCGGCTCGGCGAGGGCGACCCGGAGCGAATCGCCGAGCTGTTCGCCGAACCGGTCGACTGGTGGCTGGACTGGCCGGCGGAGGGCCACCCCGACGTCCCCTGGATCCGGCCTCGGGTTAGCCGCGCTGACGTGGCCGAGCACTTCCGCGCGCTGGACACCTACCACGTGCCGGAGAAGCGGGCCGGCGAACTCCCGACGGTGTTGGTGGACGGCCCCGACGCGGTGGTACTCGGCGAGATCCGCCAGACCGTCCGCGCCACCGGCAAGCCCTACGCGGCAGGCTGCGCCCTGCGGCTGACCGTGGCGGACGGGCTGATTACCCGCTACCACGTGTACGAGGACAGCCTCACCGTGGCGCGCGCGTTCGAGGGCGGCTCCGAGGTCTAGCCCGCCGTCGGCCGCGACTGGCGGATCACGGCGCGGGGTGTCCCGACGGCTGGCGGATGACGGTGCTGTCACTGTGTCGACAGGATGGAAGAGGCACCATGTCGTCGGCACATCGCCACTGGAGGGACACCCCGTGAGCTACGCGTTCGACCCGGAACTGGCCGCCGCTGTAGAGCTGCTGCCCAAGCTCGACCTGAACGACCTGCAGGGCGCGCGGGATGCCTTGAAGAAGCTGCGCGCCGAGCTGCCCGCCCCGGATGCCACCGGCGTGACGGTCACCGATGTGCTGATCGCCGGGCCGGCCGGCGCGCCCGAGATACCGCTGCGGATCTACCGTCCGGACGTGCCGAGCGGTCCGGTGGGCGTGTTCGACGTGCACGGTGGCGGCTTCATTCTGGGTGACCTGGAGATGGTGCACGCGTCGAACCTCACGCTGGCCCGCGAGGTCGGTGCGGTGGTGGTCTCGGTGGACTACCGGCTGGCCCCGGAGGATCCCTACCCGGCGGGGCTGGAGGACTGCTACGCCGGCCTGGTCTGGTTCGCCGAGCACGCCGAGGAGTACGGCGTCGACCCGGACCGGATCGCCATCCACGGGATCAGCGCGGGCGGCGGGCTGTGCGCCGGGTTGGCCTTGCTGGCCAGGGATCGGGGTGGCCCGGCGATCGCGTTCCAGTACCTGGGCGTCCCGGAGGTGGACGACCGGCTGGGCACCGCGAGCATGACCGCCTACATCGACACGCCGCTGTGGAACCAGCCGAACGCCGTGCTCAGCTGGGCGGCCTACCTCGGCGCCGGGGTGCCGGGCACGGCGGACGTCGCGGTGTACGCGGCGCCGGCGCGGGCCTCCGACCTGTCCGGGTTGCCGCCGGCCTACGTCTCGACGATGGAGTTCGACCCGCTGCGCGACGAGGGCATCGCCTACGCGCTCGCGCTCCAGGCGGCCGGGGTGCAGGTCGAGCTGCACATGTTCCCCGGGACGTTCCACGGCTCGTCGCTGGTCGAGCACGCGGCGATCAGCCAGCTGGAACGGTCCGAGGAGATCACCGTGCTGCGCCGGGGCCTTCGGCTCTGATTGCTTGTGAGTGGTATTGGTCGCTCTGGCGACCAATACCACTCACGGGCTCTTGGTCAGCCGGCGGGCGAGCAGCGCGAGTCGCGCCCGGAACTGGCCGTCAGGGCTGTCCAAGCGCCAGCCCATGGCCTGCTCGACGTGCGCCAGCCGGGCGGCCACCGAGCTGTGGTGCAGATGCAGCGCGGCGGCAGCCTGGCGCAGCGAGCCGGTCCGGCAGAACACCTCCAGGGTGGCAACGTCGAGCGCGCCGGTGCGGGTGGCGGCGAGTGCGTCCAGGGCGGCCACGTCCGGTTCGGCACGCAACCGCTCCGCCGGCACCTCGGCGAGCAGCGCCAGCGAGCCCAGTGCGTCGTACTCGACGAGCACATCCCCGCTGGCTGCTCCACGTGTCCCGGCGGGCAGCGCGAAGCGCATCGCTAGCTGGGCCTGCCGCCACGACCGCCGCGCCTCCAACGGGGCAGCTTCGCCACCGAGCCCGGCTACGGCGGCGCCGGTGTCGGAGATCGCGCCGCCGACGCCGACCACCGCGGTGGCGGACAACGCCGCCCGGAGCCTGGACGCGAGGGGCTCGGCGCCGGGCGCGGGCTGCAGCAGCACCGCCGCGACTTCGCCGATCGCCGCCACCCGGACGGTGCGCGGCGCGCGGCCGTTCGTCGTCGCCCGGCTGACCAGCGCCACGGCCTCGGCGACCAGGTCAGCCCCGGGTGCGGCGCGCACCGCGAGCACCCGCACCGGCGCTCCGGCGGCGAGCCCCAGCAGGTGTACCGCCCGAGCGCGGTCCTCCTGGGCCTCCCGCTCGGCGAGCACCAACTCGACCAGCGCCGGGTCGGCCAGGTCGGGCGCCGGGGTACGCCGACGGGCGGCGCCCCGCAACCGGGCGGTCAGGGCCAGCCGCTCCACCACCAGGTCGTCCAGCGGGCCCGGCTCACCCGGGCGCTCCAGCCACACCCTGGCCGGGGACGCGCCGTCGTCCGGGTTCACCGGGGCGCCCTTGCTGGGCTGGATCGGGATTTGGTCGGGCACCGCGACACCGGCCGGGCCGAAGCGCAGGGTGTCGCCGGTGTCGCCGGTCCAGCCGACCACACACTCGGCCAGCGCGGCGGCCGCCCGGACCACCTCGCTCGGGGTCGCCCCCCGGTCCACCAAGCGGTCGAAGTAGGAAATCACCCGGACGGCGGCCTCCGCGTCGGCGTCCAGCGCGGACAGGCGCAGCAACAGCCCCTTCACCAGGCCAGGCTAGCCCGCCGGGAACCCCGCCCGGGTAGGCAAATTCACTGATCCGGTGTGCTGAAATCCGCGACTCGGTGTGCTGAGAACCCCGACTCGCGGGGATTGGGGCGGGGTTAGTTGAGGGCGGAGCCGTCTTGCCACTGGGTCCAGCTGACTGCCCAGTCGCCGTAGGTGTCGTACACCGGCAGCGTCGGCCCCCCGGAGTTGGTGATCTCCACCACATCGCCCACGTTGAAGTGGTCGAAGAACCACTGGGCGTTGGTCGGGCTGAGGTTCACGCAGCCGTGCGAGACGTTGTCCGAGCCCTGCTGACCCACCGACCACGGAGCGGCGTGCACAAACTCGCCGTCGTTGGAGATCCGCTCGTCCAGGTCCACCTTCTCCTTGTAGTACCCCGGGTCGCCCTGGCAGACGCCGTAGGTGCAGGAGTCCATGGTGATGCTGGGCTGCTTGTCGGAGATCACGTGCGGGCCGGAGTGCGAGGGGTGCCCCGGCGAGCCGAGGCTGATCGGCATCGTGTTGACCAGGCTGCCGTTGTGGAAGATCTGCATCGTCTCGGACCTGCCGTCCGCCTTGGCCACCCACGAGTCGTGCACGTGGACGGTCTCCGAGCGGTTGGTCTGGCCGAAGGTGCCCTTGCCCAGGTCCACGCCGAACATGCTGGCGTTGAGTTGGATCGTGGTGCCCGGCTTCCAGTAGGACTCCGGCCGGTAGTGCACCTCGCTCGGCGAGATCCAGTACCAGCTGCCGGCCTGCTCCGGGCTGGTGGTCACCGTCAGGGCCCGCTCCGCGGCGGCCTTGTCGGACACCGGGTGGTCGAACTTCACCACCAGCGGTTGGCCCACGCCGACGCTGGACTGCCCGGGCGCCGGGATGAACGACGGATAGGCCTGCGCCGCGGGCTTCACCGTGGCCACCGTGCCGCTCTGATGCACGACCTGCCCGTCGCTGCCCACCGCGGTGGCGCTCACCTGGTAGCTGTCCGCGTAGCTGAGCCCGACGGTGGTGTGCCACGAGGCACCGCCGGCGGCCATCTCCCCGGCGAGCGGCTTGCCGGTCTTCGAGTCGATCACCTGAACCGACTGCAACGTGCCGTGCGCGACCTCGACGCTGACCGGCACCGCCGGGTTCAGCTGGGTGGCGCCGGCCGAGGTGATGGCGATCGCGGCGACCGGCTTGGGCGGCGCGGCCGGGGTAGCCCCGGGCAACGCCGAGCTGATCGCCGCCGGCCCACGCGTCGCGGTGATCAGCGCCAGCACGGCGATGACCACCGAGGTGGCGCCGAGCGCGATCGAGACCCGCCGTCGCGCCTCACCGGACAGATGCAGGGCAGGGGCACCACCGTTCATACGGTCCGTAATCTCCGCTCGACTTGACTACCCGACCGAGTCGGCACCGGGCACCTTCTATCTTCCCCTGTCGCCACTGAGACACGCGAGTCCGGGTGACATGACCCATTCGGCTGACATGATTGGGGGGACTGGCCACCCTGTCGAGGCTGTCGGGTCGAGCCGTTCGCTCAGTCCAGCCCGCCGCGCTTGACCAGCTGCGCCGCGATCACGTTGCGCTGGATCTCGTTGGTGCCCTCGCCGACGATCATCAACGGGGCGTCCCGGAAGTAGCGCTCCACGTCGAACTCGGTGGAGTAGCCGTAACCACCGTGGATGCGCACCGCATTCAGCGCGATCTCCATGGCCACCTCGCTGGCGAACAGCTTGGCCATGCCGGCCTCCATGTCCACCCGCTCGCCGGCGTCGAACTTCTCGGCCGCGTGCAGGATCAGCTCCCTGGCCGCCGTCCACTTGGTCGCCATGTCGGCCAGGTAGTTGCCGATCGACTGGTGCCGCCAGATCGGCTTGCCGAACGCCTCACGCTCCTGGGAGTAGCGCAGCGCGTCGTCGATCGCGGCCCGACCGACGCCGAGCGCCCTGGACGCGACCTGGATGCGGCCGGTCTCCAGACCCTTCATCATCTGCGCGAAGCCCTGCCCCTCGACCCCGCCGAGCAGCGCGGATGCCGGCGCGCGGTAGTCGTCGAAGGCCAGCTCGCAGCTCTCCACGCCCTTGTAGCCGAGCTTGGGCAGGTCGCGGGAGACGGTCAGCCCCGGGCCGTGCTCCACCAGCAGGATGGACACGCCCCGGTGCTTGGGTTCGGCGTTCGGGTCGGTCTTGCACAGCAGCGCGATGAGCTGGGACCGTCGCGAGTTGGTGATCCACGTCTTGGTGCCGTTGATCACAAACTCCGCGTCGTCGGCCGAGCCGTCACGGCGTGCCTGGGTGGTGATGGCCTGCAGGTCGGAGCCGCCGCCTGGCTCGGTTAGCGCCATGGTGGCCCGGATCTCCCCGGTGGCCATCTTGGGCAGGTAGTGGTCCTTCTGCTCGTCGGTGCCGAAGGTGAGCAACAGCTTGGAGACCACGGTGTGTCCGCCCATCGCGCCGGCCAGGCTCATCCAGCCGCGCGCCAGCTCGGCGGTGACCAGTGCGTAGCAGGGCATGGAGACCGGGGCGTCACCCCACGGCTCCGGGATGGCCAGCCCGAAGATGCCCATCCGCTTCATCTGCTCGATGAGCTTCTCGGGGTACTCGTTGGCGTGCTCAAGCTCCCGGACCACCGGGCGCACCTCGCGGTCGACGAACTCCCGCACGGTGTCGACGATGGCGCGCTCGTCACTGCTCAGCGTGGCCATGGTGGTCCTCCTCCGGCCGGCCCATAGAATATAGAATATGCGCACACCAGCCGCAGCGTTCGCCCGCGCAGACCGGGTGCGCCCCGCGCAGGCCCTGCAAGGTGTGCACGGCCTGCGCCAGGTCTGTGCGACGGCCGAGCGGCTCGCTCCGGGTGGGCGGCGGCTCGGGGTGTGTCGGTGGTTAGGCGGTGCCGGTGTGGACGTCGTCCAGGCCGGCGGCGACCGCGTCGACCAGCAGGTCCAGCTGCTCCTCGGTGACCGTCAGCGGCGGGGAGAAGCCCAGCGAGGAGATCATCGGGCGGATCAGTACGCCGTGCTCGCGGGCCGCGCCGGCCACCCGGCCGGGCAGCCCGGGCTCGGCGGCCAGCCGCTCGGCGTCCAGCTCCACTCCGCCCAGCAGGCCCACGCCGCCGCGCACCTGGCTGACCAGCGGGTGGCCGGCCAGCGTCTGGAGCCGGCTGAGCAGCTCGCCCTCCAGTTTCGTGGCTCGCTCCAGCAGACCCTCCCGCTCCATCAGCGCGATATTGGCCAGCCCGGCGGCGCAGGCGGCCGGGTGCCCCGCGTAGGTCGGCCCGTGCCGGAACGCGCGGCCCGGCTCCTCCCAGAACGGGGCGGCCACCCGTCCGGACACCACCACACCGCCCAACGGCTGGTAGCCGCTGGTGATGGCCTTGGCGAAGACAACCATGTCCGGGCGGACGCCGAACCGCTCGATGGCGAACCAGTTGCCCAGCCGGCCGAAGCCGCAGATCACCGCGTCCGCGACGAACAGCACGCCGTGCCGCTGGCAGATCTCGGCGGCGGACTCGAGGTACCCGGGCGGCGGGGGGATGACTCCACCCGCGCCGATCACCGGCTCGGCGAAGAACGCCGCGACCCGCTCCGGGCCGTGGTCCACGATGGTCTTCTCCAGCGCCGTGGGGTCGTCGTGGGCCACCTGCACCACGTCGGGCACGAACGGCCCGGCGACCCGGTTTGCCGGGATGCCGGCCAGCGCGGTGCCAAATCCGTGGGTGCCGTGGTAGCCGTGCTCCCGGGAGATCAGCACCGTGCGTTCCGGCTCGCCAGTGGCCTGGAAGTAGGCCCTGGCCAGCTTCCCCGCGGTGTCGATCGAGTCGCCGCCGCCGCTGGTGAAAAACACCTTGGCGTCGTCCATGGGGGCGCGCTCGGCCACCGCATCGGCCAGCCGCAGCGCCGGCTCGTTCGCGAAATCCCCGAAGATCTGATACGCGTCCAGCTGCTTCATCTGCTGGGTGATCGCGTCGATGATCTCCTGGCGGCCGTGTCCGGCGTTGCAGTACCAGAGCGCCGCGGTGCCATCCAGGTAGCGCCGGCCGGTGTCGTCCCAGATCCACACGTCCTGGGCCCGGGTCACGGTGAAGCGGCCTCGGCGCACCTGGTGCATCCCCGCGAACGGATGCCACAGCGTGTCGGCGCCGGGCGGTCGGAGGCCGGGCGCCGGCTTGGCACCCTCCGACGGGGTAGCTCCGGACTGGCCCAGGGCGATGCTCAACGCGAACCTCCTCGAGTACTGCTTACCGACAGGAAATTTGAACGTAGCCCGGGGCGGCCGGCGCCGCCACCGATCCAGCCGGGCTCATGCTTTCACGCTGTCAGGGGTTGGCCGGGGCTCCTTGCACTCGGCGTCCCCGAGACCGCGCATCTCGCCGTGCCGGCCCTGGCGGCGGAGCGGTGCGCCGGATGACCGAGCAGCCGCTACCGCTGGGCGCTGTCCGAGCGACCGGGCCGCGCCTGGGCAGTGCCCGCCAGCTGTCCGAACGGGTCGCCGCGTACCTGCGTGAGGCGATCATGGTGGGCGAGCTCCCGGCGTCCGAGTTCGTCCGGATGGAGCACGTCGCGGCGCGGCTGGGGGTGAGCGCAACTCCGGTACGGGAGGCGCTGATGATCCTGCAGGGGGAGGGCGCGGTGCGCTGGGAACCTCGGCGGGGTTTCCGGGTGGTGCCGCTGAGTCGCCGCGACGTGGACGACCTGTTCGCGGTGCAGGCCCACGTGGCCGGCGAGTTGGCCGCGCGGGCCGCGGCGGCGCTGGCCGCCGGCGAGGTGGCCCGGCTGCGCGCGGTGCAGGACGAGCTGACCGCCGCCGCCGACCTCGGGGAACTGGACCGGGTGGCCGAGCTCAACCACGAGCTGCACCGGAGCATCAACCGGGCCGCCAACTCGCCCCGGCTGGCCGCCATGCTGAACCTGTTCGTGCACTACGTGCCGCGCGCCTACTACGGGCAGGTGGCCGGCTGGGCGGAGGCCACCACGGACGACCACGTCCCGGTGCTGGCCGCGCTGGCCGCCGCCGACCCATCCGCCGCCAGGACCGCGATGGCCGAGCACATCCGGCACATCGGCCGGTTGCTGACCACCCATCTGGAGCGCACCGGTGCGCTGCCCGCCTCGGATCCGCCCGACTCGCGGCCTACCTCAGGCCGCCGCGGCGACTAGCAGAGCCCGCCTCAGGCCGCCCGCGGCCCGTCGGTCAGCCGGCTGACCTCAGACCGGCGGCGCCCGGCCCGCCCAGCTCAGATGGCGCGACGGCCGGCCCAACATCCGCCAGCACGTCCGCCGAGGGCGGGCATGCCGAGCGCGCCCTGGCCGCGCCGGGCGGCCAGACGATCGATGTCGGCAGGCCGAGCCGCGACGCGGCGGATACCACCTCCGCCGCGCTGCCCCGGTTTCTGCCGGGTCGCCCGTCCCAGACCGCCACCAGCGTCTCGATGGAGGCCAGCATGGTGGATCCGGCGGCGAGGTATGCCTGCCGGCAGGAGTGCTGAAACTCCATCACCCGGACCGTGCTGGCGGCCGCCACCAGCTGGTCGAACGCGTATGCATTGGCCGGGGAGACCTGGCTGGCCCGGTAGTCGAACGCCGGCAGGATCACCTCCAGGCGCCCGGAGAGGTCCAGGACGAGCTTGGCGAAGAGCTGGTCCGCCCCGGTGGCCAGGCACGTCACGCCGACCAACCGGGAGCCCGCCTTGGCGATGAGTAACCGGCGCAGCACGGCCTCGATGAGTGGCGCCGTTTCCGGGGTGATATCGCGGTGGCCGATGACGCCGATCCGGGTCATCGCGCACCTCGGCGTGCGAGAGGGGTCATGATGCCTTCTTCAGGGGAGCGTGCGGCCCGACAGCGTCACGGCCGGTGGCCGCGCAGCCCTGCTCGAGCCGAACCTGTCTTGCCCAGCCCGAGGCGCAGCTAAACACGTGTGCGGTCGGCCGGCGGCGCTGTGCGCCCAGTGGCGTGACTTCGACCTGACGGTGGCGCCGGCGGCCGGTGTCCGAGGCTCTGCTCATTGGGTTGATCTCGGCGCCGGATGTGATTACTCCCGGTACGGTGCTGCCATGCGTGACGCCGTAACGGTGCACATGAACGCTCCGCCGAGCCGGGTGTGGGGCCTGGTCAGCGACATCACCAACACCGGCAAGTTCAGCCCGGAGACCTTCGAGGCGGAGTGGTTGGACGGCGCGACCGGGCCGGCGCTCGGCACCCGGTTCCGCGGCCACGTGCGGCGCAACGGCCGCGGCCCGGTGTACTGGACGGTCTGCCGCATCGTGGCCTGCGAACCGTGCCGGGAGTTCGGCTTCGTGGTGGAGGCGGCCGGCCGGTCGGTCAACACCTGGCGCTACCGGTTCGAGCCCAGCGGCACCGGTACCGACGTCACCGAGTCGTTCGAGCTGGCCGACACCCCCGCGCTGCGACTGTACTGGGCCCTGCTCGGTTGGGCCCGGGGCCGGACGAACCGCAACGGCATGCGCACCACCCTGGAGCGGATCAAGGCGGTCGCCGAATCTCGCTCGTAACTGGTCAGGAATCATGGAGTGAAGGCAACGCCGGCCTGGCAGAGCACGTTGGCGTAGAAGCTGTCCTCGCCGGTGCGGATGGCGAACGAGGCCGACCGGACCCGCACCTTGAACTCGTCGTGGTCCAGCGGCTCCGGGTCCAGCCCCAGCTCGCGCAGCGTGTTGTAGACGGGCAGGTTCACCTCGCGCACCGGGTCGGACACCCAACTGCGCTCCACCACGATCTCGGCTAACACGGTCCGGGTCACATCCAGGAACCCCGGCTGGCCGTACCGGTAGCCGAGGTCCACGCAGGGCGTGCCAGGGGCGAGCGGCAGGCCGGCATCGCTGATCACGAAGGTGTCCGTGTGCCGGAGGCCGGCAATCAGCCAGGCCAGCTCGTTGTGGATGATGCCGGTGCGCTTCATCGGTGCTCCCCCATGGTTGCGCGAAGGGTGTCGAGGTCGGCGTAGGACTCCTGGGCGCCTGCCGCGCGGACCGCGAGCGAACCGGCGACCGTGCCCCAGCGGGCGGCGGCCACCAGCGAGTCCCCGGCGGCCAACCGGGCGGCGAGTACCCCGGCGAACGCGTCGCCGGCGCCGGTGGTGTCCACCACGGTGGCCGGCGGCGACGGGATCGCCGTGGTGGTGCCGTCGGTATCGGTGACGATGGCGCCGGCGCTGCCCAGCGTGGTGACCACGGCGCGGGCACCCCGTTTCCGCAGCGCGGCGTGGGCCCGGCGCACCGCGGCCGGATCGGTGCTGTCCTCGTCGGACTGGCCGGACACCACGGCCTGCTCGTGCTCGTTCACGATGAGCACGTCGCAGCGGGCGATCAGCTCGTCGGGCAGCTCGGCGGCCGGCGCGGCGTTGAGCAGGAACCGGCCCTGACAGTGCGCGGCCGCGCGTTGCACCACGTCCAGCGGAATCTCCAGCTGGGCAAGCACCGCCGCGGCGGTCGCGCCGGTGCCTTCCAGCGGGTCGCCCTCGGCCGGCCACTGGTGGTTGGCGCCGGAGATCACGATGATGGTGTTGTCGCCGGCCGCCACGGTGATCCACGCGGTGCCGGTCTCGCCGTCCGGGACGGCGGTCACCCGGGTGGCGTCGACCCCCTTGTCGGCCAGCCCGGTGCGGGCCCGGTCGGCCTCGGCGTCCGCGCCCACCCTGCCGATCATCGCGGTGCGCGCGCCGCCCAGCGCCGCCGCCACCGCCTGGTTGGACCCCTTACCGCCCAGCATGACCTGCGCGGTGTTGCCCAGGATGGTCTCCCCGGGGGACGGGAAGGCGTCCGCCACCACCACGTGGTCGATGTTCACCGAGCCGATCACCACGACCAACGGCGAGTCCGGCTCAGCCATGCGTGTCTCCCTCGATAGCCCCGGTGATCAGCCCGACCAGCTCGTCGCCGGTGGTGTCCTTGACGACGCGGCGGGCCACGGTCTGCCCCCGGCGCAACACGTAGGCGGTGTCCGCGACCCGCAGCACCTGCGCCATGTCGTGGCTGATCAGCAGCACCGTGACGGCGGAGTCGCGGAGGCGGCGGATGAG
This sequence comes from Pseudonocardia sp., assembly GCA_036402515.1. Classification (GTDB taxonomy): domain Bacteria; phylum Actinomycetota; class Actinomycetes; order Mycobacteriales; family Pseudonocardiaceae; genus Pseudonocardia. The sequence continues at coordinate 19,830 of DASWST010000148.1, forward strand.
CGCTTCGACGGCGGTGGTCTCCCGGACGCCCAGCGCGGCGGTCGGCTCATCCATGATCACCAGGGTCTTGCCCCAGTTCGCCGCCCTGGCGATGGCGATGCTCTGGCGCTGGCCGCCGGACATCCGGCGCACCGTGGCCCGCACGTTCGGCACGTCCACGTCCAGCCGGGAGAGGATCTCCTTGCTGTGCGAGATCATCGATTTCTTGTCCAGCACCTGGAACGGTCCGAACCCGGCGGTGAGCTCCCGGTTGAGGTACAGGTTCTGCCAGACCTGCAGGTCCTCGATCAGCCCGAGGGTCTGGTAGACGGTCTCGATGCCCAGCCGCCGCGCCTCGTCCGGTGAATGGAGCTTGATCGGCTCGCCGCGGAACCGGATCTCCCCGGCGTCCGGCGGGTGCACTCCGGTCAGGCAGCGCACCAGGGTGGACTTGCCCGCCCCGTTGTCCCCGAGCAGCGCGGTGACTTCCCCGGCGGCCAGGGTCAGGTCCACCCCGCGAAGCGCGTGCACCGCGTCGAAGGACTTGCGCAGCCCGGTGATCCGCACCAGCGGTGGGTCGCTCGTGGCGGTCCGGCCGGCGGCCTCCGGGCTGCTGGTCGCGTCGGTCATCGGGTGCCCCTTACTTCTGGAACCGGGATATGAACGCCGCGCCGAGCACCACCGCGCCGACCGCGATCGGTTGGTAGTACTGCGAGATGCCGAGCAGGGTGAAGCCGTTGATCAGGCTCTGCAGCAGGACCGCGCCGGCCACCGAACCGAGTACCGAGGCCTTCCCGCCGAACAGGCTCGACCCGCCGAGCACCACCGCCGCGATCGAGCTGAGCAGCAGCGAGGTCTGCAGGCTGGGGTCGGCGCCGCCGGTGCGCGCCACGAACAGCACGCTGGCCAGCCCGCAGGCCAGCCCGGAGCTGGCGTAGGCGATCAGCCGGATGCGGTTGACGTGGATGCCCGCCTCCCGCGCGGCGTCGATGTTGCCGCCGGTGGACAGCAGGTAGGTGCCGGTCCGGGTGCGGAACAGCAGGAATCCGACCAGTGCGGCCACCAGGAAGGCCACCACCCAGAACCAGCGCACCGGGCCGATCCCGTTCAGCGCCAGCCCGCGCAGGAACGCCGAGTTCACCGCCACGGTGTTGCCCTGGGTGAGCAGCAGGGTGATGCCGCTGACCACGGACAGCGAGCCGAGCGTGACGATGAAGTCGGTCATGTTCAGCCTGGCCACCAGCAGGCCGTTGACCACGCCCACCGCCAGCCCGGCCAGCACGGCCAACAGCGCCGAAACGGCCAGCCCCCAGCCCTGGTTGTAGGCGAAACCGAGCACCGCCGCCGACCAGGGCAGGTTGGAGCCGACGGACAGATCGATGCCGGCCACCGTGACCACCAGCTGCTGGCCCATCGCGAGCACCAGCAGGATCGCCGCCGACACCAGCAGATCGCTGATGTTGCCCACGGTCAGGAAATTGGGCGTGGCGATGAAGAACGCGATGAACACCGCGACCAGCCCGATCGGGGCGGCGTACCGCGCCGCCGCCGCGACCGAGAGGTGGCCACCGAGTCGCCCCGGCGCGCTGACGTCGACCATCCGTCAGCTCACTTCCCCGGCTGCAGCGGGTTGGCGAACGGCACGAACGGCTGGGGGAAGGAGGCGATCGCCTTGTCCACGTTGCTGGAGTCGATCAGTGCGATGGGCGCGACGATCCGGGTGGGCACGGTCTGCTGGCGGACCAGGTTGATGCACGCCTGCACGGCGAGCTCGCCCTCCGCGAACGGGTACTGCGAGATGGTGCCGCTCAGCGTGCCGGCCTTGACCGCCTGTAGCGCGGCGGTGATGCCGTCCACCGAGATGATGGAGACCTTGCCGGTCAGCCCGGCGTTGCGGACCGACTGCGCGGCGCCCAGCCCCATGGTGTCGTTCGCCGCGAAGATCCCGGTGATCTCCGGGTGCGCCTTGAGGATCGCATCGGTGACCGTCTGCGCCTTTGCCTGGTCATAGTCGGCCGGCTGGGTAGCCACGATGTTGAGCTTGCCGGCCACGGCCTGGGAGAAGCCCTGCTGGCGGTTGATCCCGTTCTGCTCGGCGGCGATGCCCTGCAGGATGGCCACGTCACCGTGCCCGCCCATCCGGGTCAGCAGCGCGGTGCCGGCCTGCTCGCCGGCGGACAGGTTGTCCGAACCGATGAACGAGGCGTAGGACACCCCGGCCTGCTGGGAGGCATTCGGGTCGATCTGGGTGTCCAGGTTCAGGATCGGGATCTTCTTCTGGGCCACCGGCACCAGCGGGGTGATCACGTTGGTGGCGTTCACCGGCACCACGCCGAAGCAGTTGTAGTTCTGCCCGGCCAGCGTGGAGATCTTCGCGTTCTCCCCGGTGGAGTCGGTCTCCGACTCGCCGGCCTGGACCTCCACGGTGACGCCCTGCTTCTTGCCCTCGGCCTGCGCGCCATCCCGCAACGCGGCCCAGTAGGGGTTGGTGAAGTCCCGGGTCACGATGGCGATCCGGACCTCGCCCGGGGCGGTGGTCGAGGATCCGCCCCGGCCGCAGGCGGCCACCCCGACCAGCAGGGATGCGGCGGCGGCGATGAGGACGGCGGTGCGCAACCGGCGCCTGGTGATGGTGTGCATGGGGTGGTCCCTCCTGTGCTTCAGTGCTCGGTAGCGGTTGCGGCGTGACCCGGCGGCGCGCAGGAGCCACGGCGCACCAGGTGACACGGGGGGTTGGCGCTGACCGGTGACTCGCCCCGCAGCAGCGCGAGCATGGCCCGCACCGCCGCCTCGGCCAGTTCGGCCACCGGCTGGGCCACCGCGGTCAGTGGCGGGTCGAAGAGATCGAACCAGGGCGCGTCATCGAAGGCGATCAACGACACGTCGTGCGGCACCCGCAGCCCGGCCCGCCGCAGTGCCTTCATCGCGCCGATCGCCATCAACCCGTCGCCGGCGAACAGCGCGGTGGGCGGGCGCGACTGACCGAGCAGCCGCTCGGTTACCCGCTCGCCGCTGCGTTGCCGGAAGTCCCCGGCGAGCACGGTGATGTCCGCGCGGCTGACTCCGTGCGCCAGCAGCCCGTCGACCAGGAGATCCCGCCGCTCCTGGCCGACCGGGGTGTCCAGTGGCGGCGCGATGATGCCGATCCGGCGGTGCCCGAGGCCGGCCAGCAGCTCGGCGACCTCGGCCAGCGCGGCCCCGGCCGAGGCGCGCACCACCGGGCAGCCGCGCAACTGGTCGGCCGCCGCGCCTCGGCCGGGGACCACGATCGGCCGGTCCAGCAGCACCAGCTTCGCCCCGGACGCGCCGGCCGCCTGGATACCCGGGGTCATCGTCGCGGTGGGGACCAGCATCACGCCGTCCACCTGGCTGCCGGCCAGCAGACCGGACAGGTACCCGTCCTGCCGCTGGGCGTCCTCGTCGGAGTTGCACAGCACCACCGAGTAGCCCTCCGCCGCGGCGGTGCGCTCGATCTGGCCGGCCAGCTCGGCAAAAAACGGGTTGGCCACGTCGCTGATCACCAGGCCGAGGGCGCGGGTGGAGTCGGTGCGCAGCGAACGGGCTCCGGCGTGCGGGCGGTAGCCGACCTGGCGGGCGATAGCGGTGACCCGCTCCCGAGTGGCCAGGGAGATGCGCGGGCTGCCGGCCAAGGCCAAGGACACGGTTGCTTCGGAGACTCCGGCCAGGCGCGCGACGTCGCGCATGCGGATCGCCACCCGCCACCCCCGGCCGTGTTGATCATGCTAAAACGATTGAACAACCGTCGCACGATTGAGGCTGGAATGCATAGCGTCCGCTCGGGTTAACCCTTCACGCTCCGCACTCCTTCGGCTACACCCGCACTCCCGCACTGGTCCGGTGCGGGCGCCGCGCCGAGGCCGACCGTTGTCGACCTCGGCGACGGCGGACCGGCCGGGCAACGGTCAGGAACCGGCGGTGCTCGGGGCGGCCGCGGGGCTGGGCGCCACGCTCGCGCAGGCGGTCCGAGCGGAGTCCCAGGCCTGCTGCGTCACGCCGGGCGGCGGCGTGGACATGTCGCGGTGATGCCCCGTTCCGGCACCGGCCGGCGCCGATCCACCGGTCGCTCCGGGAGCCGCGCCGGGAGCCGCCCCGGGAGCCGCGCCAGCGCCGGCGCCGCGAGGATGGCTGGCCAGGGTCACCCCGTGCTCGGACAGGCACTGCTGGAACGCCTGCATCTGCCCCGACCTGGGGTGGGTACCGCTCCCGGCGCCGCCACTCTCGGCAGTGCCATTACCGGCACCGCCGCCCGAACCGCACGCCGCGGCGCCCAGCAGGGTCAGCGCGGCGAGCGGGGCGACCGTCGCCCAGCGCATCCGACGGGTCATCGAACTTGCCATAACCGAGCTGGACATGTCCGTCTCCTTCGTCTGGTCGCACCGCGAAGTCGGCGCGATCGACGATCAACTTGGTGGTGTCGGCTGTGTCCGAGCTGTTTGATTGGTAGGCATTAGGTAGCCCCGCATCCGGAGATATTTCTCAAGCGAACTGAAAAAGCTCGCGCCCAGAATTCCCACAGCCTTTGCATAGCTTGATGAACGGTGTTAGGAAGGGCGCCGCCGGCGCCTGTCTCTACCTCTCGGACAGACGTCGGCCTATTCGACTTGTCCTCCCCGAAAGGATTTGGTTGACGATGCGTGTCATGCACCACGCGGGCCGGGCCGCCGTGCCGCTTGTCGCGGCGCTGTTCGCGGTGGGGCTCGCCACCGCGCCGGCTTGGGCCAGCACCTCCGCTCGCCCCGGCCCGCCGCAGCCACCCCCGTGGGTCCGCGCCGACCAGTGCCGCCACGACGGGGGACACCTGGTCAGGGACCGGCACGACGGCAACCGCTGGCACTGCCAGGGTGGCCGCTGGAACGGGCATGACGCGCGGTTCTGAGATACCGCTCGATTGATACGGCAAGCCCTGGCCGGGTAGCCGGCCAGGGCTTCCGTTAAGTAATAAGGATGATTGTTGCCCGTGTGATATTTGCTAACTAGGTTCGGTGCGGGCATTCGCAAGCTGGATGGCCACGTCGATAATCATGTCTTCCTGGCCGCCGACGTAACCGAGCTCGCCGCAGCGACGCAGGATTTGGTGCGCGGGCACCTTGTAGCGCTCGGCGGCCCGCTCGGCGTGCAGTAGGAATGACGAGTAGACACCGGCCCAGCCCTGCACGATTGCGTTGCGGTCCATCTTGGGCCAGCGCCGCAGGTACGGGTGCACCACGTCCTCGGCGGCGTCCAGCAGGGCGAGCACGTTCAGGCCCGTGTTGATGCCGAGCCGGTCGAACACCGCGGCCAGCAGCTCGGTTGGCGAGTTGCCCGCGCCGGCGCCCAGCGCGCACAGCGAGCCATCGATGTAGCGCACGCCCGCTTCGTAGGCGAGCACCGAGTTGGCCACGCCCAGGCTGAGGTTCTGGTGACCGTGGTAGCCCACCCAGGCCTGGTCGCCCACCTCGGCCACCAGCGCCTCGAACCGGGCCTTGGCCTCGTGCATGAGCAACGCGCCGGCGGAGTCGGTGACGTACGGGGCCTGGCAGCCGGCGTCCACCATGATCCGGGCCTGCTTGGCCAGGTTCTCCGGCGGCGTGCGGTGCGCCATCATCAGGAACCCGACGGTCTCCATGCCCAGGTCCCGGGCCGCCGCGAAATGCTGCGGGGACACATCCGCCTCGGTGCAGTGGGTGGCCACCCGGACCATGTCCGCACCGGCGTCGCGAGCCCGCTTGAGATCCTCGACGGTGCCGATACCGGGCACCAGCAGCACGGCGATCTTGGCCTGCGTGGCCTCCTCGCGCGCGGCGGCGATCAGCTTCATCTCGTCGGTGTGCGAGAAGCCGTAGTTGAACGAGCTGCCACCCAGGCCGTCGCCGTGGGTCACCTCGATCACCTCGACGCCGGCGGCGTCCAGCGCGCGCACCGTGTCCCGCACCTGCGCCTCGGTGAACTGGTGCGCCATGGCGTGGCTGCCATCGCGCAGCGTGGTATCGGTGATCCGCACGTCGTGCTGTAGCTGGCGCCTCATGCCGCCACCTCCCGCTTGCTGGCCGCGATCAGCTCGCCCACCTGTGCGGCGGCGGCGGTCATGATGTCCAGGTTCCCGGCGTACGGCGGCAGGTAGTCGCCATTGCCCTTGACCTCGAGAAATACCGCGACCCGCGCGTTGCCCCGCCATTCCGGCCGAGGCTCGTCGAACTGCGGGTCGGCGCGCAGCGTGTAGCCGGGCACGTAGCCCTGCACGTCAGTCACCATGTCGTGGATGGACCGGATGATCGCGCCCCGGTCGGTCTCCGCGCCGATCATGCAGAACACCGTGTCGCGCATGATCATCGGCGGCTCCACCGGGTTCAGCACGATGATCGCTTTGCCGCGCTCGGCACCGCCCACCTCTTCCACCGCGCGGGCGGTGGTCCGGGTGAACTCGTCGATGTTCGCCCGCGTGCCCGGCCCGGCGCTGCGCGAGGCGACCGACGCGACGATCTCCGCGTAGGGCACCGGCGTCACCCGGGACACCGCGTGCACCATCGGGATGGTGGCCTGCCCGCCGCAGGTGATCATCGAGACGTTCGGCGCGGCCAGGTGCTCGGGTAGGTTGACCGGCGGGCAGACCATCGGGCCAAGGTGCGCCGGCGTCAGGTCGACGGCCTGGATGCCGGCCTCGGCGTAGCGTGGGGCGTTGACCACGTGCGCGGCGGCCGAGGTCGCCTCGAAGACGATCTCCGGCAGCGGGTCCTGGCGAAGTAGCCAGTCCACTCCCTCGGCGCTCGCCGCGACGCCCTGGTCGCGGGCGCGGGCCAGCCCCTCGGACTCCACCACACCGACCATGTAGCCGACCTCGATCGCGTCGCTGCCGCGCAGCTTGGCCAACAGGTCCGTGCCGATATTTCCCGGGCCGACGATCGCGGCCACGACTTTCCTCGGTGCCATGCCCGGAACTTCACACCGGCCCGACCCGGCACGAAAGATCGGCGTTCCGATGAGTGGAACAGTGCGCGAAGATGGGGCGATGGACCAGCCAGCGCAGCGGCCGCCCAAGTCGGTGCTGGGCCGGGCGTTCACCCTGCTCACCGCGTTCCGCCCCGGGGACGCCGAGCTGAGCCTGGCCGAGCTGTGCCGGCGCACCGGCCTGGCCAAGGGCACCGCACACCGACTACTTGCCGAGCTGGCCACCTGGGACGTGGTGGAGCGCACCCCGACCGGGCTGCGGCTGGGCATGCGGCTGTTCGAGCTGGGTCAGCTGGCGCCCCGGCAGCGCGGGCTGCGGGAGGCGGCCGCGCCGTTCCTGGCCGACCTGTTCGAGGCCACCCACGAGACCGTGCACCTGGCCATCCTGGACCCCGGTTCGGACAGCCACGCCGTGCCCGAGGTCGTTTACCTGAACAAACTCGATGCCACGTCGGGCCCGAAGGTGCCGTCCCGGATCGGCGGCCGGATGCCGATGTACTGCACCGGGGTGGGCAAGGCGATGCTCGCGTTCGCCCCGAGGGAAGTGCTGGAGCAGGTCCTGGCCGCCGGGTTGGCCCGGCGCACACCGAGGACGGTGGTGGCGCCCGGGCTGCTGGACCGCGAGCTGGCCAGGGTCCGTCAGCACGGGGTGGCCGAGGAGCACGAGGAGTCGACCGTGGGTATCGCCTGCGTGGCCGCGCCGGTGCTGGACGCGGCCGGTCGCCCGATGGCCGCGATCTCCATCACCGGCTGGGCCAACCGACTGGACACCGCGCGGTTCGCCCCAGCGGTGCGCACCGCCGCGCTCGGCCTGTCCCGCACGCTGCGCGGCACCTTGCGCTGACCCGCCCGAGCCCCGGGCGGTGGTGGTGATGCACCCCTGCACCTGGCCCGGCACGGCGCAGGCGGGTCGCGGCTGCCGATTGCCCGCCCGGCCGTGGAGTCGGCCGACCGCAAAGAGGGGCTCGCGGCATTCGCCGAGAAGCGCACGCCGATCTGGCAGGGCCGCTGACCCCCGGCCCTGGGCCACCGCGCCGCCGGTCAGCCGGCCGCTGTCCCCGCCGACGCCGCTGTCGCCGCCGAGGTCGGCCCGCACGTCCCGCACCGTGTCGGCGATGTGGCGTCGGGTGATCGCGTGGTCCCGCGCGGCCGCTTCCGATACCATTGGAATTCGAATTCCCTTAGAATCCCGACGAACGGTTGACCGATCCGGAGGATGGCGTGCCCCGGCTGACCAGGGAACAGAGCAAGGCCCGCACCCGGGCCGCGCTGATCAAGGCCGCCCGGTCGCTGTTTCTGTGCAAGGGATACCAGTCCACCTCGCTGGAGCAGGTTGCCGAGGAGGCCGCCTTCTCCAAGGGCGCGGTGTACTCCAACTTCCGCGGCAAGGAGGAGCTCTGCCTCGCCGTGCTGGACGACATCAACCGCCGCGAGCTGGGTGAGCTGCTCGCGCTGCTGAACGCCGACGCCGACTTCGAGACCGCGCTGGCCGGGCTGGAGAGCTGGGCCGAGCGGGTGCTGGGCAGCGAGAGCTGGACGGTGCTCGGCGTGGACGCCATTGCCGCCGCGCACACCAGTCCGAACCTGCGGGCGCAGCTGGCCCGCCGGGACGAGGCTCTGGTCGGGCTGCTCGCCGGTGTGCTGCGCCGGTTGGTGGAGGCCGGCCGGGTCACCCTCGCCGGGGCACCGGAGGAGGTCGCGGTGATCCTGATCGGCACCGCGATCGGGCTCGGCCTGCAGCGCGCGATCAACCCTGAGCTGCGCCCCGGGCTGTTGATCCAGGCCACCCGCGCGCTCATTCACCCGGTCGAACGCGCCAGAACCGCCGTGGGACAGTCCGAAGCCTCAGCTGGCGGCGCCTGACCGGCCCGCCACACGACCACCGCACGCCCACAGCGCAGAAAGGAAGAATCATGGACACCAGCCGAATCGAGCAGATCCCGGTGGTGAAGGCGATCGGCATCAAGGTGCTGCACCTGCATCAGGCGATCTACGAGCGCAGTGGCGGCCGGGTCGGCCACCGCATTCTCGGGGTGTCCTGCCTGCTGCTGCGCAGTACCGGAGCCAAGACCGGGGCCGCGCGCACGAACGGGCTGGTGTACGCCCGGGACGGGGATGACTACCTGGTGGTTGCGTCCATGGGCGGGGCACCGAAGTCGCCGGGTTGGTACCACAATCTGCGCGCGAACCCGGACGCCGAGATCCAGGTCGGCACCCGCCGGCTGCCGGTCACGGCGCGGCCGGTGGTGCCAGGCGACGCCGACTACGAGCGGCTCTGGGACGTCGTCAACAGGGAGAACGGCGACCGGTACCGCGGCTACCAGCGGGCCACCACCCGGCCGATCCCGATGGTGGTGCTCACCCCGACGAGCTGATCAGCTCTCGAGGTCGAACTCGGCGTTGCGTACGCCTGCCAGGAAGGCCCGCCACTCCCTCGGGTTGAACTGGTGGGCCGGCTTCGAGGGGTTCTTGGAGTCGCGCAACGCGATGTCGCCGTTCGTCAGGCGGCACACTTCCACGCAGCCGCCGTTTCCTGAGAAGCTGCTCTTCTGGTACTTTCCAATTGCAATCATCGCTTATCCTTAGGGGGAGCGAGGTCGGACATGATTTTTGCCAGAAACGCTTGAGAGTCTTGTGGATCCAAGGCGCTATGGCTGACCGAGTCGAAGAGCCTCAGGTATTCGAGGACGCTCGACTCTTCCTCCAAGTACCGATCGCCCGAATGGGTCTCGATGCTGACGATGTCTCGGTCGATGTCGTCAGAGAACTGGAAGATGGTGAACATTCCCATGAGGCCGGCGTGTGCGCCGACGTCGAAAGGGAGAATCTGGATCGTCACTTGCCGGGTGTCGGCCAGCTGATCGAGCCGGTCCAGCTGTAGCCAGGTCTCTTGCTCGGACCCGATGACCCGGCGCAGCGCCGCCTCGTCGATGATGGCGCTGAGGCGGGTGGGACTGTCCGAACCGAACAGGTTCTCGTGGCGCCGCTTGCGGATCTCGACGAGCTGAGCAATCTGTCCCGCCGTCTTCTTGGGTGGAATAGCGCGCAGGATATGTGCCGCGTATTCCGGGGTCTGGAGTAGTCCGGGAATGACGGACTGGGCGTAGGTGCGAATAACCGAGGCGCCGGACTCGAAGTCCAGATAGGCATCGAGCGGTTGGGAGATGACCTCGGAGTACTCTTTCCACCAGGCCTGCCTGCGGCCGGTGCTCATCCATTTCCGGAGCCGCTCGGCGGTCGGTGCGTCGACGTCGTAGTACGCAATGAGGTCGCGGATGTCTCTCGGTTGCGGGACGCCTTGCCCGTTCTCCAGTCTGCTCAGCTTGGACGTGGAGATCAGCGTGTCCTCGGCGACCTGTTCCAGCGTGCGCTGCCCACGCAGCCTGCGCAGCTCGGCGCCGAGGCGGCGCCTGGGCAGCAACGGACCCTCGGCCTTCGCCATGACACCTCCCGGTCGGCGGGTGAAGCGTTCGTAGGGCACGAAGTCTCCTCTTGCAGGTCCCAACTATCCACCAGTCTTTTGGGTGCGTCACGATCGGGTACTCATCCTGCAGGCCCGAACTGCTACATCCATATGGGAATCCCAAATATAGCTTGTGTTCGGGGACTTGCGGATGTCATCCTGCGAGTGGGCTCCCATCGCTCGCCACCGGCGACGATCCGCCCGGAGCCTCCCCACAGAAGGGGGCGTGCTCATGACCACGCCGAGGGGTATGCGGGAACTGGCCGAGCCGACGTTGCGTCGGCGTGGACTAAGGCGGCCCCGATGAACGCAGAGACAGTCCTGACCGTCGGGTACGTGCTGTGGACCTTCGTCACAGTGGCGATCTACATCGCCTACCGGGTCGACGCACGGGCCCAGCGCGAGGCCTGGAAGCGGATCGAGGAGGAGCGCCGCAAGCTCCACGACGAGTGGCAGGCGCTCCGATGAGCGGCGAGGGACTGCTGACCGTCGGGTATGTGGTGTGGACCCTGGTCACGGTGGCGATCTACCTCGCCTATCGGCTGGACGCCGGGGGCAAGCGGGAGACCTGGAAGCGCATCGCGGAGGAGCGGCGCAAGCTGTGGGTCGCCCGCCGGATGCTCGAGCGACACAAGCTCGATCGGCGCTACCCGGACGACATGGCCGAGTTGGCCGACTACCTGCGGGACCGGTAGCGCCCGGCTCGCCGGCGTTGCGCCCGGGTGCGCAGAGCTGCTCCGCCCACCGGGACGCAACGCTGGCGCCGGCGTCTGTCGGATCACACAACGCGTCACCGGCCTAGCGCGGTCCGGTTCGTGGGTCCGGCCAGTTCCGCCGTCCCGCCGGCGGACTGCATGGTAAGGCCCAGGTCACTCCAGGCCAGGGGTTCGGACGCACCGAGCCGGGCCGGAGTGGGCGGGCGGCGCAGTCGGCGCCACCCCCGGTCCCCTGAGGTGCCCCATGGTCATCGGTCGAACCGCAAAGCGGCGGTCCCACCCGGTCGACGAGCTGCTGCCGGTCGGCAAGCTCGCGGTGTACGGGTTCCAGCATGTGTTGGCGTTCTACGCCGGCGCGGTGGTGGTGCCCATCCTGCTGGCCAGCGCGATCGGGCTGTCCGAGCGCGAGCTCATCCACCTGATCAACGCCGACCTGTTCACCTGCGGCATCGCCTCGATCATCCAGTCCGTCGGGTTCTGGAAGATCGGCGTGCGGCTGCCCCTACTGCAGGGCGTCACGTTTACCGCGGTGTCGCCGATGATCGCCATCGGGCTGGCCGCCGGGGGTGGCACCCAGGGGCTGCTGGTGATCTACGGCTCGGTCATCGTGGCCGGCCTGGTTACCTTCCTGGCCGCGCCGTTCTTCAGCCGGCTGATCCGGTTCTTCCCGCCGGTGGTGACCGGCTCGGTGATCCTGATCATCGGTTTGGCGCTGCTGCCGGTGGCTGCCGCCGATGCGGTCGGCGGGGCGGCCCACCCGGAGCCGGCCAACCCGCGAAACTTGGCCTACGCCCTGGGCACGCTGGCCCTCATCGTGATCATCCAACGCATCTTCCGGGGCTTCCTGGCCACCGTCGCGGTGCTGATCGGGCTGGTGGTGGGTACCAGCGTGGCCTGGGCACTGGGCGATGCCAACTTCGCCGCGGTGGGCGACTCGGGTTGGTTCGGGTTGACCACGCCGTTCTTCTTCGGCTGGCCCAAATTCACCGCCGCGGCGATCATCTCCATGGTGGTGGTCATGCTGATCACGGCGGTGGAAACCACCGGCGACGTGTTCGCCACCGGGGAGATCGTGGACCGGCGGATCACCCGCTCGGACATTGCCAGGGCGCTGCGCGCGGACGGGCTGGCCACGGTGATCGGCGGGGTGTTCAACTCGTTCCCGTATACCTGCTTCGCGGAGAACGTCGGGCTGGTTCGGTTGACCAGGGTGATCAGCCGGTACGTGGTGGCCGCCGCCGGGGTGATCATGGTGCTGATCGGGTTGGTGCCCAAGGCCGGCGCGGTGGTCGCTGGCATCCCGCACCCGGTGCTCGGCGGCGCGGCGCTGGCCATGTTCGCCACGGTCGCGGTGGTCGGCGTGCAGACCCTGTCCCGGG
>DASWST010000149.1:0-24030 GCA_036402515.1 Pseudonocardia sp.
GTCGCTATAGCGACCATCGCCACTCACGACCTGTGGACAACGTGCTGGAGACGCTGCGGGCGGACCGGGCCTTGACCGTGGTGCGCGCGGAGACCATTCCGGACGCGGTGGATCTGTGCCAGGCGCTGGCCGAGGGCGGGCTGCGCACCGTCGAGCTCACCTTCACCACCCCGGGCGTGCTGGATCACCTGGCGTCGGCCGCGGGAGTGCCGGGCGTACTGCTCGGCGCGGGCACCGTGATGACCGGGGAGCAGGCCAAGGCCGCTGTGGACGCCGGGGCGAAGTTCCTGGTCACCCCCGGGCTACGGCCGGCCGTTGCGGAGGCCGCCGCCGCGGCGGGCGTGCCGGTGTTCCTCGGCGCGTTCACCCCCACCGAGGTGGCCCAGGCGCTGGACCTGGGCTCGGCCGCCGTGAAGATCTTCCCAGCCGGCCGGTTGGGGCCGGCGTACCTGAAGGACCTGCGCGGGCCCTACCCCGGCGTCGGGCTGCTGCCCTCCGGCGGTATCTCGGCGGACAACGCGTCAGCGTTCCTGGACGCCGGTGCGCTGGCCGTTTGCGCCGGGACCAGCGTGGTTCCACCGGCCGCCGTGGCCGCCGGGAACTGGTCCGAGATCACCGACCGCGCCCGCGCCTTCGCGGCCGCGTTGAACCCATCGCGGGAGTCCTGATGTCCGGCTTCGTCACCTGGTTGCAGCACGACACGGCCGGCCTGCTCACCCTGGCTGTGGTGAGTGTGGCGGTACTGCTGCTCCTGATCATCAAGCTCAAGATCGAGCCGTTCATCGCGCTGATCGTGGTGAGCGTGCTGGTTGCCCTGGCCGCCGGGGTATCCGTTGCCGACCTGGTGGGCACCCCGATCAAGTCGTCCTCGTCGCTGATCGAAACCGGCTTCGGCGGCATCCTCGGGCACATCGCGCCGATCATCGGATTGGGCACCGTGCTGGGCGCGGTGATGGAGCGCTCCGGTGGCGCCGATGTGCTCACCACCCGGCTGCTCGCGCTGTTCGGGCCGAAGGGCGCACCGCTGGCGATGGGGCTGACCGGCCTGATCCTGGGCATCCCGGTGTTCTTCGACATCGGCGTGTTCGTGGTCGCGCCGCTGGTCTACGTAGCGGCCAAGCGCGGCGGTCGTTCACTGGTGCTCTACGCCCTGCCGATGCTGGCCGGGCTGTCCATGACGCATGCGTTCCTGCCGCCGCACCCCGGCCCGGTCGCGGCCGCCGGGCTGCTGCACGTCAGCCTCGGCTGGATCATCATCATGGGGCTGGCCTGCGGCATCCCCGCGTGGCTGGTCGCCGGCGTGTGGTGGGGGTCGTTCATCGGCCGGCGGGTGCACGTGGAGGTAACCGACGAGATGCTCGCCGCCGAGCCGGAGCACGGTCCAGCGGGCGCGGGCGGGGCGGCACCGGGCGGCGCCGACCCGATCCAGCCGAACGGCGCGGCCGGTTCGGCGGGCCCTTCGGGGGGCACAGCGACTTTGGCCCGCAGTCGGCCGCCCTCCCTAGCGATGATCAACTTCATCGTGCTGGTGCCCATGGTGCTGATCCTGGCCGCCACCGTGGCCACCATCACGCTGCCCGCCACCTCGCAGCTCCGGTCGGTGCTGCTGTTCGTCGGCACCCCGGCCATCGCGCTGACCATCGCCGTGTTGCTCGCGATGTACCTGCTCGGCATCCGTCGCGGCATGACGGTCACCGAGCTCGGCGAGATCACCGGCGAGTCGCTCAAGCCGATCGGCATGATCCTGCTCGTGGTCGGCGCGGGCGCGTTTTTCGGCGCGGTGCTGCGGGCCACCGGGGTGGGCGACGCGCTGGCCCACTCGATGACCGCCGGTGGGCTCCCGGTGATCGTCGCCGGTTACCTGATCAGTTGCGCGCTGCGCCTCGCCCAGGGGTCCGCGACCGTCGCGATCGTCACCACGGCCGGCATCCTGGAGCCGGTGGTTGCCACCGGCGGCTACTCCCAGGCCCAGCTCGCGCTCATCGCGATCGCCGTGTCCGCCGGCTCGATCATCGCCAGCCACGTCAACGACGGTGGATTCTGGATCGTCGCCCGGTACTTCAACATGTCGGTCAAAGACACCCTGAAGACCTGGACAGTCCTGGAAACCATCCTGTCGGTAGTCGGGTTCGCCGCCGCCGGCCTGCTCTGGATAGTCGTCTAACCGACCGCGCCGCGGTCCATGGCGCCGCAGTCCACGGCGGCGCGGTCCACGGCGGCGCGGTCCACCGCGGCGCGGTCCAGGGCGGCGCGGTCCAGGGCGGCGGCCACGGCGACCTGGCCGAGGCTGATACCCGCGTCGTTGGGGGGCACCCGGTGGTGGGTGAGCACCTCGAAGCCGTCCGCGCGGAGCCGGTCGGCCAGCCGCCGGGTCAGCACCACGTTCTGGAACACGCCGCCGGACAGCGCCACAATGCCCAGCCCGGTCTGCTCGCGTCCCGCCGCACACGCCCTGGCCAGCACGTCCACCACGCCGTTGTGGAACCGGGCGGCCACCACCCCGGCGTCCACCCCGGCGGCGAGGTCCTCGGCAACCGCGCCGACCAGGTCCGCCCCGATGATCAGGTCGTCCACCAGTCGTGCCGGATAGCCGCCGAGCTCGGCGTGGTCGACCCGCTGCTCCAGCTCGATCGCCGCCTGGCCCTCGTAGTTGACCCGGTCCCGCACCCCGACCAGCGCGGCCACCGCGTCGAACAGTCGCCCGGCGCTGCTGGTCAGCGGGGCGTTCACCGAGCCGCTGGGGGCCGCGTCCAGCAGCGCCCCGAGCTGCTCCCAGCGCTCGCCCTGCCGACCGGCCAGTGCGGCGGCGGCCGGTGGGCACACCCCGGGGCCGTACGCGGCGCGCAGGTACGCGGCGGCCATCCGCCACGGCTCACGGATCGCGGCGGCACCCCCGGGCATGGGCACCGTGGCCAGGTGGGCCAGCCGGCGGAACCCGACCAGTGAGGCCACCATGATCTCGCCGCCCCACAGCGTGCCGTCGGTGCCGTAGCCCAGGCCGTCGCAGGCCACTCCCAGCACCGGCCCGGCCACCCCGTTGTCGGCCAGGCAGGCCGCCAGGTGCGCGTGGTGGTGCTGCACGCCGACCAGCTCGAGTGGCGGCTCGGCTTCCTCGGCGCGGTCGAACGCGAACTTGGTGGACAGGTACTCCGGGTGCAGGTCGTGCGCCAGCACCGCCGGGGTGACGTCGAACAGCTCCTGGAAGTGCGCCACGCCGTCCAGGTAGGAGCGCAGCGTCGGATAGTTCTCCAGGTCGCCGATGTGCTGGGAGAGGAACGCGTGCCTGCCTCGGGCCAGGCAGAACGTGCTCTTCAGCTCCGCGCCGCAGCCGAGCACCGGGCGCGGCGCGGCCCAGGGCAGCCCGACCGGTTCCGGGGCGTATCCCCGGGAGCGGCGGATCGGCATCGGGCGCCCCTGGAGCACTCGGAGCACCGAGTCGTCGGTGCGCATGTGGATCGGCCGGTCGTGGGTGAGGAACAGATCCGCGATCGGGGCCAGTCGGGCTCGCGCCTCCCGCTCTTCGAAGGCGATCGGTTCGTCGGAGATGTTGCCGCTGGTCAATACGATCGGCTCGGCCAGTTCGGCGGCCAGCAGGTGATGCAGCGGGGTGTAGGGCAACAGCACCCCGAGGTGGTCGTTGCCCGGGGCGACCTGGGAAGCCAGCCTCGGGTCGGGCAACCGGGGCAGCAGCACGATCGGCCGGCGCCGCGAGGTGAGCAGCTCGGCGGCCACCGGGTCCACCGCCACCAGCTCGCGCGCCGCGTCCAGGTCGGCGACCAGCAGCGCGAACGGCTTGTCCTCCCGGTGCTTGCGGGCGCGCAGCCGGGCCACCGCCGCCTCACCCACCGCGCCTCGGGCCAGGGTGGCCAGGTGGAACCCGCCGAGCCCCTTGATCGCCACGATCGACCCGGTCCGCAGCGCCGCCACGGCGGCCAGCAACGGCTCCGACTCCGACTCCGCGACGGCAGCCGACTCCCAGTCGGCCGGCGCCCCTGCGACGGCGGACTCCACACCGACCAGGGACAACGTCGGACCGCACGCGGGGCAGCACACCGGCTGGGCGTGGAACCGCCGGTCGGCCGGGTCGTGGTACTCCGCCGCGCAGGCCGCGCACATCGGGAAACCGGCCATGGTGGTGGCCGCCCGGTCGTAGGGCACCCCGGTCACGATGGTGAACCGGGGACCGCAGTTGGTGCAGTTCAGGAACGGGTACCGGTACCGACGGTCGGCGGGGTCGAACAGTTCGGCCAGGCAGTCCGCGCAGGTCGCGGTGTCCGGGGAGATGAGCGTGTCGCGCTGGCCGCCGGCGCTGCTGGCCATGATGCGGAACGCGGCCGGGCCGGCCTGGACGCCGGTGAGCGGGATCTCGGTGGTCTCCACCCGTTCCACCACGGCCAGCGCGGGCGGGTGCTCGACCAGCTCGATGAGGAACGTGCGCACCGAGGCCTGGTCGCCCTCCGCCTCCAGCAGCACCCCGGAGGAGTCGTTGCCCACCTGGCCGGACAGCCCGAGCGTGCCGGCCAGCCCGTGCACGAACGGCCGGAACCCGACCCCCTGCACGATGCCGGTCACCCGCACCCGGACCCGCACCCGTGTGGTCATCTGCTCGCGCCGAGCCTCAGCGGCCGGCGAGCGCGAGCTGCACGAGCTCCCAGAGCACGTGGTAGGTGGTGGTCTGGGCCTCCTGGATGCGGTGCACCGAGTCCGACGGCATGACGAACAGGTGGTTGATCTCGCCCCGGGCGGCCGCCTCCGCCATGGTGCCCCCGGAGTAGCCGGCCAGCCCGACGGTGAGCATGCCCACTCGCCGCGCCTCGACGAACGCGCGCAGTACGTTGCGCGAGCCGCCGCTGGTGGACAACCCGAACGCGATGTCGCTCGGCCGACCGTTCGCGGCCAGCGGGCGGGCGAACACCACCTCGAACGACACGTCGTTGGCCAGCGCGGTGAGGGTGGCCACGTCCCTGGTCAACGCCATGGCGGGCAGCGGCCGGGCGGAGCCGGCGGGGGCGAGGAACTGCCCGGCGACCGCCTCGGCGTCGGTGCTGCTGCCGCCGTTGCCGAAGCTGAACAACCGCCCGCCGGCGGCGAACCGCTCGGCCATCGCGGTCGCGCAGGCGGCCATCCGCCCGGCGTCGGTCGCGATCAGCGCGGCCCGGACCCGATCGATCTCGGCGACCTTGTCCCGGGTGGACCGGGCCACCTGGGCCAGCACCGAGTCCACCGTCGTGCGCGATTCCGGGCCCTGCTCCTCCGCGCCCGGGTACAGAAACGGGTACAGCGACTCAACCCCGGTCATCGCGAACTCCCGCCGTCCACCCGGGCGATGGCTTCCTTGGCATGCACCAGCACCACGTCGCCGACCTCGGCGTCCACCAGCGCGATGCTGATCTCCTCGAGGGTGCCGGCCTCGGTGGCAACCAGCGCCAGGTCGTCCGGGCGCAGCTCGGTGATCCGCACCGGCAGCGCCTCGTCGGAGCAGGTGATGCACACCTCGCCGACGCAGTGCTCCAGCCGGGGCGCCTCGGGGGTGGTCACGCCAACGCCCCGGGCTGCTCGGCGAAGACGTGCACCAGTTCCCACAGCACGTGGTAGGTCGTCACCTGCACCTCCTTGACCACCAGCGGGTCCCGCGAATGCACCACCAGGGTGTGCGCCGCGATGCCCTCGCCGGCGACCGCACCGACGTCGCCGTCGCCGCCCAGCAGCGCGACGGTCAGCAGGCCGGCCCGCCGAGCCACCCTCATCGCCTCGGTGAGCTCGGCGTCGGCACCGCCCGCCGAGATGCCCAGCGCGATGTCCGCCGGCTCGGCGAGCAGGGCCAGCTGGGCGGCCAGGTTCGGCCCGGTGAGCGCGAACGCGGGCAGCGCCTTTTTGCCGACGATCACCGGGTGGACGAACTCCACCACCACGTGCGCCGCGTCGCTGCTCGAACCACCGGATCCGCCGCAGCCGAAGACCACCAGCCGGCCACCCCGGTGGAACCGCCTGGCCATCGCGTGACAGGCCGCGGCGATCGCCTCAGCGTCACCCGCCAGCGCGTTCGCCGGCCCCGATCGTCGGGTGAACGCCTGCATCGCCTGGCTGGCCGTGACCATGCCGACCGCCGCCGTGGACATCGCCGTTTTCCTCCTGCCGCTCGGGATGCCGGTCCGCCCCACCCGGAATGAGCCGCTCGTAGCGCCCCCGGAATACGTGCAGGGTGTGGTGGGTGGCCTCGAGCAGCACCGCCTGGCGATCGAGGTCGGCGACTCCGCTGTGGGTGAGTTGATAGGTGCGCCGGGCCGGGCCGGCGTCGGACGTCTCCCAGGTGGACCGGACCAGACCGTCGCGCTCCAGCCCGCGCAGCGCGCGGTACACCGCGCCGGCGTCGCCGTCCACAACGTGCAGTTGACGAAGCCGATTCACCAGGTCGTAGCCGTGGTCGGACCGTTCGCGAAGCAACAACAGCAGGCAGGGCCGGAGAAAATTCCTCGGCTCGCACTCACCCATATCGCGCCCCGATGCGCCGACATTTATGAGACTAGAGCGTCTCACCATGTGTGCCGGCTCACAACCCCTGGCACCCGCGCGACCTGGGTCGTCAGGTAGCCGCGGCCACCACCGGCGGGCGCACGGTGCCATGCCTGGTGACCTGTTCGAAGGCGTGACCAGCGCGGAGCACGGCGAGATCATCCCGGTGCGGCCCAACGATCTGTAGCCCGACCGGCAGTCCATCGGGGGTGAACCCGCCGGGCACCGACAGCGCCGGGCACCCGGTGGCGGAGATGAGATACGCCGAGGCCATCCAGTCCAGGTAGGACTGCATCGGCTGACCGGCCACCTCGGTCGGATAACGCCACTCGATCGGGAATGCGGGGACCTGGCTGACCGGGGCGAGCAGCAGGTCGTAGGCGGTGAAGAACTCCCGCACCCGGTGGTACAGCGCGGTGTGCGCGGCCTCGGCGCGGGCCAGGTCGGCGCCGGACACCCGCCGGCCCTCGTCGATGTTGTCCAGCAGCTGCGGGCTGAACCCCTCCGGCTGGGCCTCGGCGAGCGCGCCGTACGTCATCGCGAAGCGCCAGGCGCGCAGCGTGCGGAACACGTCGTCGGCCCCGGTCAGGTCCGGGCAGGCCGGCTCGACCCGGGCACCGAGGCCGGCGAACACCTCGGCGGCCGGGGCCAGCGCGGCGGTCACCTCCGGGTCCACCACCACCCGCCCGCCCAGGTCCGGCGCCCAGGCCACCCGCAGCCCGGCCAGGTCGGGCGCCGGCTGTCCGGGTTGTCCCAGCTGGGCCAGCTTCGCGCCGGGATGCTCGAGGGACATCGGTGCCCTCGGGTCCGGGCCGGCCAGCACGGAGAGCCCCAGCGCCACATCGGCCACGGTGCGGCCCATCGGGCCCTGTACCGCCAGCGGCGACCAGGGCAGCAGGTCCGGCCAGGTGGCCACCCGGCCCGGCGAGGGGCGCAGCCCGACCACGTTGCAGAACGAGGCCGGGTTGCGCAGTGATCCACCGAAGTCGCTGCCGTCGGCCAGCGGATGCATCCCGGAGGCCAGCGCGGCGGCCGCGCCCCCGCTGCTGCCGCCGGCCGAGCGGTCCAGGTTGTACGGGTTGCGGGTGGCCCCGAAGATCGGGTTGACGGTGTGGCTGCCGGCGGCGAACACCGGCACGTTGGTCTTGCCGATGGTGATCGCGCCGGCCCCGCGCAACCGCTCGACCACCAGCTCGTCGGTGACCGGCACGTTGTCGCTCAGCAGCGGGGAGCCGTACGTGGTGCGGATCCCGGCGGTGTCGTGGGTGTCCTTGTGCGCGATCGGCAGCCCGTGCAGCGGACCCAGCCGGTCGCGCTCGGATCGGCTGGCCCACCGCCGGTCGGCCTCCTCGGCTTCCTCCAGCGCCCGGTCGGCGACCAGCGTGACCACCGCGTTCACCTTGGGGTTGACCTGCTCGATCTGCCGCAGGTGCGCGGTGACCACCTCACGGGCGGACACCTCGCCGGCCCGCATCATCCGGGCCAGCTCACCGGCCCCGGCCCAGCACAGCTCGCTCACCCGGGCGACGTTACCTGGGCTGGCGCGAACTGGCTGGCCGGCCAGCGGGGGCCCTACTTGTTCTGGTTGTTGGACTCGTCGAAGCCCTGCCGGGAGACGTCGTCCACCTGGTAGGGCTCGAACTGGCCGACCATGGTGTTGTCGTTGATCTTGACGTTGATCGCGCCCTGCACGGCCAACACCGCGGTGGAGTACTGCGCGGAGAACGTGTTGCCCCTGACCACCACGTTCGGGTAGCCCTCCAGGTAGACCGCCTGGTCGGCGCCGCTCTGGCAGTAGTTGTCCAGGAACTGGATGGCCACCTGCCCGTTCGGCACCCCGGCATTGTGCCGCTCGGTGCCGCTGGCGATCAGGCACTGCGCGTCGACGTTGACGCACTTGTTCTGCTGGATGATCACGCCGTAGGTGAGCGGGCTGTCGCTGTCGAAGGTCTGGAAGCAGTCCGTGTGCGGTTCCTGCCCGGCCGGGTAGCCCCGTTGGCTGATGTCGTGCACGTTGTTGTTCAACAGCTTCATGTTGATGCCGAAGAAGCGCATTCCGTCCGCGTCGGTCGCGGCGATCCGGCGCGACCCGCTCACGTCGTTGTTCTGCGCGGTCACGCCCTGCCCGTCGATCAGGATGCCGGTGCCGTCCGAGTCCTTGACCGTGTTGTTGTCCACCATCGAGTTGACGCACGGCGCGCAGCGGATGCCGTCGTCACTGGCCCCCCGTACGTCGTTGTTGCGGAGGGTGATGTTGCTGCCCCTGGCCTTGATCCCGTTGCCGCCGTTGGTGTTGAACCCCTCCACCACGACGTTGTCCGCCTGAATCCGCAACGTGCTGAGGGTGGAGCCGTCGGACTGCAGCTGAATCGGGGCCTGCGGCGTGCCGGACTTGCCCAGCCGCAGGGTCGCGCCCTGCACGTACTGACCGAAGATGCACACCCGCTGGCCCGGGGTCGCCTGGTCGAGCGCCTGCTGGGCACTGGTCGCGTCGCTCAGTGACCGGGTGCAGTTGGTGGGCCTGGGCACCACCCTTGGCACCGAGCCGGGCGCCGGCGGTGGCGCAGCCTTCGGCATCGGCGCCGGGGCGCAGGCGACGGCGAGCGCCGCGGCCAGCGCGGCCAGACAACTCAGAACCAGCGGGCGGGACCAACGCGCGCGGGTGTTCCGCCCAGGTCCGAGGGAGCGCTTCACGGGCGCGATCCTACGAACGGGTGGCGGCGGGTCGCTCGACGGGTGTAACCCCCGGTCCCCGCTGCTCAGCCGGTGCCGTCCACGTCGCTGAAATCGAGCGCGAGCCCCTGGATGACCTCGGCGCGGGACTCGCCGGTGACATTGCCCAACAGCGAGATGAGCCGCTCCTCGACGATCCAGTGCACGGTGGCCTGCCGGCTGAACATCTCACCGATCGCGGCGGTGAACGCGGCCAGCTGCTCCTGGTCCCGGCGGGACACCCGGGTCTCCAGCTCGATGTCGAAGCTATGCCTGCCGATCGCCCTGCCGAGCAGCTCCCGCTGGCCGTTCGGGGTCTGCTCCGGGTCGCCGATCAGGGTCAGTACCGCGAGCCAGTCGTCCAGCAGCTCGCGCGGGGACGGGACCACGATGCCGTCAGATTCGCTCACCGGTGTCTTCCCAACGTCGTGTGCCCGATGGCCGGCATTGTCGCGCATTCGGTGGAACTGCTCATCCCTCGGGCCGCGGTTCGGGGAGCGTTTCGGCGGGCGTTCCGATGAGCACCGGAGCGACGTTTCGGCGGGCACCGAAGCGAAGGCGCCGTAACCTGGTTCGGATGAGCCAGAACGGCGCGAGCAACAGCGCCGAGGCGGACATCGCCGGGGTGGCCGCGGCCATCGGCGATCCGTCCCGGGCGCGGGTGCTGCTCGCCCTTGCCGAGGGACGGGCGCTCCCGGCCAGCGCGTTGGCCGCCGAGGCGGGAGTGAGCGCGTCCACCATCAGCGAACACCTCGGCAAGCTGCTAGACGCCACGCTGCTCACCGTCGAGCGGGACGGGCGGCACCGCTACTACCGGCTGGCCACCCCGGAGGTGGCGACCACGCTGGAGTGGCTGTCCCGGATCGCCCAGCCGCTGCCGGTGCGCTCGCTTCGCCAGTCGACCCGCGCGGCGGCGCTGCTGCGCGCCCGGCTGTGCTACGACCACCTGGCCGGCCGGCTCGGCGTCGCGGTGATGGCCGCGCTGCTCGAGCGCGGTTGGTTGGTCACCGAGGCGAGCGGGCCGGCGGGTGGCCCGGAGCGGTACCTGGTCAGCGGGTCGGGCCGGGCGGAGCTTGCCGCGTTCGGGGTGGACGTCTCGTCGGTGCCGCCCCGCCGCCCGAGCGTGCGGTACTGCGTGGACTGGGCCGAGCGACGCCCGCACCTGGCCGGACCGCTGGGCGGCGCGTTGGCCGCGCGGTTGTTCGAGCTGGGCTGGGTCCGCCGGGGCCGCGCCCGCCGGGTGGTGCACCTCACCGAGGAGGGCGCCGCCGGCATGGCCGACTCCTTCGGCGTCCGCGCCGACTGGGCCAGCTGACCCGGTCGGCCCGCCGCGGCCCGGTCACCGCGCAGCCGCGCGGTCCAGCCCCACGCTCAGCCCAGGCCGTTCTGCCCCAGCCAGGTCTTGGCCACGGTGTTCGGGTCCGGTTTGTCCGGGGAGTCCAGCTGCCGGTTCATCTCGATCAGGGCCGGCGTGGTCAGCTTGGCGGAGATCGAGTTGAGTATCTGTTTGACCTGGGGGGTGGCCTTTGCTGAGTTGATCAGCGGCACCACGTTCTGCGCGGCGAAGTTGTTCTTGGGGTCGCTGAGCGCAACCAGTTGGTTGGTCTCGATGTTCGGGCTGGTGGTGAACAGGTCCGCCGCCTCGACCTTGCCTTCCTTCAACGCCTCCAGGGTCAACGGGCCACCGGCGTCGAGGGAGAGGTAGGACTTGAAGGAGCAGTTGTAGGTCTTCTGGATGCCGGGGATGCCGTCCGGGCGCTTCTGGAACTCCGGCGGACCCCCGAACGCAAGATCACCGCAGTGCGGGGCGATGTCTTCGAGCGAGGAGGCGTTGTACCGCTGTGCCACCGCCTTGGGCACGACCACCGCGTCCTTGTCCTCCGCCGAGGACTTCTCCAGCACGATCAGCGGCGCCGGCACCGTCTTTTGCAGCGCCGCGTACACCTCCTCCGACGAGCTCTGGGTCGCCGTCTTGTCCAGGTACTGCAGCAGCGTGCCGGTGTACTCGGGGATCAGGTCGATCGAGCCGTCCTTGATTGCCGGAATGTAGGCCTCCCGGCTGCCCAGCGGCGGGGTCTGTTCGACCTTGACCCCCTTCGACTGCAGGGCCTGCGCATACACCGCGGCCAGCACCTGGCTCTCCGAGAAGTTCGCCGAGCCGACCTTGATCGTGTCGCTGGGCGCGGGCGCCCCGCCGGACGGCCCGGAGCCCAGTGGGCCGCCGCCGCCACCCCCGCCGCAGGCCGCCAGGGTCAATGCGGCCACGGTGCCGGTGGCCAGCGCGATCAGCGTGCGTCTCATGAATTCACTCCGGCCATCTCGTGACTAGATCGGTCCGTCGGGGCAGGGCTGGTCGGGTCGTTCGCGGGTTCGGCGGGCGGTCGGATCCGGGTGTCCACCGCGCGCAGGCCCGGCGACACCACGAGCCGCTGCACGCCAGCCAGCACACCCTCCACGATGAGCGCCAACACCGCGATCAGTACCGCGCCGGCGGCCATCTCGGTGTAGTCGCGGTAGGCCTGCCCGTCGATGAGGTACCGGCCCAGCCCGCCGAAGCTGGCGATGGCGGCGATTGCGGTGGTCGCGATGACCTGCAGCGCGGCCGCGCGCAGACCGCCGAGCAGCAGCGGCAGGGCATTGGGCAGCTCCACCCGCAGCAGGATGTCCCGCTCGCGCATGCCCACGCCCCTGGCCGCGTCCACCACCGACCGGTCCACATTGGCGACGCCGGCGTAGGTACCGGCCAGCAGCGGCGGGATGGCCAGCACAAGCAGCGCCACGGTGACCGAGATCAGGCTGATGCCCACCAACAGCACCAGCAGAATCAGCAGGCCGAGGTCGGGCAGCGAACGCAGCCAGTTGGCGATGCCCACCACCAGGAAGCCGCCCCGGCCGCTATGCCCCACCGCGGCGCCGATCGGCACGGCGATGAGGATTGCGATCACCAGGGCCAGCCCGCTGTAGTACAGATGCTCCAGCACCCGGGTCGGAACGCCGCCCGGGCCGGTCCAGTTCGCCGGGTCGGTGAACCATGCGCCGAGGTTCATGCCGGCCTCCCCGCCCCGACCCGACTCCACGGGGTGGCGAACCGTCCGAGCCCGACCAGCAGCGCGTCGGCGAACAGCGCCAGCACCATGGAAAGCACGATGCCCACCACGACCTCGGTCGGGAAGTTGTTGTTGAAACCCTGGGTGAACAGCTGGCCGAGGCCTCCGACGCCGATCAGCGCGCCCACGCTGACCAGGCTGATGTTGGAGACCGTGGCCACCCGGAGGCCGGCCACCAGCACCGGCACGGCGAGCGGGAACTCCACCGCGACGAACCGGCGGCCCGGTCGGAACCCCATCGCGGTGGCCGCGGCGACCACCAGGGACGGCACCGCCGCCAGCGCGTCGGCCACCGAGCGGACCAGCAGCGCCACCGTGTAGATGGCCAGCGCGACCACCACGTTGATCGGGTCCAGGATCCTGGTACCGAGGATGACCGGAAGCACGATGAACAGCACCAGCGACGGCACGGTGTAGAGCACGCCGGCGGCCGGGATGAGGATGGCGCGGGCCGCGCGCGAGCGGTTGGCCAGCCAGCCCAGCGGTACCGCCAGGACCAACCCGATGATCACCGGTACCAGGGAGAGCACCAGGTGCTGGCCGAGCAGGCTCAGGATCAGCGCCCCGTTACGCGGGATCCACTCCCAGATCACGTGGAACTCACGTTCTCGGCGCCTTTCCTGGCGGCGGCCAGCCGGGACAACACGTCGTCGGCGGTCACCGAGCCGACCACCGCGCCGGAGCCGTCCACCGCCACGCCCAGCCCGGAGGGTGAGCTGAGTGCGGCGTCCAGCGCCACCCGCAGCGAGTCGGACTCGGTGTTGTACAGCGAACCGCCGGCGACCAGGCGGACCGAGGCGATCGGGAGGTCCTCGTCCGGCAGGTCGGAGCCGCGGATCCAGCCCTGCGGGCGGTGCGCGTCGTCCAGCACGACCGCCCAGTCGTCGCCGATCTCCGCGCGGGCCGCGGCGCTGGAGCTGCTCAGCGGGACGGTGCGCAGCTCACCGACGGGCAGCCCGTCGCCGGACCGGAATCCGAGGCCCCGATATCCCCGGTCCCTGCCCACAAAGCCGTCCACGAAGTCGTCCGCCGGGCGGGACAGCAGTACCACGGGCTCGTCGTACTGGGCCAGTACGCCGCCCACCCGGAACACCGCCACCTTGTCCCCGAGCTTGATCGCCTCGTCGATGTCGTGGGTGACGAATACGATCGTCTTACCGAGCTCGCCCTGCAGCCGCAGTAGCTCATCTTGCAGACTCTCCCGAACCACCGGGTCGACCGCACTGAACGGCTCGTCCATCAGCAGCACCGGCGGATCCGCGGCCAGCGCCCTGGCTACTCCGACGCGTTGCTGCTGGCCGCCGGAGAGCTGCGACGGGTAGCGCTTGGCCATCTCCGGGGCCAGCCCGACCAGCCCCATCAGCTCGGCCGCCCGCTCCCGCGCGCGCTTCTTGTCCCAACCCAGCAGCAGCGGCACGGTGGCCACGTTGTCCAGGATCGTCCGGTGCGGGAACAGCCCGGCGTGCTGGATGACGTAGCCGATGCCGCGGCGCAGCTCCGCCGGATCGCCAGCCATCACGTCCCGGCCGTCCACCGAGATGGTGCCGGCGGTCGGCTCGATCATCCGGTTGATCATCCGGAGGGAAGTGGTTTTCCCGCAGCCCGACGGACCCACGAACACGGTGATGCCGCCCGACTCGACCTGCAGATCCAGACTGTCGACCGCGACCGTGCCGTCGGG
Source organism: Pseudonocardia sp. (assembly GCA_036402515.1). GTDB lineage: Bacteria > Actinomycetota > Actinomycetes > Mycobacteriales > Pseudonocardiaceae > Pseudonocardia. The sequence goes on from DASWST010000149.1 coordinate 14,014, forward strand.
AAAGCGCTTGGTCACTTCCCGGAACTCGATCACCCGGGCGCCCCCAGTCCTCGCCGACAGCTCCTTGCCGGCCGCCGCGATCGCCACAGGCTAACCCGGTGGTGTTCTCAGGGCGAGTAAGAAGAGGTCACGGTCGGCGAGACCGCCGACGGGCTTGCGCTACCCCATTGACCCGGTAGAGGATCACCGGCCGCGGGCTGCTCAGATGGCTGGGCGACCCGGGCCGGCGAACGGATCGGAGCCGGTGCCGAAGTCCAGCCCGCCGCTCGGCTCGCCTCGCCCGCCAGGCTGAGACGGGTCCGCCTGGTCGGTGTCCGTGCGGGACAGCAGGCCAGCGAGCAGGTCGGCGATCGGGGTAGCGAAGGCGTCTGGAGCCGCGTCGAAGCCACCCAGCGGACTCTGGCTGGGGGACGCCGATCCGGCCTGGCCTGGACCGCCCGGTACCACCACCGTCGGAGGCCCCGGGTCCGGCACCGGGCGTTCGGGGGCCTGGGTTTCGGCCGCCGACGGGTTGGCCGCGTGCCGAGAACCGCCCGTTGCCGCCCCATCCCGCGCCGGCGCCCGGCGCTGCCCGCCGCGTGCCCGACCGGAGCGGGTCCGCCCGGCCCTCGGCTCGGTGGCCCCGTCCTCGGTGGCCAACGCCTGGGTTCGCGACGTTTCGGTGCGAGACGTTTCGGTGCGTGACGCTTCGGGGCGTGACGTCTCGGGGCGTGACGTCTCGGGGCGTGACGTCTCAGGGCGTGGGGTCTCGGTGCTGGACGGCTCGGTGCGTGAGGACTCGGTGCGCGAGGACTCGGTGGGCAGCGCCTGGGTGGCCAGGCCGTCCGGCGCCGGGCCCGGCTCCCCGGGCGGAATCGGCAGCGGCGGCCCGACCAGCATGGCGCGGAACGCCGCCGGCTCGAGGGCCTTGGCGAACAGCCAGCCCTGGTAGGCGTCCACCCCGAGGCCGCGCAGCGCGTGGAATTGCTCCGCGGTCTCCACACCCTCGGCCACGCAGTACCGGCCCATTGCGGCGGCCATCTGGACCACCGCCCTGGCCACCGCGAAGTCCGCCGGGTCGGTGCTGATGCCGCTGACGAACGTGCGGTCCACCTTGACGATCTGCGCCGGCAGCTCCTTGATCCGAGACAGCGAGCTGTACCCGGTTCCGAAGTCGTCCACCGCGAACCGCACACCCCGCCCGGCCAGCTCGCTCATCGCGGCCAGCGTGCGCTTGGGCAGCGACACCAGGCTGGTCTCCACCAGCTCGAGCACCAGCCGGTCGCCGGCCAGCCCGCTGTCGGCCAGCGCCGCGCGCACCGTGGGCACGAAGTCCGGCTCCCCGGGCAGCAGTCCGGCCAGGTTGACCGCCACGCCCACCGGCCGCCGCGCGTGCACCGGCCAGCCCGCCGCTTCCTTGGTCGCGGTACGCAACACCCATTCGTCCAGCTCGCGCATCAGCCCGCCGCGCTCGGCGATCGGGATGAAGTCGCCGGGGAAGAGCATCCCGCGCTCCGGGTGCGGCCAACGGATCAGCGCCTCCGCCGAGCGCACCGCGCCGTCCGCGCCCACCACCGGCTGGTAGTGCAGCACCAGCTGGTCGTCGGCGATCGCCGCGCCCAGCTCGTCCTCCATCCGCAGCTGGTGGTTGGCGCTGGTCGCGGTGTCGGCGGTGACAAAGCCCAGCTGGCCGGCGCCGCGCCCCTTGGCGTCGTACATGGCCGCGTCGGCGAACCGGAGCAGGTCCTCGGCGCTGCTCACCCCGCCGAGGCCGTCCCCGTCGGCCGGGGTGGCCACCCCGATCGCGGCGGACACCCGCACCGGCTGACCGTCCACCTCGACCGGGCCGCGCACCAGGTTGGCCACCGTCTCGGCCAGCCGGGGCACACCGCCGACCGCCGACACGTCGTCGCAGACCACCACGAACTCGTCGCCGGACAGCCGCGCCGGCGAGCAGCCGATGGGCAGCTCGCGCTGCAGCCGGGCGCCGAGCATGATCAGCACCTGGTCCCCGGCGGCGTGCCCGAGCGCGGTGTTCACCCGCTTGAAGTCGTCCAGGTCGCAGCACAGCACGGCCAGCTTGTGCCGGTCCGGGCCGGCCAGCAGGCGACCGATCCTGGCGGTCACCGAGGACCGGTTGGGCAGCCTGGTCAGCTCGTCGTGGGTGCCGGCGATGCGCAGCACGTCGGCCGCGCGGCGGCGCTCGGAGATGTCGGTGAATACCACCAGCCAGAACGGCCGGCCGTCGTCGCCGATGGACACGGTGACGGACAGCTCGCACCACACCGACGTGCCGTCCGCGCGCCGGATGGCGTACTGCGGGACCCGGTAGCCGTGCGCGGCGCCCGGTCGCACCGTGCGCAGGAAGGCCAGCTCACCGCTACCGGTGGGGTCCACCGACAGGCCTCGGGCGGACACCCCGCGCAGCTTCTCCCCCGGGATGCCGAGCAGCGTGCACAACGCTCCGTTGGCGTCCACCAGCTGCCCGGTGCGGTTGAACACGGCTACCCCGACCGGGGCGATGGACACCAGGTCCAGGTACCGCTGGGTGGCCCGGCCCATCCGCTGCTCGGCCTGGCGCAGCTCGGTGACGTCCTGCACGGTGCCGACCAGCCGGACCGGGGTGCCGTCCGGCTTGCGCTCCACGCTGGCCCGGCAGCTCAGTACCCGCTCGGACGGCGGGGCGGTGCGGTGCTCGATGTGGTGCGAGTCGACCCGCTGCGTCTCACTGCCCTCGCCGGCGCCGCGCGGTGACTTGCCCCGCGCCGTCTTCTCCCGCAACGTGGCGCACAGCAGGGCAACCTGCTCCAACTCGATCGGTCCGCTGGGCTGCGCGTCCGGCGCGATGCCGACCTCGCGGTACAGCTCGACTAGCGCGGATCCCCGGTGCAGCGCGCCGGTCCGCAGGTCGTAGCTCCAGTTCCCCACCTTGGCCAGCTTGCGCAGCTCGGCGAGCTGTCGTTCGGTGTCGTCCCGGGCGGTCACCGGCGGGAGGACGTCGGTGGTGTCGACCAACATGACAGCCCGCAGCCCGGCCAGCGGACCGACGTCGGGCAGCGCCCAGCGCACCACGCGCACCCTGGCCAGCGCGCCGTCCGGGCGCACCAGGCGGGCGTCGGCGTCCGGGCCCACCAGTAGCTGCGCCAGCGGACGGCCGACGATGCCTTCCCCGGCGGCGGACTGGCGCGGGTCCCGGCCGGCCATCCGCAGCAGTGCCGCGTTGACCCGGAGCACCCGGTCGGCACTGTCGCAGAGCAGCGTGGGGGCAGAGGGCAGCGAAAGCGCCTCGATCGTGGCCGGCGGGCCCGTCGGACGTCCTACACCGGCCGGTCCAGCCCCGGTCGGTCCAGCCCCGGTCGGTCCAGCTTGGCCAGCTGCCCCCGAGGGACCGGCCCCCGCGGGTCCCACCCCCGCCGGACCGGCCCCCGCCGGACCGGGGCCGCCCTTGCCGCCGGCCACCGGCATAGCGCCTCCCCCAGCACCCACCGAGCTGGGGGCGGACGCGCTGGCGGTACCGAAGGTTCCGCTCAGGCCGGCCGGAGAGTCGGGTACCGAGGACCGCCACGGACCGGAGATCGGGTGAGGTCGTGAGTCGGACACCTGATTCGGCACCAGCCCGGAGTGGCTCCCGTCGGACCGGCGACCGGCGGTGAGCCCCGCCGACCCGCCCCGTCCCGCCGGCCCAACACCCCGACGGGGATCGAGCCACTGTCCGAGGTCGGCCACCCGGTCTCCCCTTACGATCCGAATTCACGCCCTCGTGGGCGTTGTCATGCGGCCCAACGAGCGATCCGCGCGGACGATCCGGGGTCATCACTCGTGTGGGGGACAATCAATTAACCAGATTTCCTAGTGGCCCAACACGAAGGGTCACATACTGTGAGCGGCCCGAAAAAAGCCCAGGTGGAGCCCGCCGGAGCAATTACTGAGCGTGATAGCCGACCACCCTCAGCGTTCACAGCCCTCGCCCCGAATGTGCCGCCGCCACCCGCGGGCCACGCCTTCGGCACCGCCACCCGGCCACAGCGCCACACTTCCGGAGAAACACGGCGGCCCCGCCGGCGACGAATCGCGGCGGGGCAACCGTGGTCACTGTGCGTGCTCAATAGTCTCCTGGAAGTGTCCGGCACCGGCTACCCGGCCGCGTTGGCCACCGCGCTGGCCACCGTCGCGGCCACCCGGGGGTCGAACGGGCTGGGCACGATCCGATCCGGCGCCAGATCGTCGGTGGCCACCTGGAAGATCGCCTCGGCGGCGGCCAACTTCATCCGCTCGGTGATCCGGGTGGCGCCGGCGTCCAGCGCGCCCCGAAACACCCCGGGGAAGGCCAGCACATTGTTGATCTGGTTCGGGTAGTCGCTACGCCCGGTAGCCACGATCGGCGCGTACCGGGCGGCCACCGCGGGATGCACCTCCGGGTCCGGGTTGGACAGCGCGAACACCATCGGCTCCGGCGCCATGGTGGCCAGCAGCCGCTCCGGCAGCGTGGCGCAGGAGAGCCCGATGAACACGTCCGCGCCGGCCAGTGCCTCGGCCACCCCGCCGGAGAGCCGACGCGGGTTGGTCCGCTCCGCCAGCTCCGCCTTGACCTGGTTCATCCCGGCCCGGCCAGGCAGCAGAATCCCCCGCGAGTCGAGCAGCGTGATGTCGGTGGCGCCGGCGGCCAGCAGGATCTCCGCACAGGCCACCCCGGCCGCGCCGGCGCCGGTGATGACCACCTTCAGCGGGGCCAGCTCGCGCCCCATGGTCGCGCACGCGCCGCGCAGCGCGGCCAGCACCACGATGGCCGTGCCGTGCTGGTCGTCGTGCATGACCGGGCAGTCCAGCGCCTCGATCAGCCGGCGCTCCAGCTCGAAGCAGCGCGGCGCGGCGATGTCCTCCAGGTTGACCGCGCCGAAGCTGGGCCGCAGCCGGACCAGCGTCTCCACGATCTCGTCCACGTCGGTGGTGTCCAGCACGAGCGGGATCGAGTTCAGCCCACCGAACGCCTTGAACAGCGCGGCCTTGCCCTCCATCACCGGCAGCGCGGCGCGCGGGCCGATGTCGCCGAGGCCGAGCACGGCGGTGCCGTCGGAGACCACGGCCACCGTGTTGCGCTTGATCGTGTACTGAAACGCCTTGTCGGGGTCCTCGGCGATCGCGGTGCACACGCGCGCGACGCCCGGGGTGTAGGCCATCGAGAGGTCGGCGCGCGTCTTCAGCGGCGACTTGTTGTGCTGCTCGATCTTGCCGCCCATGTGCAGCAGGAACGTGCGGTCGGTCGTGTCGACGACGGTGACGCCGTCGATGGCGGCCAGCGCGCCGACGATCCGGTCCCAGTGCTCGCTGTCGGACGCGTCGACGGTGATGTCGCGCAGGAGCACGGCGTCCTTGACCTCGACGAGGTCGATCGACCCGATCGACGCCCCGGCCTGTCCGATCGCGCTCGCGACGAGGCCGAGCATGCCCGGGCGATCGGCGATCTCGATGCGGATGGTGAGGCTGTACTGGGCCGACGGAGAGGGGGACATCGCCCGGCGGACTCTAGGGGAGCGACCGGGCCCGTGGAGGGGCGGCTCTGCGTACTTGTATGCCGCCTCCGATGACGCGTCGTGCCGGCCTGCCAGACCTCCCGCTAGGGTCCTGCCGATGGCCGCAAACGGGTCGGACGCGCAGCACGACGAGCTCTACCTCATCGACGGAAGCTCGCTCGCCTATCGGGCGTTCTTCGCGCTGCCCGAGTCGATCGCGACCTCGACCGGGGTGCCCACCAACGCGATCTTCGGCTTCGCCTCGATGCTGGTCAAGCTGCTCACCGAGCACGGCCAGAAGCCGACGATCGTCGTCTGGGACGCCGGCCACTCGGGCCGCAAGGAGGTCTCGCCCGACTACAAGGCGACGCGCACCTCCCGCCCCGACCTGCTGCGCGAGCAGTGGCCGCACCTGGCGCCGCTGGTCGAGGCCTTCGGCTACCGCAACGTGACCGTCGACGGCTACGAGGCCGACGACGTCATCGCGTCGATCGCCGAGCGCGCCCGCGCGCAGGACGTCCCCGTCGTCGTGGTCACCGGCGACCGCGACATCTTCCAGCTCATCGACGAGGACTCGCGCGTGCGCGTGATGGCGACCGGGCGCGGGATCACCGACACCAAGCTCTACGACCATCAGGCCGTCATCGACCGCTACGGCATCCCGCCCGCGCTCATCCCCGACTTCTACGGCCTCAAGGGCGACACGTCGGACAACATCCCCGGCGTCCCGGGCATCGGCGACAAGACCGCCACCGACCTGCTGCAGCGCTTCGGCGACCTCGAGACCGTGCTCGCGTCGGTCGAGGAGATCTCCGGCGCCAAGCGCAAGGAGAACCTCACCAACCACGCCGACGACGCGCGGATCTCCAAGCAGCTGGCCACGATCCTGCGCGACGTCCCGATCGACGTCGATCCCGCGCACGAGGCCGCGCGCGAGCCCGACCGCTCCCGGCTGCGCGAGGTCTTCCGCCAGTTCGAGCTGCGGGCGCCGCTCGCCCGCCTGGAGGAGGCGCTGGCCGAGGAGGACGAGTCGGTCCCGTCGTCGCTGCCGGCCGAGGTCGCGACGGTCCGCGTCAAGGTCCGCGAGGGCGGCCTCGCCGCCCTGCGCACGCTGGGCCCGGCGCGCTCGGAGATCACGATCGCCGTCGAGGCGCCGCTGGTCCCCGAGGGCCAGCTGCTGGCCGAGGACCCCAAGTGGCGCTTCGGCGCCGTCGTGGGGGAGGAGGCCGTGGTCGGGACCGCCGACAGCGCGGCGGAGATCGTCGCCGCGCTCGGCGACCGCCCGGTGATCGCCCACGACGCCAAGGCGCTGGGCACGGTGCCGCCCAACCTCGCGCACGACACGCTCCTGGCCGCCTACCTGCTCGAGCCGGCGCGCCGCGGCTTCCCGTTCGGCGAGATCTGCGAGGAGCGCGGGCTGAAGTCCGACGCGACCGAGCCGCTCGCGGCCGACGCCGCGCTCGGCCAGGCGCTGGCCGCCTGGCAGCGCGAGCAGCTGACCGAGCGCGGGCTCATGGCGCTGCTGACCGAGGCCGAGCTGCCGCTGGTCGCCGTGCTGCGCGACATGGAGCTCGCGGGCGTGCGGCTCAACCAGGAGCGGCTGGCGAAGATCCGCCATCGCGTGCAGGACGAGATCGCCACGCTGGAGCGCGAGATCTGGGACCTCGCCGGCGACGAGTTCACGATCGGCTCGCCGCAGCAGCTCGGCGCGATCCTCTTCGACAAGCTCGGCCTGTCGCGCAAGCGCCGCGGCAAGACCGGCTTCTCCACCGACGCGCGGGTCCTGCAGGCCATCCGCGACGAGCATCCGATCATCCCCAAGGTCGAGCGCTGGCGCGAGCTCAACCAGTTGATGAAGACCTACCTCGACGTGCTGCCGCAGCTGGCCGACGCCGAGTCGCGCATCCACACCACGTTCATCCAGTCCGGCGCCACGACGGGGCGGATGGCCTCGACGGACCCCAACCTGCAGAACGTGCCGGTGCGCACGCCGCTGGGGCGCGAGATCCGCGGGTGCTTCGAGGCGGCGCCGGGGAACGTGCTGCTCAGCGCGGACTACTCGCAGGTCGAGCTGCGGGTCATGGCCTTCATCGCCGACGAGCCGGTGCTCAAGGAGATCTTCGTGCGCGGTGAGGACGTGCACACCGCCACCGCGTCGCAGGTCTTCGGCAAGCCCGCCGACGAGCTCACGCCCATGGACCGCTCGAAGTCCAAGATGATCAACTACGGCATCGTGTACGGGTTGAGCGACTACGGGCTGGCCGACCGCCTCAACATCGCGCGCGAGGAGGCCAAGGCCTTCATCGACGCCTACCTCGAGCGGTTCTCGCGGGTCGCGGCGTTCATGGCCACCACCATCGAGGAGGCCAAGGAGCGCGGCTACGTCTCGACGCTCTTCGGCCGCCGGCGCCAGATCCCGGAGCTGCGGGCCCGCAACTACCAGGTGCGCACGCTCGGCGAGCGCCTGGCCGTCAACACCGTCATCCAGGGCACGGCGGCCGACGTCATGAAGCTCGCGATGATCGGCGTGCACCGCGCGCTGGCCGAGGAGCGCCTGGTCACGCGGATGATCCTCACGATCCACGACGAGCTCCTGTTCGAGGGCCCGCCCGAGGAGGCCGACCGGGTGCGGGACATCGTCGAGCGCGAGATGCTCGCGCCGTGGGGCGATCGCACCCCGCCGCTGGCCGTGGACGTCGGCGTCGGCCAGACCTGGCTGGAGGCCAAGTAGATGGACCGCGGGACCGCGGTCGTGCTGACCGCGGCCGCGGGCGGGCTCATCGCCCTGCAGGCGCCGATCAACGGCAAGCTCGCCGGCACGGCCGGCAACCTCCAGGCGACGTTGCTGTCGTTCCTGGTCGCCACCGCCGTCCTGTTCGGCATCGTGGCGCTGGCGCGTGGCGGCTTCGGCACGATCGGCGAGGTCCGCCACGTCTCGTGGCTCTACCTGACCGGCGGCCTGCTCGGCGCGGCCTACGTGACGGTCGCGCTGGTGGCGGTGCGCACGCTCGGCGCCGGTGGGGTGACGGCCGCGACGTTCGCCGGCCAGCTCACGCTGTCGCTCGTCGTGGACCGGTTCGGGTGGCTCGGCGTCGCCAAGCAGCCGATCACCGCGGGCAAGCTCCTCGGCGTCGCGCTGCTGGCCGCGGGCGTGTTCTTCCTCGTCCGCGACTGACCGACGGGCGGCGCCCTTGACGCCGCCGGATCGCTCGTTACGATCGGCACGAGGGCACTCGTCACCCACACAGGAGGTCCGGCATGGCGTCGGTGCACATGCCTCATCCGATCCGCAACCACCCGGCGGCGACGCGCGCGGCGCTCGACGCCTTCTGGGCGCTGGCGATCGGCTTGATCGCGGCGTACGCGTTCTTCGCGGCGCTGGGCGCGTTCAGCCCGGGCGACGTCCTGGGCGTCACGATCGGCGTCGGGATCCTCGTGGCGCTGTGCGCCTTGCGGGTCTGGATCGAGCGCAAGCACGCCGAGGCCCAGCGGGATCCGCGGCTGGTGCACGCCCGTGAGCGGCGGGGGTTCTAGCGGGCCCCGGCGGAAGCGCTGAGCAGGTCTAGGCGGCGAGCTCTGCGGCGGCTCGGGGCTGCCAGGGCTCGGCCGCCCACGGCGGCCGGGCGGGCCCGGTCAGAGCGAAGGACGGCGGCGCGATGTTGAGGTAGTGCGCGAAGGCCCACGCGATGAGCCTCGGCCGGCTCATCAGCCGCAGCGTCGTGTCCATCGCGGGGTACTTGTTCATCCCCGAGACGAGCGTCTGGACGCGCCAGAGCCAGTCGAAGGCCCAGCGGTGGTCCTCGTTGAACGAGTGGTAGCGGGCCAAGGCCTGCTCGCGGGTCTGGCGACCCTCGATGACGCGGCGCAGCTCCCGCCCGCACGCGAGGCCGAAGTAGAGCGCGGTGCGGATGCCCTCGGCGGTCGTCGGCAGGCAGTGGCCGGCGCTGTCGCCCGCGAAGAACACGCCGTCGCCGGTGGCCGGGCGCAGGCGGTGGGGGATCCAGTTGCCCTGGTAGCGGACGCTGTCGACCCCGAGGTCGTCGGCGAGCTGCACCGTCGGCTGCTTGACGCGCAGGCGCGGGTCGAACGAGCCGACGCCGACGCGCACCTCCGAGCCCGCCGGGAACGCCCACGAGTAGCCGGGGACGATGTACTTCGGGTCCAGCCACAGCTCGAGGTCGTCGGCTGGGTGCGATCCGATCGGCGGGTGGACCTCGAGGCCGCGCGACAGGCGCGCGTCGGGCGGCTGGATGGCGTCGCGGTCATCGCTCAGCACCCGGCGCCAGCCGAGGGCGTCGACGACCAGCGGCGCTCGCAGGTCGCCGCGGTCGGTGTGCACCGTGTGCACCGTCCCGCGGGTGATCCCGTCGACCTTGGCCGTCTCGAACGCGAACTCGCCCTGGGCCGCCAGCAGCGCGCACAGCTCCGGGTAGTCGAACGTCGAGAACGTCCACGGCAGCGTCCAGCGGTAGGTCTTCTCCGGACGGTGGACGACGAGGTCACGGAACGTCTGGCGGATCGAGTCCTG
>DASWST010000150.1:0-7672 GCA_036402515.1 Pseudonocardia sp.
GTCGCTATAGCGACCATCGCCACTCACGACCCTTGACCAGGCCAGACTCGGTGGGGGCTGTGTCGGGGCGGCGGTTGTCGGGTGGGGCGGCCGGGGCGGCGCGGGCGCGGCGGCTGGCCCGAGGGGTGTTGCCGGTGCTGACCACGCTGGTGGCTTTCCTGGGCATCTGGCTGGCGGTGAGCTACCTGGTGCTTACCCCGGAGCGCCGGGAGATCCTGGTACCGCCGCCGCAACAGGTGCTCACCGACTCGATCCTGCGCTGGTCCCACCTGCGGCCGATGCTGCGCGCGCTACTGCTGGACGTGCAGGTGTCCATGATCGGCCTGGTGATCGCCTGCGTGCTCGGCGTGCTGGCCGCCGTGGTGATGAGCCAGTCCTCCTGGTTGGAGCGCAGCCTGTACCCGTTCGCCATCCTGCTGCAGGTGGTGCCGATCTTGGCGATCGTGCCGCTGATCGGGCTCTGGTTCAACTACGGGATCAACGGCCGGGTGGTGGTCTGCGTGATCATCGCGATCTTCCCGATGATCGCCAACACGCTGTTCGGCATCCACTCGGTGGAACGCGGCGCGCACGACCTGTTCACCCTGAATCGGGCCACCCGGTGGCAGCGGCTGACCAAGCTGCAGTTGCCCGGCGCGCTGCCGTCCATGTTTGCCGGGCTGCGCATCTCCTCGGGGCTGTCGGTGATCGGGGCGCTGGTCGGGGACTTCTTCTTCGTGCAGGGCCAGCCCGGCCTGGGCACGCTGCTGTCCACCTACATCGCCCGGGTGCAGTCCGCCGACCTGTTCGCCGCCATCCTGCTCTCCTCCCTCTACGGCGTCGTGGTGTTCACCCTGTTCACCGCGTTGAGCTCGCTCGCCGTGGGGTCCTGGTACTCCTCCGCCCGCGGCACCCGCCCCGGCAGCTGACCCCATCCCTCCCGCGTCCTGACGGAGTGCCATGAAGCGAGCCCTCGCCCCGACCGCCCTGGCACTCGCCGCGCTGTTGTGCGCCGCGCTGGCCGGCTGCTCGAGTACCTCCGAGGACGCGGCCGGCGGCTCAGCGGCGCTGCCCCCGGCGACCGGAGCCCAGCAGCTGTCCGGTGTCTGCCCGGCCACCGTGTCCATCCAGCAGGACTGGGAACCCGAGGCCGAGCACAGCGCGGTGTACCAGCTGATCGGCCCGGGCTACACCGTCGACGCCGACCGCAAGCGGGTGAGCGGCCCACTGGTCATCGGCGGGCACGACACCGGGGTGAAGGTGGAGGTCAGGGCCGGCGGCGCGGCCATCGGCTTCACCTCCATCGCGGCCCAGATGTACATCGACAAGTCGATCACGCTGGGCGCGGTGAGCACCGACGGCGCGATCAACAGCTCGGCCAACCAACCAGTCACGGCGGTGGTCGCGCCGCTGGTCAAGAGCCCGCAGATGCTGATGTGGGACCCGGCCAGCCACCCGGACTGGAACACCGTGGCCGACATCGGCGCGTCCGGGGCCACCGTGGTGGTGGCCAAGGCCAACTACTACAGCCCGCTGCTGGTGGCCAAGGGACTGCTCAAGCAGAGCCAGCTGGACTCCGGCTACACCGGCGCCCCGGCCCGGTTCGTCACCAGCCCGACGATCGCCCAGCAGGGCTTCGCCACCGCCGAGCCGTACATCTACCAGCACGAGGTGTCGGCCTGGGCCAAGCCGGTGAAGTACCAGCTGCTCGCCGACGTCGGCTACTCGATCTACCCGGAGCCGCTGGCGGTGCGCAGCGCCGAGCTGCCGGCGATGTCCGAGTGCCTCAAGCGGCTGGTGCCGATCGTGCAACGCGCCCAGATCGACTACCTGGCCAACCCCGGCCAGACCAACAAGCTGATCACCGACGCGGTGAGCCAGTACAACGACGGCTGGACCTACTCCGAAGGCGTGGCCAACTACGCCGCGACCACCATGAAGCAGCTTGGCATCGTCGCCAACGACACCAGCGGACCACTGGGTGGGATGGACATGTCCAGGGTGCAGTCCACCATTGACACCTTCGCCCCCATCCTGGCCAGCGGGGGCACCACCTTGCGGCCCGGGCTGAAGGCCGCCGACATCGCCACCAACCAGTTCGTCGACCCGTCCATCAAGCTCGGCGAGGGTTCATGACCACCGACATCGGCGCCGGGCTACCGTCGATCGGGGCGGCCCGCACCCGCGAGCTGGCCGACCGTCTGGGCGCACTGATCGGTGCGGACCGGCTGTCCACCGACCCGGCCAAGATCGAGCGACTCTCGGTGGACTGGGCGCACATGTCCCCCATCCTGAGCGCCCAGCTGCCCGCCGGCCGGGCCGACCTGATCGCCACGCCTCGCGCCGCCGACCAGATCCCGGAGATCCTGGCGATCGCCTACCAGCTGGAGGTGCCGGTCACTCCGCGCGGCACCGGCCTGGGCAACTACGGGCAGGCCATCCCGCTGCACGGCGGGCTACTGCTGGACATCAGCGCGTGCCGGGCGGTCGAGGAGATCGGCGCGGGGTGGGTGCGCGCCGAGGCCGGGGTGCGGATGCGCGAGCTGGACACCGCCGTCGCCGGCAGCGACCAGGAGCTGCGCATCTACCCGTCCACCAAGGGGTCAACGCTCGGCGGGTTCCTGGCCGGCGGCAGCGGCGGCACCGGGTCGATCACCTACGGCAGCAATGCCGACGGCCTGGTCACCGCGCTGGACGTGGCCCCGTGCGACGGCAGCGGCGCACTGATCCACGCCGAGGGCGAGGAGACCGTCCCGTACATCCACGCCTACGGCATCACCGGCGTGATCGTCCGGGCCACCGTGCGGCTGGCGCCCCGGCGGGACTGGGTGGCGATCTGGGCGGCCGCCCCGGACTACGCCACCGGGACGGAGGCCCTGCGCGCGCTGCTCGAACTGGACCCGGAACCCCGGCTGGCGTCGCTGGACGAGGCGGCGGTGGTGGCCGCGCTGCCCCGCGACCCCGCACTGGACCCGGCTCGGGCCAGCGTGCGCGCCATCGTGCAGACGCACGTGGTGGACACGGCCGCCGCGCTGCTGCGCGGCGCGGGCGCGGAGGTCCTCGCGGTCCGCCCCGGCCTGGTCGCCGCCGACCGCATCACCGCGCTTTCCTACAACCACTCCACGTTTCACCTGCAGAAACGCCATCCCGAGTACTTCCACCTGGAGGTGGCCGGCACGCCGCTGTGGGACGACCCGGACACCGTGCGGTCGATCTATCCCGGCACCGTGCTGCACCTGGAGCTGATGCGCGAACGGCCGATCGGGATGCTCATGGCGCCCTACGTCTCCCCCGAGCAGGTGTACACCGGGATGGACGCGCTGGAGGAGATCGGCGTCTCCTACCACTCGCCGCACAACTGGATGCTGGACCGGCGGCTGGACGACGTGCGCGCGGTGGTCGGGCGCACCGACCCGCGCGGCCTGCTCAACCCCGGCAAGCTCACCTCCGACGGAAAGGACGCGCGGTGGCGACCCGCGAGCTGATCGACCTCACCGGCCCGGAGTCCGCCGAGCTGCTCACCGCCGACTCGGTGATCCTGCTCGGCACGGGCGCCGTCGAGCACCACGGCCCGCACCTGCCGCTGTCCACCGACCTGGTGGTGGCCGACATGGTGACCAGCGCGCTCGTCGAGCGGGCGGCCGGCGAGCTGGACGTGTGGCGGCTGCCCACGCTGGCCTACACCAAGTCCGACGAGCACTCCTGGGCATCCGGCACCATGTGGCTGTCCTGGGACACCCTGATGCGGGTGCTGGTCGACCTGGGCCGCTCGATCGCCACCACGCCGGCCCGGCGGCTGGTGTTCGTCAATGGGCACGGCGGTAACTCCGCGCTGCTCCAGGTGGCCTGCCGCGAGCTGCGCCGACAATTCGGGCTGTCCACGTTCTTGATGCACCCGGGGCGGCCGGTGGATCACGGCGGCCGGTCCACCGCGGCGGAGGAGCTCGGCATGGGCGTGCACGGCGGCCGGGGGGAAACTTCGGTGCTGCTGTACCTGCGCCCGGAGCTGGTGCACATGGACCGCGCCGTGCGGAGTGTGCCGGAGCACCTCGCCGAGTACCGGCACGTCGGGTTCGGCAAGCCGGTCAGCTTCGGTTGGCTCAGCGACGACTTCGGCACCGGCGGGGTGGTCGGCGACCCGACCGGCGCGACGGCCGAGGAGGGCAAGCAACTGATCGAGGACGGCGTTGAGCAGTGCCTGGCCGCGCTGCGCGAGATAGCCCGGTTCGATCCCCGTCCGCCGCGTGCGCTCTAGCCCGGCGTCCCACCCGTACTTCCGCGTACGTTCTAGGGCGGAAGCATGTGCGTCAGCACGGAACGGGGTGCCTCGGTACGTCGGCGCCCACGAGGGACGGAGAACGTCATGACCATCACGCCGGCGACGGTCACGGTCGAGCAGGTTGCCCAGATGATCGACCACGCGCTGCTGCGCCCGGAGCTGACCGTGCGGGACATCCACCAGGGCTGCGCGGTGGCGACTCAGTACCAGGTCATCTCGGTATGTGTGCGGCCGAGCGACGTTCCGCTCGCGGTCAAGCTGCTGGACGGGACCCGGGTGCTGGTCGGCACCGTGATCGGCTTCCCGCACGGCAGCATCGCCAGCCCGATCAAGGCGGCCGAGACGGAACTGGCCGTTGAGCAGGGTGCCGCCGAGGTGGACATGGTGCTGAACATCGGGTGGTTGCGCTCGGGTGAGCTGGACGCGGTGGAGGCGGACATCCGGGCGGTCGTCGAGGCGGCCGGGGCTGCGCCGGTGAAGGTGATCCTGGAGACCGCCTACCTGACCAACGAGGAGAAGGTGGCCGGTTGCCAGGCCGCCGAGCGCGCCGGCGCCGACTTCGTCAAGACCTCGACCGGCTTCGCGCCGAGCGGGGCGACGGCGGCCGACGTGACCCTGATGCGCGCGTCGGTGTCGCCGCACATCGAGGTCAAGGCCTCCGGCGGGGTGCGCACCCTGGACCAGCTGTTGGAGCTGGCCAACGCCGGGGCGACCAGATTCGGCGCGTCGGCCACCGCCGACATCCTGGACGACCTGGCCCGCCGGCGGGAATCGGCGGTCGCCTCAGCCAGCACCTGAACCGACGGGCCCGGCGCGCGCGACGCTCAGGAAGCGGTGCCCAACCGGTCCAGCGCGCGCAGCCAGATCCCGTTGCGGGTCTGCAACAGACCCAGCGCCCGGCCGCTCGCGCACCTATCCGCCGACCGGTGCGCATCGAACAGCTCGACATCGTCCCAGGTCTCGCAGCAGCGCGCGCAGTGGCAACGCTCCTCGCCCACCCAGGACGCGCCGCAGCGCCCACACTCACCTCGGACCAACCCCACACGTCGCACGGTACCCAAAAGCGCGGACAAAACCCGGGACACTGAGTGCCGAAACACCCCGTGTCCTCGGCGTGGCGTCCGCCACGTACCGCGCTCCGCGGCGTCCGCGGCGTCAGGTCAGGCGCGCGCCGCTGTCCTGGCGACCGCGTCGATGATCGTGTCCCAGGCACTGGGTGGCAGGTCGTGCGCCATCACCGGGACGGTGACCAGCTCAGCGCCCGGGATGGCCTCCGCCGTGGCCCGGCCGCCGCTGACGTCGACCAGCGGGTCGACCTCGCCGTGCACAACCACCGTCGGGGTGCGCACATCGCCCAGCGCCTCGGTGCGTTCCGGCGCGCCGACGATGGCGGCCATTTGCCGGGCCACGCCGGCCGGATGCCGGGCCCGGTCGATGCCGGCGGTGGCCCGGGCGCGCAGCTCGGCGTCGGGCACCTCGGCCGACCCGATCAGCCGCAGCAGCCGGACCATGTACTCGATGGCCTCCCCGCGCTCTGTCGGAGGTGGCGTGGTGAGCGCGGTGATCGCCTCCGGGCTGGCCTGCCCGACCGCCGGGTTGCCGGTGGTCGACATGATCGAGGTGACGCTGAGCAGCCGCTCCGGGTGCTCGATCGCGAGCATCTGGACGATCATGCCACCCATCGAGGCGCCGACCACGTGTGCGCGTTGGATGCCCAACTCGTCGAGCAGCCCGACGGTGTCGCCGGCCAGGTCGGAGAGGGTATACGGCGGAGACGCCAGGCCGGCCAGCACCGAGCCGAGGTCGGGCACCGGAAGATCGTCCAGCGCGGTGGACAGGCCGGAGTCCCGGTTGTCGTACCGAATCACCCGGAAGCCACGGTCGGCGAGCCGGCGGCAGAACTGCTCCGGCCAGTCGATCAGCTGGGCGCCCAGGCCCATGACCAGGATCAGGGCCGGAGCATGGGGATCGCCGAACTCCTCGTACTCGAGTTCGACGATCCCGGCTTTCACGCGAGGCATGAGTTCCCTTCACAGTCGGTGAGGCCAGCGAACCGCCACTCGAGCGGTTCAGCCGCGCGGAAATTCGCCGCCATCGATGATGAAGTCTCGTCCAGTGATCCAGGATGCGCGATCCGACACCAGGAAGCCGACCAGCTCGGCCACATCGCCGGGCACGCCGCCCCGGCCGAGCGGCGCCTTCGACTCCACGGTTGAGGGGTCCACCCCGAACGAGGCGGCCAAATCACGCCGGGCCACATCGGCGCCCGGTGAGGCCACGTTGCCCGGGCTGATCGCATGGACCCGGACGCCGTGCGGGGCCTGCTCGATGGCCAGCCCCCTGCTGTACGTGGACAGCGCCCCCTTCGCCGCCGCGTAGTGCAGGAACTGGCCGGGCGGATCGAGCGTCACCGCCGAGGAAATGTGCACGATCACCCCGGACCCGCGCTCACGCATCTGGGGCAGCAGCGCGGCGTCCAGCCGGACGGCGGCCAGGAAGTTGATGTCCAGGGCGTCCCGCCACTCCTCGTCCGGGATGGTGCCCGAGCCTTCGCCGAAGACCCGTGCGGCGCCGGCGTTGTCCACCAGGATGTCCACGCCGCCGAGCTGCTCGAGCGCGGTGTCGGCGAGTGCCCGTACGCCCTCTGGGGTGCGCAGGTCGGCGGTGACGAACTTGGCGCCGGCCGGGGTGTCCGGGGTCGCCGACCGGGCGGCGGCGAGCACCGTGGCTCCCTCGTCGATCAGTCGTTGCGCGATGGCCGCGCCGAGCCCTCGAGATCCGCCGGTGACCAGGGCCCGTTTGCCGTCCAACTCACGTGCTGTGGATGTCATGCCACTACCGTACCCGCCTTATGGACCGATTAGTCAAGAAGGGATGAGCACGCTGTTCCCGTCTACGCGGTATACGGCCTGAGGTCTACGCCGTAAACCAGGCTGCCACTCGGTCCATCACCACCGAGGGGCTGGACTGGGTGGCCATCTCCGCGCTGACCTCGAGGGCGGCCAGGCCGAACGAGGCCTCGGTGAGCAGCCGCAGGGCCAGCTCGCGCACCACCGGCACGGTCGCGGTCGCCGGATCATGCGAGAGGCCGACTCCCCTGGTGGTGACCCGCTCCGCCGACAGCGGGTTGTCCGCGAAGCCGGGCAGCACCAGCTGCGGTACCCCGTAGTGCAGCGGGCTGGCCGTGGTGCCGGAGCCGCCGTGATGCACGATCAGCGAGCAACTGGGCAATATCACCGACAGCGCCAGGAAGCCCACCGACCGGACGTTCTCGGTTGCCGGCGCGGGCGGCGAGGCGGAACTCCTCGGACACCCCGCTCACCTCGCCGTCGGCATCCTTGGTGCCGACCGCGCGAAGCAGCTCGTCCCACACGTCCCTGGGTGCTACGGCAACCAAGATTCTCACCGCCGAAA
>DASWST010000151.1:0-7056 GCA_036402515.1 Pseudonocardia sp.
ATGAGCCTCCGCGTTTTCTTCGTCGGTGGGCCAGCTGACCACACCGAACACGAGTACCTCCACTACAGCGCCCCGCTACCGAGCCTGTGGTGGTACGAGAACGAGACCCCGGAGCGGGGCGCGGTCTACCACCGCATCGGCGTCTCCCCGGACGCCACCGGGCGGTGGCGGTACGAGTTCATCGATCGATAGGGACTATGGGATCCGCCGCGGCAGCGACCCGCGCGTGTCAGGTTGGACAGCAGTGGCCAGTCGGGCGGGCCGCATCTGAGTTGGCCTTGTTCAGACGGTGGCTGGGCGTGCCGCTTCCCAGAGTTGGCGGGCGATGTGCACCGCGAGTCGTTCGAGAAGGGCGGCCGCGACGGTGACCAGCACGGCGGTCAGGAACTCAGCCATTGCGCATCATCTCCTCGTGTCACCGCACGATGACTGCGGAGGGTGAACGGTCGACCCCGGGTAGCCACCGCTGGGGTGTCGCGAAGGTGACGATCCAGTACTCGTCAGGTCCTGGCCGCCGAGCCCTGGCGGCCGACGCCCTGCGCCAGGAGCTGCGCGAGGGTGGCCGCCGCGCTGGCGGTCAGCGCGATCGCCCAGTGGTGCGGCAACAGCGGCCGGGAACCCACGATGCGGCTGATCCCGGGCAGCTGCACGGCGGCCACCAGCAGAACCCACGACACGGCCACCGCGGCCAGCACCAGGGGGGTGCGCCCGCGTACCGCGAGGGTCTGCCCGAGTTGGGCGCCGACCAGCGCGACCAGTCCGGTGGTGCTGGCCTGGCCTGGCGCGCTGAGCGGGCGGGCGATCAGCCAGGCCAGCGACGCCGCGGTGGCGGTGATGGCGGCCCGGATGAGGATGTCGCGGGTCAGGGCGGTCCCGAGTGAGGCTTCCGGGCCTTCCTCGAGCAGCTGCTCGGGGGTGGCGCCGGGCGGTGGTCGGACCGCGACGGACATCGCCGGCAGTACGTCGGTGAGCAGGTTGACCAGCAGCAGCTGCCGGGCGTTCAGCGCGACCTGGCCGCCGACCAGCGCGGTGCCGAAGGTGTAGGCGATCTCGCCGAGATTCCCGCCGAGCAGGATGGAGAGAGCGTCTCGGACCGAGGACCACATCGCGCGGCCCTCGACGATCGCGTCGGTGATCGTTTCAATGCGGTCGTCGGTGATCACGACGTCGGCGGCTTCCCGGGCGGCGGGGGTGGCTCGGGCGCCGAGGGCAAGCCCGACGTCGGCGAGTCGGATCGCGGGCACGTCGTTGGTGCCATCACCGGTGACCGCCACGGCGTGACCGGCGCTTTGCAGCCGCCGCACGATCCGGGCCTTCTGCACGGGGGTGACCCGGGCGAACACCGCCGTGCTGGGCAGCGCCGCATCGAGCTGGTCATCGCTGAGCTCATCCAGGGCGATCCCGCTGAGCACCTGACGGCCGTTGAGCGCGTCCAGCTCGGCGGCGATGGACTCGGCCGTGCTCGGGTGGTCCCCGGTGATGATCACGGTGGCTACCCCGGCGGCGCGCAGGGTAGCCACCGCCCGCGCCGAGGTCGCCCGGACCGGGTCGGCCAGCGCCACCATCCCGCGCAGTTCCAGCTCGGCGATATCGGACTCGGCCAGCCCGGACCGCCCCGGTGTGGCGCGCTCGGCGACGGCGAGGATGCGGTGACCCTGGCGGGCGAGCCGGTCGACCTGCGCGGTGAAGCGGGCCTGTTCTGGCGCGGTCAGTGCCACGGTCCGGTTCGCTCGGCGCCAGGTCGAGCACAGCGGCAACACCACCTCCGGTGCGCCCTTCACGCTGATCCACTCGCCCCGGCGGTCGCGCCAGAGGGTGGCGTGGTAGGCCCGGTCGGACGCGAACGGCAGCTCGCCCAGGTGCTCCACCCGCCCCCACTCGCCCTCGACGGACACCCCGACGCGGCGCGCCCCCTCCAGCACCGCCCGGTCGGTCTGCTCGGGCACCTGCTCGCCGGCAAGGTGGAACGGGCTGGCCCGCACGGCCGTGGCGAGCACCGCCCGCGGCAGGGCCGGCATGTGGTCATCCACCGGCCACAGACCGCGGCCGTCGGACACCCCGCGCAGGCTGATCCGACCCTCGGTGAGCGTCCCGGTCTTGTCGAAGCACAACACGTCGACCCGCCCGAGCGCCTCCACCGTGGACGGGTTGCGCACCAAGGCCCCTCGGGCGGAGAGCCGGCGGGCGGCGGCCAGCTCGGCCACCGTGGCGACGAACGGCAGCCCCTCGGGCACCGCGGCCACCGCGAGGCTGACCGCCCGGCCCAGCGCCTGGCCCAGCGGCCGGCGGCGCAACAGGTCGACGGGTATCAGCGCAAGCCCGGCGGCCAGGGAGATGGGCAGAATCCGCCCGGTCAACGCGCGCAGCCGCAGCTCCACGCCGGTCTCCGGGGCGACCCCGCCGTCCGCGCGCAGGGCCCGCGCCGCCTCGGTGCGCTCCCCGGTGGCCACCACCACCCCGACCGCCCGCCCGGCCGCGACGACTGTCCCCTCGTAGAGCATGCAGCGCCGATCCGCCACCGCCCGGGCACCCGTGGCGCGCACCGATTTGGCCACCGTGCTCGACTCGCCGGTCAGGGACGACTCGTCCACCTCCAGCCCCGCCGCGCTCAGCAGCCGGCAGTCGGCGGGCACCGAGTCACCCGCGTTGAGCTCGACGATCTCACCGGGCACCAGGTCACCGGCGCTCACCGCCACCCGCGCGTCAGGGCGGCGGACCCGGACCGCGGCGGCGCTGGTGCGGGTCAGCTCCCGCAGCGATCGTTGCGCGCCGAGCCGCTGCGCGCCGCCGATCAATGCGTTGAGCGCCAGCACCGTGCCGATCAGCACCGGGTCCAGCACCGAACCCGCGCTCGCGGACAGCCCGGCGCCCGCGGCCAGCGCCGGGGTGATCGGGTTGGCCAGCTCCTCCATCGTCGCCGCACCGAGCCCGAGCTCCTCACGCTCGGCGCGCACCGGCTGGGCCTTGCGCCGCCGCTGCGCCTCCTGTTCCGCCAGGCCAGCCGGCGAGCCGGCCAACGCGGCCAGCACAGCCTCCGGCGACATCGCATGCCAGGAGCCGCGCTCAACCGGTACGCCCTGAGGCAGCCGAGCAGCCGCCATCGCCGACCAGGTACCCATGCCCAGGGCGAGCAGCCCGGCCAGATGCACCGGGACCGACGCGCGGGCGGCGGCACCCCCGGCCGGTCCGAGCACCGCGAGCAACCCCCCAACGCCAGAGGCAATCACCGACAGCCGGGCAACCCGGCGACTGGTCTCACGGGCCGGGGCCACCGCGTTGAGCAGCGCGCACGCCTCCCCCACCCCCCGGCACAGCACATCGGCCACCCACGGCGGAGCCCGACCCGGCACGGCCAGCCCGATACCCACATCCGCGGCGGCCAGCCCCGCACCATTCGGCCCGCCGACCAACGCCACCACCCGGCCATCGCGCTGCAGACCGCGCACCGCCTCAGCCTGCCCCGCCCCGCCCTCGAGCACCCCCGCCGCGCCCAGCCGCCGCTCCAGCCCGCCCCGCACGCCGCTGATCAGCAACGTTCCGGCCGCTCGGGCCGCGCCCGAGAGCGCCTCGGCGAGCGGGTCCAGGCCCTCAGACAACGCCACCACCGCCGCGACCCGGCCCCGATGGCGCAGCGCCACCATCCTCGCGCCCCGCTTCACGCCGTCGGCAACCGCCTCGAGGACCGGCGTCGGCAGCCCTGTCGCGGGCTCGGCAAACGGCGCCACCGACCATCCCGCCCGTTCCCGCCGCCGCCCCGGATCGTGCGCGTCGATCAGGTCATGGGCCCGCTCGGACAACTCGACCAGATCCGCCCCGCCATCCACCGGCCGCACGCCCTCGATCAGCCACCGCCCGCTGAGCAGGACCTCCGCGTCCAGCACCACCGTGTCCACCCGGTCCAGCCAGCGCAACATCCTCGGCTCCAGCACCAGGCTGCCTCGCGCGGCGGCGTCCCGGTCCACCTGCGCGGCGAAACCGTCCTGCCCGGCACGGGCCGCCTTCGGCACACCCGCCATCAGCACAGCGCTGGCCAGAACTCCCCTGCGGGTCGCGGCCAACACGCCGGCATACCCGCCCAGGGCAATCCCCGCCGAACGGTTCGCCACCCCCTCGACCGGACCGTCGGGCAGCGGCACCGGCCGAGCCAGCCCAGGCATCGGCGCAGCCCGGTGCGCACCGGGCCACTCGGCGAGGTCACCCTCCCAACGCTGCCACGCCCGGCGCCGGGCAACCGCCTCCTGATACAGACCGAACTGCGCGGCGCCATCCACCAAAAGCCCCAGCGGGCGCCGCGCCGCCGCGTTCGCCACCGCCGTGGCCACCGTCAACGCGGTATCCGTCGCCGGCCTACCAATCGACGCCTCAAGCACCCCGCGCAGCCACGGCGCCGCGTCGATCAGCGACAGCAGCGGCGACACCGGCAACCACCCCGGAATCGGCACCCCAGCCCCCAACGCGGCATAACCGAGCCCCACCGCGTTCACCCCGAGACCCAAAGCCGCCCGCACCGGTGGCCCCAACGCGGCCGGATGGGTCACCGCCCTCGGCGCCGTGGACTCCTCGTCAAGCCCACACTCCCGCTCCAGCGCCTCGACCAGCCCGATCAGCGTGCTGAGATCGTGCACTGTCGGATCGTGCTCGACCATCACCCGACCGAGCACAGCGTTCAGCTCCACCCGCCGCACCCCATCCCGCCCGGCAAGCAGCCGCGCGAAACGCTCAGCCGCGGTCCTCAAGTCCGCACGATGCACGCCGCGCACCGCGATGTGCGCGCGATTACCAGCCAGCCACGCCCCGCGAGGCGCGGTGAGAGCCTCCGCGAGCCGCGCCGTGCCGTACACCACGCCCGCGGTGGCCGACATCGCATTGACCGACGCGCCGATCCCGGCGGCAACGACCGCACCGGTCACCTGCCCCGCGGCAGCGATCACCCGCCCCAGCACGAGGCGGTTACGCGTCCGCGGTCGAACGTTCCCCTGACTGCTCCCCCGCCCCCGACATCCGCCCACTCGGCTGTGGATTCGCCTCGCCCCGGCTGGCCAACGCCGCGCCCACACCAATCGCAGCCGCCACCGGCCACTCGATCACACCCACGGCCGCGGTCACCGCCAACGCGCCGTAATACAACGCCGCCTTCGGCCCCGGCAACAACGAGCGCGCACCCCGCGCCACCGCGTCCACCTCACCCCGCCCCGGCATGTGCAGATGCGGCGCCCGGAACTCGGCGGTCACGAACGGCAGTCTCACCCTCGCCGTCCGTTCCCTCCCCGCCTCCGTGCCAGCGCGCTCCTCGCCATTGACCGCGCCTGTCGCGGTTGGCTCACCGACTTCAGCGGCTGAGGCCCGCCCCCCACCCCGCCCACTCGCTGCGCGCTGGCTACCGCTCTTCGTCGTCTCCGCCATCACCACAACCTCTGATCGCAACCCCGGTCGACACTGAACAGGAAAACGTACCCCCGGCCACGGGTCAGTGAACATCCGACGAACGGGGCGAGCAGTCGCCGCAGCCCTCGTCAATCCGGGCCCGGGCGCGCATCACCAATACTTCGAGCAGGTCCGGGCGCAACGCGAACCGGCTAAGATGACACCTCGGGCAGGGCGCCCTCGATGGCCGGCGGCTTCTGCCGTCGGCGCGTCGACTGGAACGACTCGGCCTCTTGACGCTTCTATTCGTGTCAAGTCCCCGAAGGCATCTCGAGGCGGTATGAGTGTGGCCTCGTCACGGCGGGCTGGATCTGGGAGTGTGGGGTGGTGAGCTCGGCTGGTCACGGACGGGGGAAGCGTTCGCGGGAGAAGTTTCGGCGGGTGCAGCGCGCGCGGCGGCCCGCCCCGCAGTTCGGCGGACTCGACCAAGACCTTGACCCGGCCGCGGTTGACGCTGGTGGCGCAGGGGGTTATGTCACCGGAGTCGACCCTGCGGTGCTGGCTGACCCCACCGCGACGCGGGAGCTACTGGCGCGTCGCCGGTTCGCTGTTCCGACCATCGTGACCAGCATCGATGGTGGCGAGGAGGTCGAGCTCGACCCGGCCGATGAGGACCAGCGCGAACTGTTGATCCTCGCTGAGCATCCGGAGTATCGAGCCGTGCTCGCTGATCCGATGTCGGACGAGCTGGTCGAGGGCGCCAACCCTCGGCTGCACGTCGCCCTGCATCAGGTCATCGCCAACCAACTCTGGGACGACACCCCACCAGAGGTGTGGCAAGCTGCCCGGCGGCTTCTCGCCCAGGGGCATGATCGGCACGCGATCTTGCACGCGCTGGCCTACGAGCTGAGCCACGAGCTCTACCCGGCGCTGACTGGCCAGCACACCCCCGACCCGGACATGACCGCTTACCGAGCTCGGTTACGGACGCTGTAAGCAGCCCGGATGACGCCATGCGCCGGAACGGTGCTCTGTGTCGTGTCAAGGGCCTGTCAGCCGGCAGCGGTGGGGTACGACGTGGGCGCCATGGCGGCGGTGAGAGTGCGATAAAGCTGGCGGGCAACGTAACGCTTGATACAGCGGCGGATCTCGCGCGTGGATTTGCCCTCGGCGGTGCGGCGGGCCACGTAGGCCTGGGTGGCGGGATCGCTGCGCATCCTTGTGCGCGCGATCGTGTGGATCGCCTTGTTCAGTGCCCGGTCTCCGCCCCGATTAAGTCGGTGGCGGGTGGTCTGACCACTGGAAGCCTCGATCGGGCTGGTCCCGGCGAGCTTGGCGAAGGCGGCATCGTTGCGACACCGACCCGGGTGGGAGAACGAGACAATGGCTTGGGCCGCGCTGACCGGGCCGATCCCGCACTGGTCTGTCAGCCCAGGGACTAGGTCGGTGACAATCGCGGCCAGCTCCGCGTGGTTGGTGCTCAGCTCCCGGCGCGCCTCGCGGATTGCCACCGCTAGGCGGCGAATCTCGAAGTGGCGTACCGCCTGTGCTCGGCTGGCGTTCCGAGGCGGGTGGCGCTTGGCCAGCGCGGACAGGGTCGTGAGGGTGAGCTTTTCTCGAGCGAGCCGGTGATCGGTGTCGTCGCCGTCGCGCAGCAATGCCTTGAGGCGGTTGATCTGCCCGGTGCTGGTG